>DSDU01000243.1 GCA_011056835.1 Deltaproteobacteria bacterium
CCGAAGCTACCTGTCCACATGCAGAAAACATGGCGTTACTGCGTCCGATGCCCTATGTCTGCTCTTTCAGGGAAAGTACCCTGCATTTATAGATGTAAAAGAACATTGTGCTGAATAGTTACCATTTTTTAAGAAATTCAAATTGATCAACCGCACCGAGAACACCGAGTGAACATATGGCAGCCACTTTCACATAGTCGTCATCATGATCGGTAAGCTGAACAAGCGGCCCGATTGCGGCGGGATGGTTGGTATAGCCCAGTTCGAGGACTTTCAGGAACAGAAAGTTATCCTCGCTTCCCTCTATTTCCTGCACTAGCGCTTCCACCTTTTCTCGCGGCATCTGGAGGTCGAAGGAAAATCGATTTATTTTTGATGCGAGTTCCTTCACCATTATTGACAGTGGTATGCTGTAGCACGGATCGACCACTTCCTTCATCGACCACATGGGAACCTTGCCGATACGGAAATAAAAGGCGAGCTTCTTGGTCTCTCCGTTGCTCACATAGTCCCCGCTCACGATCGTTGCAGTCTGAAAAGGAGAAAATCCTGTGCTTCGATGATTCCGAATACGGTACTTTCTGACGATAAACCGGAGAGGCGTATCATCCGATTCGGATGCCACGACGGCAATGCCCCGGGAATTCAATTCCTGGATAAGATTTTCCCGGAGAAATGCCATTTCGTCTTCGATGTTTTTCAGATTAACCTTTAACCTTCCAACGGAAAAATTTTTATCGTCTCCTACTCTCTGATCCTCTATCTTCAAACCGGTTTCCGCATCGCCTTTATCGGTATAGAGCGACGCGGAGGGCGTAGGCGTTTTGACATAATAGTTCTGGGCACAACCACTCATGAATATCAGTGCAACAGCAACAAGAACCAGAACAGGTCCCTTCATTTTCATCGTCATATCAATCTCCTTTCACATTTACAGAATCCTCTGTGTTCACAACAATGCCGGGATACGAGTCCCTCATCATCTGAAATATATTGCATGATACACTGATTTACCGTGTTCGTAAAAAACCCCGGCGGCGCCTCATATATTCCCACAATGGCCCCCTGACCCCGAAGCGCCGTAACTTTTTCTGCAATTCCTGCGTCATATTAATATTCAGCCCCGGAAATATCCAGTTTGAGTGAGTCTGCGAGTACTGCTCAACAAAGGGAAGGATTCCATGTTCGATCGCCTCAGAAAGATAGAACACCGGCTTCAGGAAATCAGTATTCGGTGCAATATATCCTTCTTTCATGGCCTTAGACGATAATGTGGTTCCAGGGAATATCCGGATACCGATCATACAGATAACAGCTGTCGGAGACATGTCGTTCACCGTGTTAAAAGTATGATGAACACTGTCCGGAGTTTCCCCCGGACCTCCAATAATGAGGGAATGACAGAATGACATCCCCGCATCCCGGCATACCGCCGATGCGTTCCTGAGGTCATCAACGGTAAAGTTCTTTCCAAGATTGCCCAGCATGACATCATCGGCGGAGTCACTGCCGAATTCCACACTGGTGCATCCCGCTTCAATCATCAGATCAATAAGGCGATGTGTGACAAACCGTGGATTGGCATAACAGCTCCAGGAAACTGAAATGTTCCGTTTAATTATCTCCCGACAGATCGATTCGGCATGATCTATGGGCGCGTTGAACACATTATCAACGACAAATATATTCGTTATACCCAGATCGAGCATCTGCTCAATTTCATCACAGATGCGACCGGGATTCCTCAGTCTGACTCGGGCACCTTCGATGATAGGATAGGTGCAATAAATACAGGTGAAGGGACATCCTCTTTTTGTCTGAATGTTGCCCATGCCGCCCCATCGCAAATAGCCTTCGTTGTCAAACCCTGTCCGATCGGGAAGGGGCAGTGCGTCAAGGTCGACGAATTTACCATGTCGTCCGTCGATGATCCTCGAACCCTTGTATTTGTGTAAAGCACTGCTTCGTTCACATTGTCTCAGAAATTCCAGAAACGCCGCCTCCCCTTCGCCGATGATCCCCACGTCGGCATCCAGGTATGAGATCAGTTCGTCGGGAAGTAAAGCAAAAGCGCTGCCGCCGAGAACGATCAATGGATCGCCATGCTTTCGGATTGTTTCAATAACCTTACGATAGAACGGCAGATAGGTTATGTAATGGGGATAACTTACATTATCTATATTTCGGAGCGACAGTCCCACCACATCGGGGTCAACAGAATGAAGTGCCGATTCGATCGAACTGTCGTAATCATCGGAAAAACAAAGATCGAGTATTTCGTGGTTTATCCCGTCGCGCTTCAAAATGGCGGAGAGTTGAGCAAGACCGAGCGGAAAGACGGGATCGGGGAGTGATTCCACATTGGGTGATACAAGGAGAACATTCATGCCTGCTCACCGCCTACGCCATCGTAAAAATTAAGCTGCTGCTGCCACCACCGAAGGTATTGCTCGTCATCATGGTTACCAGCACGGATCCTGATGCGCCTATATTCCACTGAAGGTCAGTGCAAGCTCCATCGATAAGGATATCAGTGGTTACTGCCGGCAGGGGTACCCCCGCATGCATACTCAGGAGCACTGCGGCTGCTCTGACAATGCCGGAACCTCCGAAATCTCCTATACGATATTTGAGCGGCGACACCGCAATCTCATCTTCTTTTTTACCGAAGATCCGGCGTAGCATGGCAGCTTCCATCGTATCGAGTTCTCTCGAATAATTGGCTGAGATATCGATTTGATCGATATCATCGGGGCCGACGCCGGCATCTTCCATGGCGCTGGTCACCGCACGGGCCGTCTGTATTCCTTCGGCATCATATCGATTGATTGCCACTGCACCTCCCGTGATGATGCCAGATTTCAGGCAGCCGTAAATTCTTGCATTTCGACTCCGTGCAAACTCGGATCGTTCCATAACAAGCATACCCGCGCCCTCACCAAGAACAAGACCGCCGCCGCGGAGGGGTTGGACAGTTTCCCCTTCACTTACCGTAATTCTATTCAGGGCACGGACGGCATCGTAGCAGGAATACTGCATTGCCGACAACTCGTCGGCACCTCCTACGAGAACGACATCGACCAGATTCTGCAACAGGATGTTTCGGGCATACATGATGGCGGTTTCCGAAGATATCTCATTCTGGCAGAAGGTGCTGTTCGGACCGGTAATACCGTGAAATATGGCAATATGACTGGCCGGGGCATTCGGAACCGTTTCGGGAAAGGTGAAAGGATGAGCCCCGCGAGGTCCATCTTTCAAACGCCCCTTGAAGAATTCATCCACTTTGGAACTGCTGCCGTATGCCGTCCCCATTATAATGGCAACCCGTTCACGATCGATTTCTTCAAGATTGACTCCACTGTCACTGAGGGCATCGATGCTGGCAGCAACGGCCATCCGAGACACCCGGCTCATCCTTCGATAAGTTCGCGGGGGGAGGAATCGTTCAGGTTTAAAATCGTCAATCCACCCTGCAACATTTGACCGTAGTGACGTTGTATCAAAATGTGTAATCTGTTTTATGCCGGATCGCCCCGTACGCACACCTTCCCAGAAATCATTTCGACCGATGCCGAGAGAACTGATAACTCCTATACCTGTAACGACGATTTCCGACATGTCAGCCTTCGCTATATACAATCATCATGCATTCTGATTCCCATCTTCCTGTTCCCAAGCCTTGAACCTTTTGCCTTTTTCCTTGCACCTTGATCCTTTGCTTCTATGCACCCCTGCCCAGCAATAATGACGTATTGTTGCCACCGAATGCAAAGGAATTACTCATGGCAATCCGTACATTCTTTTTTCTCGATATATTCGGAACATGGTCCAGACCACACTCAGGATCGGGGTCATCCAGGTGTATGGTCGGAGGAATCATCTGCTCCTGCAAAGCCAGAATGGTAGCTGCCGCTTCCACGGCACCCGAAGCTCCGAGACAGTGCCCGACCTGGGATTTTGTCGAACTGACGGGGGGCATGTTTCCTCGGTCGGCGGTAAAAACCATCCTGATGGCTGCCGTTTCCATCAGATCGTTCATGGGCGTTGCAGTTCCATGGGCATTAATATAATCAATCGTTTCCGGCCCGATTTCGACATTTTTCAGTGCCTGTGTCATTACTCTGCTCATCCCGCCGGAATCGGGAGCGGTTATATGAACAGCATCCGAATTGATGGCATAGCCCAAAACTTCGGCATGGATTACGGCATCTCGTCGAACAGCCCTGTCATAACTTTCAAGAACAAAAACGGCTGCCCCTTCACCAAGGGAAAGCCCTCGACGGTTTTTATCAAAGGGCCGGCAATAATACGGATCCATGAGTTTTAAGGAGTGAAAACCGGTAAAGGTTAATTCCGACAGAGATTCACTTCCACCGGCAAGAATGACATCCTGTATGCCGGCACGGATCAGGTCATACCCATATCCGATTGATGTTGCACTGGATGAACAGGCTGTACATATCGTTGACCGGTAACCGGTCAGACCGTAGCGTGCCGCAATGAGGTCTGATAACGTACATGTTGCCGCCGGCAGAAGCAGGGTTGGATATGCCGGGGACTGTCCCGTCCATTGAGCCCGCTGATAGTGCTCCCACGAAAGCATACCTCCCGCACCGCCTCCCAGAATAATCCCGATTCGATCCTTATCGTAGTTTTCAAAGTTCCGGCCCAAACCGGAAAGGGCCTCATCGGCGGCAATGAGCCCCAACAAATCGCACCGTGACACCCGCTTGATTTCTCTGGGGGAAAGATTTCCCGTTATGTCAACCGTCACCTCACCGGCAGAATGACAGGAAAAGCCATCCGTATCGAAGATGGATATGGGACCGATGCCGCAGGTACCTTCGAAAAGATTTTTTCTGAACACGGGAAGAGATTCCCCAATGGATGTTATGATTCCCATACCCGTGACGGCGACGCGCCGTTTTATCTTCCCGCTCATCGTTCTTTCCAGAATAAATTTTTTAGAAATGTAATACTGATATGAAACGTATCCTTCACCGGCCTATAGGAGGATCGATGACGGCTATTTTCGAAATAGACAGCCCTGATGGGTACATATTGTATCGTATATCCTCGTTTTCCCGCTCTCAGCAAAATGTCCGCTTCGGCATCAAAGCCATCCCGTACGACGGGGATCTGTTCCATAATCGCTCGGTCATACAACCGGAATCCACATTGAGAATCTTTTATGGTCTGACCGATCAGAAGGGTGAACAGGTACATTCCGACCATGTTCGGAACACGCCGAACCGATGGTATGTCATCCCGATGGGTCATTCTGTTTCCTACAATTATGTTCGCATGATGCGTTTTATAATGGTCTATGAATTTCGGTATATCACCGGGATCGTGCTGCAGATCGGCATCGAGGGTTATAACGGCATCGTATCCATGGATCAAAGCATCATGGAAACCGAGACGGAGGGCGTTTCCCTTACCGGTATTTGTTTCCACCTGGATAATACGTCCGCCCGCTCGTTGGGCCAGACGGGCAGTATTGTCCGTTGAGCCGTCATCGATAACAACAACCGATTCAATGTACATCCGGGCCGTCGAGACAACTGTTTCGATGGTTTCTTCATTGTTATATGCCGGTATAACGACACAGATCTTTGCACACATGAAATGATTTTTGGATATCATCAGGTCTGGCAGAATTGCAAAAGGCTGCTAATTCTCTTTTCGATTTCACCGCTGAGCCGATAAACAAGTTTTCGATCCACCGTCATAAGGACCTGCATTGTCTCTCCTCGGGCCAGTAATACTTTGGAATCCTTCAGCATAATTTTGAACTTGCATATCAGGGCGGCTATTTCCGGTTTGACTGCTGTTGTTCGTATAACAATCGACTCTCCGCATCCCACGGATTGCTTATAATCACAGGTAAGTGAAACGACCGGCGCAATGTATCCCAAGTCAACCATGTGCCGGGGAAGCAGATCAAATCGACGGAGAAGGGCCATCCGCCCTACTTCAAACCAGGCCATATAATGCCCGTACCAGGCCATTCCCCATTCATCAACCTCATTAAAGCGGACCGTTTCTTCCGTTTCAACCCACCGCATGTGCTATACTCCCTGCGGATATTCTTCCTTGATAAAATTCGCCAGTGCTCTTATTGACTCAAAGGCTTTTTTCCCGACATTTTCATCTTCAATAATGACGTTGAAGTGTTTTTCGATCGCTACCACGAGCTCGAGGGCATCGAGAGAATCAAGGCCGAGCCCCTCTCTGAAAAGAGGGGTATCAATGTCGATGTCATCGGGAGAAATGTCCTCGAGTTTGAGTGTCTCCACAATCATTTTTTTTAGAAAATCATAAAGTGCTTCTGAGTTTTTGACAACTTCCTTCATTGCTAACCTCTAATTGTATTTATGTCAGGCCGCCATCTACGACCAGAACCTGACCAGTGATATATCGTGCCCGCTCCGATGCCAGAAATAAAACTGCTTCTGCAACATCCCCGGGGTCGCCGAATCGCCCCATGGGAATCATCCTGAGAAATTCATCCCTGGTTTTATCATCAAGATGTTCAGTCATCGGTGTGGCGATAACACCGGGACATACGGCATTGACAGTCACCCCGAATCGAGCCAGTTCCCGCGCAAGCGATTTGGTAAATGAAATGATCCCGCCTTTTGAAGCCGAATAATTCGTCTGATATGGTCTCCCCGTCAGCGCGGAGGGTGATGTTACATTAATGATACGTCCGAATTTTCGCCCTATCATTAATCTGACAACGGAACGTGAACACAGGTAGGTACCTTTGAGATTCACGTCAAGAACACGATCCCAGTCATCCTCATTGAGAAACACAAGCAGTTTGTCCCTGATAATTCCAGCATTATTGATAAGAACGTCCACATACGCCCAGTGATGTAATATTTCTCTGATCATTGCATCCACATCAGACCGGATTGAAACATCCGCCTTGATAAGCAGACACTCTTCCGTCAATGAACGTAATTCCATTTCCGTCTCAGCGGCACTTCTATCGTCGGAAGAGTACGTTACCGCTACACGGGCACCTTCACGGGCAAAAGAAAGAGCCATGGTCTTACCTAATCCCCTGGTCCCGCCGGTAATGACAACACGTTTATCTCTGTATTCCATATTGAATGCCGTTACATCGCGCAGTAAATTATCAAAAGACTAATCGAAATGTTTAGCAGAGGAACGGCCTTTGCGCAAGGCTAAAAAAGTATATGTATATCGGCAAGGTACGATCCCTGCAGCATTCATTGATATGTTTTCTGATACAAAGATATTCCCACCCTCAAAAAGAATCACCGGTCGAAGAAACAGGTGACAGATTCGTATAACCCTGTCATCTTCAGATCATGGTCATTCTGACCAATCAAGAATTTGATGCATCCTTCCCTTCTAAACGTCATGAAATGTGTTGTCATCGTACCCATTGAAAATTTCGGGTCGGGAAGCAAACTTTTCACTTTGCAAAAAAACCGTGACGTATTATAGATTGCATTCTCATTGATATCGTATAAAAAAACAACCGACGCAACTGTGCCACGCAACAATAAAGATAGAATGAACTCAGACGTATTTATAACAGACGGACACTGGCGAAAATCCCTGGCAGCCGTAAGGGCTTTGGGAAAGAAGGGAATCAATGTTACGGTTGGTGAAAGCACCCGTCTCGCCACAGCCGTCTTTTCCCGATACTGCCATCGTTCTCTCGTCTATCCGTCACCGCTCATACAACCTGCTGAATTTATCGACGCCTTGGAAAAAGAACTGTCTCAACATTCATACCGGATGGTCCTGCCCATGGAAGATGAAACAACCGGCCTCATCTCGCAGCACCATTCGCTTCTGTCTCGACATGCCGCTATTCCTGTCGTTCCATATAAAAAATATTGTCTGGCCCGACGGAAAGACGCTGTGCTCCGAATCGCGGAAGAGACAGGAATTCCTGTCCCGAAGACATGGTTTATCGACGATCTTTCACACATCGACCAGGTAAAAAACAGACTCCCCTATCCCGTCGTCATAAAACCGAGAATCGGGTCCGGCGCCGTCGGAATAACCTATCCCGAAAATGCCGATCAACTTATGGCATACTATCCGAAAATTCATCGCCATTTCCCCTACCCGTTGATCCAGGAACGCATACCCCGGGAAGGGCCGGGCTACGGGGTATCGCTCCTGTTTGATGAAAACGGTACCGTCAAGGCATCGTTTGTCCATAAACGCCTGCGGGAATACCCTGTCACCGGAGGTGCAAGCACACTCCGTGAAAGCGCCAGATACGATGACATTCTCGATATGGCGGTAACGCTGATGAAAAAACTTGACTGGTTCGGGATAGCCATGGTCGAATTCAAGATTGATCCCCGGGACGGAATCCCCAAGCTCATGGAAATCAATCCCCGGTTCTGGGGATCGCTTCATCTGTCAATCGTTGCGGGGGTGAATTTTCCATATCTCCTGTATCGCATGTCCCGGGGGGAAACATTCGGACCGGTTGAGCATTACAAACTGGGGGTGCGGTGCCGCTGGATGCTCCCCGGGGACATTCTCCACTTTATTCACAACCCACGGCGGGCTTCTCTGATTCATGATTTTTTTCGCTTTCGGGATAATAATACAGCTTACGATATTCTGTCTCTTACCGACCCCCTGCCTGTTATTGGAAGACTGATGACGCCCCTTACATTCCTGTATGATCGGGACATGAAATACAGGCTCAAAAAGAGAAAGCGATGAGCGTACATAACATTCTGACCGTCGACCTCGAGGACTGGTATCACATCTGCGGCGTCGATCAAGTGCTCCCCGAAGCCGACTGGCCGGACCTTGAAAGTCGTGTGGAGCAGAACACTCTTAAAATACTCGATATTCTCCGCCGACGAACCATTACGGCGACTTTTTTCGTTCTTGGATACATCGCAGACCGTCATGGCGAGCTCATCAGAAAGATTCATCGTGACGGTCACGAAATCGCCACACACGGATATGCTCACCGGCGAGTCTACACCATGACACAGGACGAGTTTCGCAGGGATCTGAAACAGGCGATTGATACCATCACCAGGATCACAGGACGCCCGATCAAGGGATACCGGGCGCCGGAATGGTCCGTCCGGAATGACTCGCTGTGGGCGCTTGACATTCTCAGGCAGGAGGGATTCGCATACGATTCGAGTATGGCGCCACTACCGATTATCGGTAATTCAGCCTATCCGAGAGCACCGCACAGACTGGTACTCAATGAGGGTCATATCTGGGAATTCCCGCCACTTACCGCATACACTCCTCTTATCAACCTGCCCGTGGGCGGAGGATGGGGACTCCGAGTATTTCCATATCGATTGATACACAGATCCATAGAAAAGTTCAACAGGAATGGTGAACCCGCCGTAATCTACGTCCATCCGCGGGAATTCGACCACAACCCGCCCCGCGTGAAGCTGCCGCTTTCCAAACTCTTTGTTCTGCATGCCCGTGTTGTCACGACGCCTGAGCGACTCGAACGCCTGCTCGACGATTTCCCCTTCACATCGATCTCCACCGTTCTCGAAAAGAAAACCGTTGCATTTCAGAGACGACATATGTATAAGGAAAAATTCAGCTAATGACTGAGATCGTGCTCTATTTAAAAAGCAACCTTGCAGATAACTTCGTTCTCTATTTCATCCCGCTCTATATCGTGGGAGGGAGACCCGTTGCCGTTCTCAGTGCGCAGTTATTAGGTTATACTGCATTATTTATTGTGCCTGTCGTCGTCATGCTGGACACGTTGCAGATACCAATGTTCTATTATCTTTACGGCGCGCTGTCTCAACGATTATTGGTACGGAAGCTCTCTGAAAGAGCCAGAAAGAAGGAACGGAAGCTTCACGAATCGCGTTTTTTTCGCTGGATGCAGGTCATGGGCGCCCCGGGTGTTGTGGCAATAACATTGCTTCCCATGAAAGGGTGCGGCATGTGGAGCGGTGTTCTTCTTTCAAAATTATTAAAGTATCCCAAACCTTACAGCTATCTGCTTCTGATTCTGGGCAGTACTTTGGGGTGCGCTATTCTGCTGGGAATCGGTGACTGCATCTTGAAGTTATGGTGGATATTAGCCGGCAGCTGAAACATACAAAAAGGGGATTCTCACGAATGGTATATACGCTCAAGAGCCGATTTTTAATATACTTGATTAATTTTCTCTTCATTCTTCTCTCGAACATACGCAATGATCGATTATTCAGATGGATTTACACCGTATTGGCCTATCTGGCCGAAAAACTGGCTACCAAAGATTATTATGTGGAAAAAATCAAGTGGATCAAGAGGCTGTTTGACACCAACCACCCCAGCCTCGCCGTCACGAAGAAGATTCTCAGGGGAACAAACCCTCACCACCGGAAAACACTCATCAAGGCGGCAATTCTCAATCAGCTCCTTATCGGCACGAATAAACGGAAGGAGTTTTCCGAAAGAACCGGAATGCCCTATCCTCCCGGTTTCTTCGTCATCAGTCCAAGCATGAAATGCAACCTGAAGTGTTACGGATGTTATGCGGGCTCTTACGACAAGAGGGGCGAATTGTCATTTGAAGAAATCGACAGCACACTCACTCAGGCGAAGGAAATGGGAATGTTTTTCTGTGTCGTGTCCGGCGGGGAGCCCTTTTTTCATCCCCGGATTTTCGATATTTTCAGAAAACACAATGATGTCGTCTTTCACGTTTTCACCAACGGAACGTTGATCAATAAAGAAACCTGCCGGCGGCTTGTCGATGTCGGCAACATCATACCGGCCATCAGCATCGAAGGATACGAAGAAGAAACAGACCTGCGCCGTGGTCGAGGACATTTCGGCAAAATCATGAAGGCGATGGAGCTGCTGAGAGAATCGAAAATACTGTTCGGCTTTTCCGGGACACTGACTCGACGGAATACGGAGATTCTTAACAGTGACGAATTCATAGAATTTATGATCGACAAGGGATGTGTGCTGGGGTGGTACTTCATGTATGTTCCCATCGGACGGGAACCGAACCTTGAACTCATGCAAACCCCTGAGCAGCGGGGATATCAGTATGAACGATTAACGTATCTCCGGGCAAGCAAACAGATTCTTCTGGCCGACTTCTGGCATGATGGACCGTTGGTCGGAGGATGCATCGCCGGCGGCAGAAAATACTTTCACATCAATGCCAATGGAGACGTGGAACCATGTGTCTTCTGTCATTATGCCACCCACAATATCAGGGCAACCCCTCTGAAGGAGGCTATTTTTTCCCCCATGTTCCGATCGCTGTGTTCTCGACTTCCCCTGTATGACAATCTTCTTCGACCATGCACACTTGTCGACAATCCTCAGGTCGGCCGTGATACCATCACGAAATTCGGAGCATATTTCACCCATGAGGGCGCAGAAATCATCTTTCAGGATCTGGCAGGTGAAATGGATGAGTACGCGCAAAAGTATGCGGTTGTTGCCGACAATCTCTGGAAAAAGTATTTCCCGGCCGAAAAGGGATAGATCACGAGGTCATACCCCTTGCATCACATAATTTATCGATTCCACCGGCACATACTGATCCTGACGATCTGTATCACCGTACTGGCCGCAATGTTGGCATTTCGCCTTCAACTCGACATGAACTTCTACTCGCTCCTTCCCGATCACAATGAGGAAGTGCGGATTTTTTTCGATATCACCGACCGGATCGGGGAGCATTCCCTCCTGATTGCAGTCATTTCCATACCCTCACGTGACGAAGCCGAAACAGGTGAATCATTTATTGAAACATTTGCGGAGAATCTTGCCGGAAGCCCGCTCATCAAAAATGTCACCTATAAGAATGACGGACGTGAATTCCCGTCCGTCTTCGGGACCTTGCTCGACTACCTCCCGCTTTTTCTTCAAGTCGAAGACCTGGAACTCCTGGCATCTCATTTAACAGACGAGGAGATCCGTCATCAGGTGCAACAGAATAAACATCTTCTCATGACTCCCTTCGGCATGGCAGCACGAGACATCATCGCCGCCGATCCCCTTGGTATTCGGGAACTCTTCGAACATCGGTTCACCTCCCCCGCGGCAAAACAGATAAACTCCGGAAGAACAGGGTTTTTCCGAACCGACGACGGTTCAACCTACTTTATCTTCATAAGCCCGCACCGACCGCCTCAGGATCTTTCCTTCAGCAGAGACCTCATGAAAACAGTCGGTCATCTTGAACAGTTGTCACTCGAAGACGTGGGGCTCGATTCACGAAGCGGGATTATCGTTTCGTACACGGGCGGATACCCAATTGCCGTTCGTGACGAGGCAACGACAAAGAAAGATATTGCCGTAACCATCCTGACATCTTTCCTGGCGGTTCTTATTCTATTCGGGATATCATTCAGAACAACACGGGTTCTTTTCTATGTCGCAGCTTCACTTGTCATAAGCATTCTGTGGACTCTCGGGTTCACCAGTATCATGTTTCACCATGTTAATGTCCTTACCTGCGTATTCTCATGTGTGTTGATCGGTCTTGGTATTGATTTTGCGATTCACATGGTTAATCGCTACTTTGGAAACGATAAAATCAATCTCCCACCGACACTTCGACTTAAAGAAACATTTCATGAATCCGGAATGGGGATTGTAATCGGAGGAATCACAACAGCCGTTGCGTTTTATTCGATAGCCATATCTGATTTTCGCGGATTTCAAGAACTCGGCATTGTCACGGGAACGGGAATCCTTATCTGCCTCGCCGTCATGCTGGTCGTCCTTCCCTGCCTTCTGATCTTTTTCTCGACGCAAACAAAAAGCGGACGACCGATTATGATCAGTAGATTCGGACTCGAAAAGCCCATGCGCCTGTGCGCTTCATATCCGAAAACAATAATTGCTGCGTTCCTTTTTGTTACGGTTCTCCTTTCGCTCTCAGGATTTCGCGTCTCTTTCGATGATAATCTCAGGAATTTCCGCCCTGCCGACAGTGAAACTTTTCACCTCCAGGATATGGTCAGTCGCTGGATCGGGGGATCGATGGCACAAACAATGATAGTCGTTCAAGGTCCTTCTGAAAAGGATGTCCTGAAAAAGAGCTCTCAAATATTCCATGCCATGAAAGATTTAAAACAAAACGGCAGGATTGGCGGATTCACTTCGCTGAACCGGTTTATTGCCTCTGCCGAGGAGCAGAAACTTACGGGGCAAATGATCCGAAGCGGGGGAATAGCCTTTGACCCGGACCGTATTCAGGAGACCTTTAACCGGGCCTGTGACGAAAACGGATTTGCCACGGCAGGTCTCTACGATGACTATTTCAATAAATTACGTAAAGTCCTGACATCAGAAGAGATAATTCTTCCATCGGCGCTTGGGGAGACTGCCCTCGCACCGCTGATTAAACCGTTTATGGCGGCCATGGAGAAAGACTATACGATAATAACATACATCTTTCCGTTGAAAGACCTCTGGCACCACACTGACACGACGGCATTCAGAGAAACGGTAACAGCCAAGCTGACAGAGGTCGGCCTGAATAAAGGCGACTACAAACTCACCGGACCAAACCTCCTTACGGGTGAATTGAAGCGGCTTATTATTTCCAACCTCGAATCGTCATTATTGTTGGCGCTGCTTGCCATTGCGGGAGTTCTCATTCTCTATTATCACTCCCTTGCCTTGTTCCTGCTCTCCATCGTTCCTCTTTTCATCGGACTGACCACTGTGGCAGGTATCATGGTTCTTGCGAAACTCGATTTCAATTTCTTCAATATAATCATCCTGCCGATGATTGCGGGAATCGGCATTGACGACGGTATCCACCTCACCAACACCTTTCGTCAGGTCACCGGTCATAACTTTTTGAGTGACATGGCACGAACGGGACGGGCGGTCGTCCTGACATCCCTGACAACCATGGCCGGCTTCGGTACACTGGCGCTCTCTCATTATCCGGGATTGAGAAGCATGGGATATGTGGCGGTTATCGGCATCAGCGCGTGCCTCATGGCATCGATTATTATACTTCCCGCGCTGTACACACTGATATTAAAGTGGAAAAAGCAGGCCAACGGAGCACCAAGCTGAACTGAAAGGATTCTGCGCTTCACCTGAGTTCCATCTTTTTTCGCCGCGGCAGTGCCCTCACATTCGATATGGTGTCACCTCGGGCACAGAGAATAGATTAGCGGTTGTATTATTCAGTCAAATTGTTTAAACAAAACTGCAAATCATGGGAGTGACACGATATGAGAAAAATCATATTCCTGCTGATTGTTGCAGCGGCTCCCGCCTTCGGCGTCATGAACTATCACGTCATCTTTCTTGACGACGGCGTAAAGATCCTGAAAAAAGCGGACCTTGCTCTCGACGACACATTCATTGATGCCCGGGGAGTAAAGCGGTTCAAGCTGATAACGAACCCGTCGTTGGTTAAATCAGGAGTGAAAAACTTGATCGATGATAAAAGTGCTTCAATACCAAAGTAAGGTTTCATAAACAAATTCAAAAAAGGCGGATTGAAAATATGCGGTATGTGTTCAGATCAAAGGTCGGTACGTTTTCCATAGAATCCGACGAAGTTCACTGGGACATGGTCCAGCTCTGTCTGGGCGGTCTCTGGCTCCGAACGGTGGAAACCGCCGAAGAAGCGGCACGGTTCGTATACGAACAGAAAACCGGACTGCATGAATGGGATACGCTCACCGAAATCGAGGCACCATCCGATCTCTCAGGATGGGAAACCGTATAAAGGCCGCAACTCAATGACCCGGTCATCAGCGGAACGTCATACCACGATGTATCGGGAACCCGGCAATGGAATGAACAACGCGGAGAAGTGACGATGATACAGTCCATGAACTATCCCCTGCAGCTTTCGGCTTACGCTGTTCCGTCATTGATCACGAATACAACATCGACTTGCTTTTCTTCTGCTTCTGTCCGACTACCAGGCCGATCATGAGGCCGAAGAGGAGAACAAGCGCTCCCGCTAAGAACCATTTGATGGCGATTGTTGATTTTAACGATTTGTTCTCTTCGGTCAGATATGCCACAGTCTGTTGCGCCTGCTTCAGGGCTGATTTTGCGACCTCATGGGCTTCCTTGAGCTTCAAATAGTCTGCGGCACCTCCCTTCAGCTCGGCATAAGTCTTCTTCAGTTCCTCATAAGCCTTTGTCTGCTGTTTCAGCGTCGTCGTCACCTGCTGCAGCTGGGTGTTCGTTTCCTTCACCTTTCCATCAAGAAGGGGAACCCTTTCCTTTAATCTGCTGTTTTCTCTCAATAAGTATTCGGTCTGATTCTCCCACGGCATACGGGTCATGAGAAAGCGAGTCAGTACCCACCCTTCTTTATCCTCCGCTTTTCCCCCTTTGACGCGGATATGGGTCCAGTCACCACCTGCCTCCAGAACCTCAACCTTCTGACCTGATGGCAGCATGGATACGATTTTATTATTAGTGCTCGGTCCCGTGCGAAGCATTATTTCGAAAGAATCGGTGACATACATATCGGCGGTTATCCCCCGTTCCGCCCCTAGAGTTATGCTTACGGCAATAACAAGAATATACAAAAGTTTCTTCATGGTGCTCTCTACCTTTCAGGATGACGGTCTCATTCCGATCTCTATCAGACGGTGCCCACAATAACAGGAATTAGGAAAGATTTCTATCATTTCTTGTTCAGGCATGCTGAGAAATCGACAGATTCATGCTCTAACAGTCCGTTAAAAAAGCTTGATCCCGATGCCGTTCACCGGAGTCCGCAGGCACGACCCTCCGAATCCCTGCATGATTCTGCTCACAGCCTGAAACACTGGACAATTCAGTGTGAGAAAAATCTTCAGACACCGGGAGATTTTCGACTGCACAAAAACTATTTCAAGAACACTTGAAAGCAGTTGTGGTTTTGCTCACGCCGGGCAGCATGAACTTTCCGTGAGACTGTCTACATACTATTTCGGCCAGCCTTCCAAATATCACCGATGGGATCCGGTAAGCCCGTTTTGATGGGCGGGTGGAGCCGCCGATGACGGTCTCGACATAACCAAATCCGGTATGGTGCAGCAGGGTCCTCATCGTATCAGGGGCAAAATCATAAAGGTGATAAGGTGTATGGTAGAGGTTGAGCTTTCTGCTCAGCGGCCCCAGGAGTTTCACAATAGGAGTTGAATGAGGCCACCTCAGCAAAATGAAACCTCCGGGCTTGAGAATCCGGTTGACTTCCAACAACAGTTTTATCGGATCATGCACGTGTTCAATGACGTAAAAGAGCGTAACGGCATCAAAGACGTTGTCAGTTAGTGAAAGTTCTTCAAGCGGTCGAATGTGAACGGGGATATCCCACCGATCCCGAATGTATTGAATGCCGGCAGGAGATATTTCGACCCCTTCGACCTGCCAGCCGCAATTTTTCATTTCCCGAAGGAAAAAACCGAATCCGCAACCGATGTCAAGCAATTTCCCGCCATCGGCGCCGGTCCTCGTTCTGATCAGATGTGCAGACGAACGAACAACCGGCATCATCATCCGGTCCCACGCGGCTATTTCTTCGTGATCCACCGGCAGATAATCTTTATATTGTTCAGAAAGTTCCGAAGGGGAAGGACGGGGGACAATCCATACAAGACCGCAGTTTTTACATTGAACATATCGCCACCGCTCCCTCCGGCACACTAATGTAGCATTTATCTCATGACATAAGATGCAGGAACAACATGTGTTCATTCATATGCCTTTCTGCGGCGATTCGGCCCGTTCCTTCAACTTATCGAGAAACGCTTCAACCATGACATTGTGCTTCAGCCTGATCTTGAGATTCCAGAATATACGACGGATGTATCCCCTGGGCTCTACAATTATTGTCTGGATTACCAGCGTCCCCTCATCGACGCGCTCCAGTTCCCATAGTTCCGTTCCTCCGGCGAAGAAGCCGTCACGAAAACTTAACCGTATCCGATCACAGGGAGCAACCTCTTCAACGCGAGACGTCCAGCCAAGCTTGAATATATGTTCGATCTTCGTCGTAACAACGGTTCCCTGCTGATACGGCAGCAGCGGTTCGAAGCTCACCATGGTTCCGCTGGGACAGAACGTCTGAAACGTTTCTTCATTCGTCAGCAATTCAAAAATCCGTTTTTTATCCGCGTTGACGAACCTCTCATGTCGATTGATTTCTCCCGCATAACCATGATAGTCGGGAGCGTCAACCGTGTATTTCGTCGAACAGCCGACCAGGCAGATCATGATGAACATACACCATGTTTTTCGAAAGAGATGAATCGCAGTGTGCCGATGCATTTTGTTTATCCCGACGCCGCTCAGTTAACAATTAGACTGCCGTGGAACCTGCGGGTAAAAGCCTCAAATTTGAGTTTGACTTTTTTTTCTGATATTTGTACACAGTTTTTCTTGCACTCAAGTATTCCACTGTTACAGGAAAGCGAAATTAAACATACAATCAAATCAGTGTAAAGATTTTTTTATCCACGCAGGATTGCCGAACATCACGAATCCGATCGACAGCCCGGAGAGCATGAAAATCATGAAGGTTCTTTTTTACTGGGTCCTCTACCCGTTAATACGTCCCTTTTATCTGATATCCGTTATCCTGAATACGCTTATCCTGGGCATCATTGTGATTGTTATTTCTTTTTTTGATAAAAGAGGCACTGTTGTTCACTATATCGGCCGATTCTGGTCGCTTCTCAACGTTTATCTTTCCGGGACGCAGGTGAAAATCAAGGGTAAGGAAAAGATAGATACAAGCCGTTCATACATTGTCATGTCCAATCACCAGAGTTTATTCGACGTCTGGGTCCTGATAGGGAAGCTTCCGCTTCAAATCAGGTGGATTGTTAAAAAAGAAATCCGCAAGATCCCCGTCTTCGGCTATGCTCTCGAAAGAATGGGACACATTTATATCGACAGGGGCAACCGAACAGATGCATACGCAGGGCTGAACGAAGCCGCCCGCAGAGTCAAAGAAGGAACATCAGTGATAATTTTTCCTGAAGGAACACGAAGCAAGGATGGCCGGTTACTGACGTTTCGCCTTGGGGGAGCGGTGCTGGCACTCAGATCAGGGGTTTCGATCCTGCCGGTTACGGTCAACGGCGGCCGTTTTGCCCTTCGAAAAGGAACGCTGGATCTGTTGCCGGGGAAAATGGAGATTGTTGTCGGCGATGAAATCGATCCGAAACGTTTCGGAGAGAATGACGGTGAAGCGCTGATGGAAACAGTGCGGTCATTTATTGAAAAGAATCTCGATCTCTCATACGGGGAAATCCCGTGAGCACGTAACCACCATGAAAGGTTCGAACAATCTATCTCAATGAGAAAACACGCCCTTGACAGCCCACTATCATATTATGCCATCTTCCTTACCGTCCGGTATTTGCCCGTCCGGCTTTGTCACTGGCTTGGAAAAATGGTGGTCCTGCTGGTGTACGCATTTTCCGACCGTGACCGGGACGGCCTCATGAACAATCTCTCGCTGGCTCTGAACAGACCACCGACCGATCCGCTTATACGGCGAACAGTCCGCGGAATATTTTTAAACTACGGACACTACATGGTCGATTTCTTCCTCATACCTCAGCTTCCACCTTCTAAAGTCCAAAAGTTCTTTGCCGACATTCAGGGGGAAAATGTTCTTAAAGAGGCACTGGCGAGAGGAAAGGGGGCCATTTTCGTATCAGCCCATGTGGGGAACTGGGAAATCGGAGGAAGCTTACTCCGTCTTATGAATTACCCCCTGGCGGTCGTGGCGATATCCCATAATGCGGGAGCGACAAACACCCTCGTGAACCACCTCCGCCGGCACAGAGGAACCGACATAATAGAAATGAACCCTCTGTCGCCGTTTTCGGGTCTTCAAATCCTGAAGCACCTCAGAATGAATAAAATCGTCGCCATGGTCGGAGACAAGGACTTTTTCGGGCGGGGAAAATCCGTGACATACTTCGGGGAAAAGGTGGATTTTCCCATCGGTCCTGCCATGGTGGCCATGAAATCGGGGGCACCGCTTATTCCCGTTTTCATAATAAAACAGCCTGACGGACGATATGTGGGCATTCTGGAAGAAGCAATTCCCGTTTCGGATCAAGGCAACGAAGAGATGGTTCTCGACACGACCCTGAACAAACTGGCACGGGTGTTTGAATCATATATTCGCCGATATCCCGACCAGTGGTATTGTCCCGATCCCATCAGCAAAGGGGAAATGCCGTGAAACTTCATTTGATCATACCAAAATGGCCCGCCGACAGTCTCTGGGGTCAGATTTACTTTCGATTCCCCTATCTCTCCGTAACGACCGTGGCGGGGTTGACCGGTGACAGCTGGGAGGTTTCTATCATCGACGAAAATGCTGAACCGCTGGACTTTTCCAATCCGCCGGACCTTGCGGCGATCTCGATCATGACTCCCCTGGCAACGCGAGGATACGAAATCGCGGACACATTCAGGAAACGAGGCGTTCCCGTCATTATCGGCGGCATTCATGCAACAACGATGAAACATGAGGCGAAACGTCATGCCGATTCCGTGGTGACGGGCGAGGCGGAAGACACGTGGCCCCGGGTTCTGTCAGACTTTCTTGAGGGAACCCTCCAGCCTTTTTATGAACCGCAGCATTTTCATTCATTGGTGAATCTCCCCCTTCCGCGGCGAGACCTCCTCAATCGCAGGAAATATTTTTTCACCAACACAATTCAGA
Source organism: Deltaproteobacteria bacterium (assembly GCA_011056835.1). Lineage (GTDB taxonomy): Bacteria > Desulfobacterota > Syntrophia > Syntrophales > UBA6807 > DSDU01. The sequence goes on from DSDU01000243.1 coordinate 19,688, forward strand.
CGACCCGTGGGTGCCCCTTCGACTGCGATTTCTGTTCGGTCACCTCGTTCTACGGCCGCACCTATCGCGTCCGGCCGATCAATGATGTTGTTGATGAAATCAGCCGGATGGAAAAGGGATTCCTGTTTTTTGTGGACGACAACATCGCGGGGAGACCCGCCTATGCAAAGGAACTGTTCAGGACCCTCATCCCGATGAAGATCAAATGGTTCAGCCAAGCATCACTGAACATTGTAAAAGACCGGGAATTGCTGGCGTTGGCACAGGACAGCGGATGTATGGGATTGTTCATCGGCTTTGAATCTCTATCGCAGGAAAACCTCAAAGCCATGGGAAAATCGATGAATCGTGCGGCGGAATACCGAAGCGCCATACAAACGATACACGACCATGGAATCGGTATCCAGGGTTCGTTTATCTTCGGAACCGATTATGATGATAAAACCGTTTTTCCCGATGTGCTTCGATTCATTGAAAGAACCCGCATCGAGGCGGCCTTGTTTTCGATTCTGACACCATATCCGGGAACCCGCGTCTACGAAGCACTTGTTCGGGAAAACAGGATCATCGACACAAACTGGGAGCACTACGATATGAATCACGTCGTTTTCACGCCGAAGAACATGACTGTGGACGAACTGCAGGACGGCTTCACATGGGCATATAAGCGTTTGTACGGTCTCCGCTCCATTGCGTTGAGACTTCTTCCATTGAATAAGAACAGTCTTTTTTTCGGCATACAGAACTACGGTTTTCGTCAAGCTTGGAAAAAAACGCTTCGGGGGTAGCATGATTCGACGATACGGTACTTGTCTGCTCATTTTAATAGGTTTTCTCTTCATTCCACACAAGGGGATATCCTCGCCGGTTTCGAGCCAGGACGAGTCGGCGCGTATCGTACAGCAGTTGAAAGAACGGGAAAAATCCCTGAATACGCTCACCGCAACGTTCATACAGGTAAAATCAACCCGCCTGTTGAAAGAGCCGTTGCACTCCGAAGGAACGATTTACTTCCAGGCGCCGGGGATGATGCTCTGCAAAATTCTCAACCCGACACCGGTCACGTTGCTCTTTAAAAACAGGCTGTTCCTCGTGTATTATCCGAACACGGGGAAAAGCAAAGAACGATACCTGGGTAACAATATCCTTAAAGAATATTTCGGCATGGGAAAACCGGTCGAGGAATTTGAAAAGCATTATGCTTTTACCCTCGACTCTATCGGCAATGACGGCACATACCATCTGAAGCTGATCCCGAGACAGAAAAGAATGGCACAACGCATCGAAATAATTGAAATGGACATTGCCCCCGATCAATGGCTGCCCCGCCGTATTGACATACTGGAAAAGAATGGTGATTTTACGTCAATACGCCTGGAGTTCACATCGATAAATGAACCACTGGCAGCGGAAATATTTCTGGTCGATATCCCTGATGACGGGAGAGGCATGGGAAATGGAAAATAACCTCATTTTTCTCTACCCCGGGCAGGGATCACACTACAGGGGCATGGGATATGACATCTACGAATCATTCCCGGAAGCCAGGAATATCTTTGATCGTGCCGACGGTCATCTGGATTTCTCCCTAAGACGACTCTGTTTCGAAGGTCCCGACGAAGAACTGAATTCTGATCTGAATGCGCAACTCGCCGTGTATACCATCAGCTGTGCCATCACTGAAGTGTTACGGGCTCACCGTATCGAACCTCTTATAACTTCCGGATACAGTTCAGGCTTCTATGCCGCTGCATATGCCGCCGGTTGCTTTGATTTTACGGATGGTCTTGACCTGGTAAAGCGGGCGGGGGAGATACTTCTCGATGAGGGCGGGAATTTTGACGGATGTATGGCAGTTATTTTCGGACTCTCCGGTGAACAGACGGAGCTTATCTGCCGCCGGTCCGGCACGGTTCAGGTAGCAATCAGGAATACCTCCCGTCAGATTATTGTATCAGGTCTCCGTTCCTCCGTTTCCAAGGCCATGGAAATAGCTTGCGCAGAAGGGGCGCTGGACGCGTATTTCCTGGCGGCAGAAACGGCATATCACTCTATATTGATGGCGAACAGCAGCCTCCGTTTTCACACGCATCTTAACACAATCAACGTAGCATCACCCCGGGTCCCACTTCTTTCATACAGTTCACTCGACCTGGTAACCGACGGAGAAAAGCTGAAAAAAACAATGGCCGATCAGCTCAGCAGCCCTGTTCTCTGGGTTGACGTAATAAAGAAACTCCGTTTAAACGATAATTTTATATTCATAGAAGTCGGCCCCGGTTCCGTCATCTACAGAACCGTCAGGTGGATTGACCGAACAATCGAAGCCATGATAACGGATAAAGTAAAGACCATTGAAACCATTATCGAAAAATTCGTTAAAAAACCAGGGTGTTGGCGGTGAGAAAGGATGACAGCCATGTTCGATCCGTATATATATGATCTCTCGGAGGTACAGGCGATCCTTCCCCATAGAAGTCCTTTTCTATTCATCGACGGGGTAGTAAGCTTTTCCACGGGTAAGAGCATTGTCTGCATGAAACAGCTTCAGGCGGATGACTCGTTTTTTGCAGGTCATTTTCCGGAACGTCCCATCATGCCGGGTGTGCTGATATCGGAGGCACTTGCCCAGGCATGTGGTCTTTTGGTCGGTCTCACCCTGAAGCGTGACGCCGCCGTTCCCCGGAAAAGTAATTTAAATCTCGTCCTTGCCGGCGTCAACATGAAATTCATGACACCTGCAAAACCGGGGGATACGCTTCGTCTGGCGGCGCAGCTTCAAAAACAATACGGAAGTTTTTTTCTTTTCACCGTGGAGGCTTCCATTGAAGATATGAAGATTGCCGGGGGGACGCTGACACTTGCTGAGACGATGCAAAGTCCATAGAAATACACTTTTGCCCTTCAACGAAGCTCAATCCGTTGATATATCATTACTATCGAATATAAGAGTCGAATCAGGAACGATACTACGGGAGATCCATCATTCCCGTGAAAATTTCTGGATACGGCAGTTCGCCGTATCGGCCACAAATATATTCCCTGCGTCATCGGCGCAAATACCATACGGTTTGATAAACTGGGCACTGCTGCTTCCAGCTCCTCCAAAAGTCATGAGAATCTGCCCGACCGGAGACATTTCCCAGAAAGAGTGACTTGCTCCATCGAGGACATACAGGTTGCCGCTGCTCTGATCGACAGTCACATCAACGGGATACACCATTGTGCCGGTTATTGCATTTTTGAAGTTTCCCCGTGATCCGAAAACCTGCACCCGCTGCATCTTGCTGTCCGCCACATAGACGTTGCCGCTATTGTCAACCGTGATTCCCATGGGTGCCACGAAATTTCCCGTTTCCTTACCGGCCTGTCCCCACGATCGAAGATACCGTCCGTCACCATTAAAGACTTGAATCCTGTTCATTTTTGCGTCAGTGGTGTATACCGAACCTTCGGGACCGACCGCAACGCCGCTGAGAAAGGCAAACTCACTGATGCCGGCGCCCTTCCGCCCCCACTGAAGAACGACCCTCCCCGAGGTATCGAACTTCTGAATCCGGAAATTATACGTATCGGCAACGTAAACATTTCCCTGTCGATCGACGGCGACGTCATAGGGCAGCAAGAGTTGTCCCTGACCAGTTCCCTTCTGCCCCCAACTTCTGAGGAAGGTTCCATTCGAATTGAAAACCTGAATACGATTGTTGTATGTATCCGCCACATAGACATGTCCTTCGGCATCCGCTGCGATCCCGTAGGGAAGATTAAAATCGGCCGTGCCGGTGCCTTTCCGCCCCCATGATTGGGAGTATCGAAGGGCGCCCGTTGATGATCTCGTGTATGTCGCGGGTACCGATTGGGAAGGACCCGTTACTGACAGTACCCGATTCCCGACGTCAATAGCCTGCTTCGGTTCCTTCTTTACCACCGAAGCGACAGCGATTTTCTCCTGAACATCGATAATCCTGATGAGACCAATGCGAATTTTTTCAGTTCCGAGGATCTCCCCGGTCATGGGGTGTTTAATAGGCTGCCCCTCCTGGTATACCTCAAAGTTCATGCCTTTTTTTACCCCTTCTTGTTTCCCCATATCAATGGTATAGGACTTTTCCTTTTTTTGAATAATAATACCTCTCAGGGGGAATTGATCGGTAATCTGCGACACAAAACCTGGGATTTTTCTGAATAGTTCCGACGAGGTTCCCGCCGACAGGCGATCGGCAACTTTGATCGATGCACTCTCCGTTTCAACGATTTTGACAACAAGATCCATACCTCGGGGATAGCTGATGACGGAACCGGTAACGATATACGTGGCACCGAGAACACGCCCCAGTTGCGCCGCCGTATTGGCATCGACCAGTCCTGTGAGACCAAGTTGCTGCTCTTCGACTATCTTCTTCAATGCCTGTCGTTCAATTACATCAAAACGACCTCCTTTGACAAATTCAGCCGTCAGCAGTTGCGATGCCATTGTTCCGAGTTCATCTTCCTTCGCCTTATCACCCTGAGAATCAAGATCGACGACGGCTATTCTCGTCTTCTTCGCTGCGTACACCGGAGACATCCCCCCGATGCACACACACCAGGAAAGCACTACAACTAACAGGATTCTGCCTATTGATCGATGCATTGATTTTTTCTCCTTTTAATTCATAAACCGTTTCGCTCGCTATTCCGGGGGTTAAGGCAGACACGACGGCATATTATACAATACCTCCACTGTCTCTTTAGCCCCGCTCCTTGCTAACTCTCCGTACTACCTTCCTGTCGCACTGTACCATGTGCTGTTGGGATACCGTGCAAGGCACTCGCCACGGGCATCCTGCACCAGTTGAATCGTACTCGCCGCGTTGGCGTTGCCCATGCCCGCAGCTTCACGCAACAGTGGGAGAGCCGGATCTTCTATCAAGGCCAGGCATAAAGATGGACCGCCCATCACCTTCTTTCGGGCGACGGCCGGCAGCTTCGACATAAAACCGGAAAGGGGGCTGATGGATTCACCTGTCTTCCTGATGAGGAGCTTCAGGAGTGTGGGATCACTCATCCATGCCCGGTCTTCCTGGCTCAGTGTTCCGCCATTCATTACAATCTCACGTTTGTTTTGCAGAATGGCACATAAACCTCCCACCGCTCCCTTCGCAACCTCCGGCGCCGTGTTGCTCAGGTAAAAGAGGATTGCGCCCAGATAGAGTTCGTTACCCGCCTTTTCAAATGCGGCTTCAATGAAACTGTTGTTGATTTTCGCATTCCATGACGTTTGAGGCATCACAACAAGACGGGTCAGCACCGCAAGATTTGCTCCCGACAACCTGTTTATCACCATGTTGTACTGCTGCTTATAATAAGCAGCAGAGGCCCTGTTTTTTTCGAGGTAATATTTCTGGGCATGACTGAAATAAATAAAAACAGGAACATTCCCGTTGGGGTCGCCGGTCTGTTCCTGGGCCATGGCAATAACTCTGTCGTAATTATTGACATCAAAGACCTCCAGCGCCCGTTTTTCCCATGCCAGCAAAGGCCTTTCTTCCCAGGTAACGGCACAGGCGGGACCGGGCCAGACCATGGAGATGACAATGAATCCCGCTATCACGATGGATGATATTTTTTTACCAGAAACGATCATGAGTTCATTTCCTCCGTATTTCTGACACGATAATTCTTTGCGATTGACGATGAACTTTCCCGTTCACTCGGCTCATGACCATAGAAACTATAATGTGAAAAGTCGGCATTTGATTCAGGACAACTCACGGCATATGCTGAAGATTTCAGAAAACCTTTCTCCGATATGGATTACCGCTTTGAGTATCCTCCTGTTTTCATAAAGAAACGCGATCCTTATGGGCAACTCCGGATCACGCTCCACTTGCACAACGGAAACGTCGTACCGGACGCCACCAATGGCCTTCGATCATGCGATTATAAAAACATGATCACCCGTTGTCAAATAATTTCACGGCATTCTCTTTAATTGCAAATATCGGCGATTGAGTTCCCATAGGGGGCAGAAAACCGGTCCGGTGACATTAAAGCGGACGTCGCCGTCCCGGCATACCATGTAGACACAACGGAGGCGGCAAGAGCCGAACCGATCAAACTTTCAAGCCGGCACAACGATACAGATGAAGAATATGCTCAGATTCGATCTCGTCGTATTGTCACCCATAAGACCCTCACGTTCCATCACGGATTAACCTGCATACTGTTGGACACCTGATCCATTTTACTGATTACATTCCGATGCGGCCGTATCATTTCATCCATGCATCGTTCGGAGAATATCTTTCGAACCGCCGGTATCTTAGTGAAGAGCATCATTTTCCAGTTGAAAAACCGCATTTTATATCGCGACTGAGGGAAATCATATAATCCATGTTTCTTGTAGTACTGATGATCGACCTGAAAAGCGACTCTCAATCTTCCCCAGATATCGTCTCTGAATATTTTTCTTCCACCATGACCGAGAAAGGTTTCCGGTTTGACATAGTGACGGTCCGCACATTCGACGAGGCGCTCCGCCAGGCTTTGAAGCAAGTCGTCAATTTCCGACGAGTCTTCATACTCATCGGTAATATAATCCACAAGATTTGCCTGCTCCCACTCCGAGTAGGCATCGAGAATCTGACGGAGATTAGGAATCCGACGGAGCGGGCCAGAGATGATGAATCCTATCTGTTTCCCCGTGAGCGACGGAATATGGGTATGAAAAAACCGCCGGTCAAAGAACTGTTTCCATTTCCACGATAAATATCGATCTCTGATTTCACCGGCAAAGACGAGGATGTCGGCATTCTTAACCTTCGAATTATAAAAATCGATAAATTCATCTTTGCCGTCATATGTGCAGACACCGTCAAGACCGCACTGGCAGCACCCCAGACACCCCCCCTTGATATCTATATCCGACAGGGCAACGGACTCGACACTACGGAGGTACGACCGCTTGAAGCGATCAACCATCTTCGTCAGGTTCGTCCCGGGTTGACTGTCATCGGTAAGGACGAGGATCTTTTTCTCTCCGGGATCTAACCGGTTTTCTACCTCTTTCGGCTCATATGAAATCGGATTGTATATGATCGGTGCAAAATGCTTCGATGTAACACGCCCGTTCTCGACGGCCGAAAAAAAATCTTCCGTAAACCCGACCAATCGTTCCTGTTCCTTCCTCCGTATGAGGTCATACATATCCGGTGAAAATGCACCGACATAGTTCATACCCAGATCGTCACAGACCGCGTTGAGATAGTTGCATGCCGTATGATCGAAAAAGTGGATAGATGTCACCAGGACGGCGGCGTATTTATTCTTGAAGACCGATTTCCCATCCCGCTCGAAGATCAGTTCTATGAAACGCTTATACTGAGAGGGAACCAGCGTCACATAGACGGGCGTTGCCCACAGCACTCCGTCGGATGAAGAGATGTTATTAATAATCTCCCGAAATGCCTTTTCGTCCTTCTCAATCCTGTTGATCCGCTGCGATATATCGATAATGTTCAGTTCATGGTGGGGAAATTTTTTCTGAATATAATGAACGTAGTGCATGGTCGCACTTTTCTTTCCTTTCGGACTCCCATTCAGAACGGCAATCTTCATCGACGGCTTCCTTTCGTCTCGATCAGTCCCATAACTGAGAAATCAGCATCTCCAGTCCCATCAGACTGCAGGAACGCACGATCAGGTCATGCCGTTCGCAGACAGCCGTATATTTCAACCCTCCGCCCGTAACGATGCAGACCACGGTATCATCATGGGCAATGATGTCCCGTTCCCGCAACTTTTTCACCGCGGCGAGCGGGACGGCGGCTTTCGGCTGCCCGAATATTCCCTCACAGGCGAGCTCCTTCTGAGCCTGCAGCATCTCGTCATCGGTAACGGCAACACACAGACCCCCGCCCTCTCTGAGTTTTCGCAACACTTCATTACCACTGGGCGGATAGGGATTTTCGATGGCATGGGCTATTGTTTGGGGGTACTCCACCCGAGATATCATATCCTCATTGTTGATATACGCATCATGTATGGGGGCACACCCCGCTGCCTGAGCGCAGACCATGGTGGGAATGTCCGAAATCAGCCCACACCGCCTGAATTCTTCAAATCCCTTGATAATTCCGCGGATATTGCCTCCGGAACTTGTGGGAACAATAACAAAATCGGGCACACCGAAATTCATCTGCTCGCAGATTTCAAATGCGATCGTTTTCGAACCTTCCACCCGGAGCGGCACATCGGAATTAATAAAATAAATACCTTTTCGCTTTCCTATTTCAATGCTGCGAAAGTAAAGATCACCATAGTCGCCTTCGACCTGAATCACCACAGCTCCATACACGGCTATGGGATTGAGCTTCTCCAATGGGATGGAAGTGCTCACCAGCGCATACGTTTTGAGACCTGCGCGGGCTCCATAGGCAGCAACTGAAACCGCCATATTTCCCGACGACACGGTTCCAATCCTCCGGTAGCCGAGGCTGAGGGCATGGTGAACACCGACAACAGTTCCCCGGTCTTTGAACGACCAAGTGGGATTTTCCGTTTCATTCTTGAAAAATATGTTGTTCACGGCAAGACGCGATGCGAGCCTCCTGGAGGGAACAAGCGGCGTAAACCCTTCGTAAAGTGACACATTCGAGTCGATCGCATCGAAAGGAAAAAAATCGGCGTAACGTTCAAGAATCGTCTGCCTGAGCGGATTGCCGTCGACGATGGTTCCCCATTCCGTCATTGCCATTTCGAGTGGCTCGTGACATACCACACATCGGGGATCAATCCTGCTTATATCATACGATTTCTTGCACTGTGTACAGAAAAGGTGCGTGTCTTTCATTTCATTGTGAACCGGAATGAGCGGAAGTATTCATAATGCATTGAGACGACAGGTCGCCGGATACCCATCCTCCGCTCCGGGACAGATCCTGTCAGCTTATTTTTTTACAACCAGGATCGGTATGTTGACTCGTTTTACCAGCTTATATGAGACTGATCCGAGCAGCATGCTGTCGATATTGCTTTTCCCGTGCGATCCGGCAATGATAACCGACACCTTTTCTTCATCTGCAACACGAAGAATTTCATCACAGGGTCCCCCTTTTTCGACTCTGACTTTGACCTTCAGGCCGACTCCCTTCAACTCTTCTTCGATGGGTCGGATCTCCCCCCTTGCCTTTTGTTCCATATCAACCAGAATGCCGGCGAAATCCTTCTTGGCAAATCGAGACAGATCATTGAGTCCACGTCGATCGATTACATGGAGTATGACGACTTCTTGTGCCCCTGCCCCTTTCAGTTCCTTGATGTAATCTACCGCCTTAACCGCCTCATCTGAGAAGTCCGTTGGATACAGGATTCTCTCATACATGACAACCCTCCTTTATCACCCAAGGTTAAACGATATAACCACCAACGCTGCTGCAAGGTATTTTCTCGTACTCATTGACATTAATCAAGGATAAACATCCCCGCTTCAACAGGATGAAACATGTAAATTCATAGTCCGAGTATCGAAACATCGGGAGTATTGACGTAAAGGCTCTATTGTTTCGTTTCCGACTCTTTATCGCCGCCGAAAGGCCATTTGAAGTTTTTTATTTTATCAGAGATATCCTTTTGAATATTCATGAATGACCCTTCCTCACCCCCTTTTTCCGAGCCGGAGCCCTGTTCACCATCTGAAAACAGGGCAATCATATTTGATACCTTGGTGAAGCCGGCGGGAGCTTCGAACAAGTTTCCCGGCTGTTTCCCGATTTTTATATTCCGCAATTCCGTAAAGGATCCATCCTTCATCTGTGTTTTGAGCGGCATGTCAAACCGATCCGATTCCCAGACTACGGACTCACTTTTACTCTTGATTCCCAGGAATGTCACCGTTGTTTCCACGCTCTTTTTCGTACACTTGAAGCCCTGGACTTTCTCCGTCCCCAGTATTTTCACAGAGCTGCCCGTTGACAGATTGAGGGCCTTGTTCATTTTCTCTTCATCAAATTGTTCCTCCAGATATTTTTTTGCCGCCGGATTCACCATCCAGAAGAGCTTTTTGTCTTTTCTGAAAATACTGATCATGTCTCCCTTGCCTTCGGGGGCGGCATACTCAACTCTGGCTCCCTTCGAACTCATGTAAACCTTTCCCTCCGCAACGACCTTGCCGTTCGGATCCACGGATACCTGATCCGCCGAAAAATCGGTAACCTTGGCGCCATATCCTTTTGGAACCAATCCCAGGAAAAGACATACAATCACTATCGTTACAAACGCCCATGCTTCTTTTTTCACTAGTTCCCGTGCCATTATTTCAATCCTCCCTGTTACAGCGTTACTATGTTGTCGGGGGAAGCATCCCCTGAAAGAGTAAAACCATTGGCGGACAGTTCCGCCGCAATCACTCCGGAAAAAATCGAAACGCCGGGGGAATGATGCCGGAGATCCGATTCGCTCATGCAATCCCGCGGCCTGTTTAAGATATTGCAGCCACCGGGACGACCGAACCCCTGCAGCGATTCAGACCGGAGAGTAACCACCTTCTGCACAACCCGAATATCGCATTGTATACAATTACCAGGAAAAGAACAAGAATCTCTCGAATAATTTAAATAAACAGAAAAGAAGACGGGTAAGGTGAAAAAGAACTGTTGATTTTTCCTGTCGCAATGAGTGATAAAATACATACCATCAAAGGGGGGCATGATGCTGATATATGCCGCAGCGGACATCCACGGGCGGTTCGACAGACTTCAGACAATCAGGCGGAATATTGAAACGCACCGCCCCGACATACTGGTCCTCGCAGGGGATATAACCGGCCTCAGACATTCACGGTTTTTCATTGATCAGATCAACACGCTGTCGATTCCGGTTCTTGCAGTCAGAGGCAACTCTGATCGTGAAAAGATTGACCGATTTATCGAAGCGTCCTCAATGATTTCATCCATCCATCTGAATCAACTATTGATAATGGAAATACCATTTATCGGTCTCAGTGGGACACTGCCGGTTCCGTTCAGATCGAGGATCTGTCTCAGAGAAAGAACCTGCATCGACCGGATCGAGCAGATAACGACAAGAGACTCTGTTCTCGTGGTACATCCGCCGCCGTGGGGATTTCTCGACAAAGTGTTCGGCAGGTTTCATGCAGGCTGCCGATCCATCGCATCTCTCATTTTACGAACCCGGCCGCGGCTGGTCATCTGCGGACACATTCACGAAGGAAGGGGGACGGCCGCAATGGGAAATTCCATTATCGTGAACTGCAGTATCGGCAGAAACGGTGCAGGCACTCTTATAAAATATAATATCGATCGAATAGATACGATTGAACTCCCATAGTTCCATATACCAAGGTGAAGCGGCAACAAAGGGCCCCCCCTGTCGGTTTGAAGCCGTTTTCCCGAGCCAAAGACGTTTACATCATACTGCGCAGCCGATTGTATGTGACCGTTTATGTTAAAATATTCCATTATTTTATTAAACGTGCAGGCGGGATGTACCGATTAGAATATTCGTAAAGACACTATGACGTACCTAACCTGTTGCGTGGTTAATAAGAATGAGCCATCGAAACAAAAACGAAAATCATCGCACCAAACGTCACACCGTCGCCGACCGATTCCATGCTCAACGAAGCGATCATATGAACAATGATTATCATGAAGGCGAGGTTCTTACTTCTCTCGCAGACATGATGCGGGATGCAATCGTCATTGTTGACTGGAACGGGTCTATCCTCTTCGCAAACCGTGCCGCCGCAGTGCTTGTGGGCTTCGAATCAGCCGATGAAGGCATCGGTCTGAATATGACGAATTTCATCCACCCGGATTCGAGAGAATCGGTCATCCGAGACCTTAATCTCATCAAGGAAGGAAAACGGGGTTTTGATACGGACTATCGACTCTATAAGCTGATAACGAAACAGAAAGAAGAGAAATGGGTCGAGGCTCTCGGCACAAAGGTCACTTACAATGGAAAAGCCGTTGATCTTGTCACCATGAGAGATGTAACGGCCAGAAAAAAAGCGCAGGATTTTCTCATTCGCGAACGGAAGGCTTTCGGTATCATCACGGAAGCCTCTCTGAAGGAATCGACCGTTTCATCTCTGTGCCGCCACATCCTCGCCGGTCTGACCGAAATTCTCGGATTTGATTACGGCGTCGCTCATCTCTATGATCCAAAGGATGAGCGGCTTTACGTAACATCTACCGTCGGTACAATCGATGATCTGCCGGACGGTTTTTTCCCGCCGGCGCACCTCGATGACAATTACATCATTGCCGCTGCGGTAGCGCGGAAATGGGAACCGATTTTCGCCCCCGACATCAGCAGACATCCCATTTATGTGACACATCGTCGACGCATCGGCGAGCTCGGTATCGGGGCAACCATATCATGGCCCATGGCAGGATCCACGGGAAACCTTCTGGGCGTCATCCACCTCATGGCAAAAACGCCCCGGAATATCGAAGAAGAAGACAGAAGTTTTTTCGAAACGGTGGCGGGAATGTTTGCAATCGCCCTTGAACGGAGAAAAATGGAAGAGGAGTTGAGAGAGGCGGAAGAGAAATACAGAACGATCTTTGAGAACGCCACCATCGGCATTTTCCGGACAACTCCCGACGGGCGCTTTATCAGCGCCAATGAAGCGATAGCACACATCCACGGGTACGATTCAACCAAGGATATGATAAAATCCGTACGGAATATTGCCGAAGATATCTATGTCGATCCGTTACGACGAATCGAATATTCGCGACTCCTGGACAAACATGGTCACGTGGAGGACTTCGAGGTTGAAGGCCGTCAGAAGGACGGAAGCCTTAACTGGTTTGCATTAACGTCTCAGGCAATCCGGAACGCGAGTGGAAACATTCAATACTACGAGGGAACCGTCCAAGACATCACAAAGCGCAAGCTGGCGGAAAAGGCACTGAAAGAAAGCGAAGAGAAGTATCGGATGATTTTTGAAACAACCGGTACGGCAACCGTGATTATCGAGGAAGATACGACGATTTCCCTTGCAAACACCGAATTCGAAACGCTCACAGGCTACGACCGAGGGGAAATAGAAGGAAAAATGAGTTGGACCGAATTTGTCACACCACAGTATCTCGATATCATGAAAGAATATCACACCACACGGAGAGCATGCCTGCACTCCGCACCACGGACCTACGAGTACCAACTTATCGACAAGCACGGTGCCATAAGGGATATATCCGCCGTCGTGGATATGATCCCCGGGACAAAGCAGAGCATCGTTTCATCAACCGACGTCACCCACCGGAAAGAGGCCGAGCGTTTACTGAAAAAGAGTGAAGAACGGTACAGAAACCTGATGGAAGAAGCCCCGATCGGTCTGTGCAACATCGACATCGAAGGAAAGATTGGATACATCAACAGGCGACTCGAAGATTTGACGGGGTACACCAGAGATTCGTTGCTCGGCAGAAGCGGCTTGGAACTGCCTCTCTTCGACGATGAAACGAAACGAATCCTGAAAAAACGACTGGGAGAAAGGCTGAAAGGAGATGAATCGCGAGCGATTGAGGTACCGATCAGGAATAAAAACGGCAGCATCGTCTGGATTGAGGCAACCGCCCGCATCATCGAAGAAAATGATATTCCGACAGGACTCCAAATTGTCTGCCGCGACATAACCGACCGGAAAAAAGCGGAAGAAGCGCTTCGGCACAGCGAAGAACGATACAGAGGCATATTCGAGACAACCGGCACGGCCACCATTATCTACGGGGAAGATACCATCATCAAGATGGCAAATACAGAACTGGCGCATCTTTGGGGCTACTCGAAGGATGAAATCGAGGGAAAGAAAAGCTGGACAGAATTCATTTTTCATGAAGATCTTCCCATGATGCAGGGATTCCACAGGCAGAGAGGCGTCGAACCGAAATCCGTCCCGAAAAATTACGAGTTTAGATTTTGCGACCGCTTCGGCAACATAAAAAATATTTTCCTCACCGTTGACATGATCTCCGGAACATCTCTGAGAGTCGGGGCTCTGTTGGACATTACCGACATGAAACGTCTCGAAGCTCAGCTCCGGCGTTCCCGGAAGATGGAAGCGCTTGGAACGCTCGCCGGCGGCGTGGCCCACGACCTCAATAATGTCCTTGGGGGACTTGTAAGCTATCCCGAGTTGTTACTAATGCAGATTCCCGACGACAGCCCCCTGCGAAAGCCGATTGCCACCATACAGAAATCAGGTCAGAGAGCGGCGGCTATCGTCCAGGACCTCCTTACACTGGCCAGGCGTGGTGTGGCCACCATGGAGGTGATCAATCTGAATCAGATACTGTCGGATTATCTGAAAACGCCGGAATATGAAAAACTTCTATATTACCATCCGGGCATCACCATAAAGACTCACCTGGATAATAATCTGCTCAATATCGAAGGCTCGCCGGTTCACATCTCAAAGACAATCATGAATATCGTTTCAAATGCAGCTGAAGCGATGCCCTGCGGTGGAGCAATCGTCATTGCCACGGAAAACAGATACATCGACAAGCCGACTCGCGAATATGACAACGTCGTGGAAGGAGATTATGCCGTCCTCACCGTATCGGACACAGGAATCGGGATTTCGGCGGATGACATGGAACGGATATTCGAGCCATTCTACACGAAAAAAGTCATGGGAAGAAGCGGCACCGGTCTGGGAATGGCCGTCGTCTGGGGAACGGTGAAAGACCATAAGGCTATATCGATGTTCAGAGCACCGAGGGCGCGGGAACAACCTTCACCCTTTACTTCCCCATCACAAGAAAGAAAACTCGCAGAATTCCGGATGAACGGCATACACGCTCTTACCGGGGACATGGTGAAACCATTCTGGTGGTGGACGACGTGCGGGAACAGCGTGAAATCGCTACACACATGCTTGAAAGACTTGGGTATGTCGTTACCACCGTATCAAGCGGCGAAGAGGCCGTGGCATTTCTGAAGGATCGTTCCGTCGATCTCGTTATACTGGACATGATCATGGATCCCGGCATAGACGGGTTGGAAACATACCAACAAATCCTCTCCATACATCCCGATCAGAAAGCGATCATCGTCAGCGGCTTTTCAGAAACGCGACGGGTAAAGAAACTTCAGAGGCTCGGCGCGGGAGAGTACGTAAAAAAGCCGTATCTCATGGAGAAACTCGGCTCTGCAGTCAGAGATGCGCTGGACAGTACATCCCGGATAAACAAGAATTAAAAACCGATCGGTCGGCTTTTGAACCGGCAGCCCCTGCTCCGAAGTTTTTCAGCGGGAAACGATTCTCCATGGGCGGGAAATATCCTCTTCGCACCCATATCAAGAAGATCCGCCCAGCTCTTCAACAACACATTCACGTCCTCCGCAAAGGGCGGAAAATAAGGTCCCAGACCGAAGGGCAGGTAATTAATTGCAAGGTCTCCCACGAATGCTTCACCCGATGACAAGATAACGGTAACGGAACCTTCCGTATGACCTGGTGTATGAACGATAGAACCGGGAATGCCGAATTCTTCCAGCGTCATTCCGTCCGAAAGAATAATATCAGGATCGACCGGCTGAAATGAAAAAAAGGATGGGAAACGCCTTAATGCGCGTTTCCCCAGTGCCATGACAACCCTGCCGAGAAAGGTGATCCCCGGAGGGAGGACGACCGTTCCCTCCTGCAGGAGATGAGCCTCCCGTTTGTGAACGGCGACGGGACACCGGCAGATATTTTGTATTGCTTGCAGGCTGCCCACATGATCGTAATGAACGTGAGTAATCACAATAAGCTCTATTTGACCGGGATCTATCCCTTTTTTCTTCAGAGCCGTGAAGAATCGTTTCTCTTTATGACAGTTGCCGGCATCAACAAGGATGCATCGACCGTCGTTTTCGATACAATAGGCGGCACTGGTTCCCAGTCCAATTTTCACGTACCGTGTCATGCGCAGAATCCCTCTCAAAAACAGTCGATTACGACCCAGCGCGGCATTACCCAAACCGGGAGAAAAACGGATCATCGAAATTCCCCGGAGAAATATCCTTTTCCCCGATTTCGATATCCTTGACAATTGAAATGATCATGTCATTGACGGGTGTAGGAATACCATATTTGGCCCCGTTGTCCGATATGTAGCCGTTCAGATAATCTATCTCCGTCGGTTTTCCCCGTTCGAGTGACTGAAGCATCGATGACTTCAACCGGCGATACTTGAACCCGACAAGACGAATCATCAGATGGCGCCTCAGATGATCGAATAATCCCGCTCCGCTGAGCAGTTTGTAATAGTCAATCTTACCGGCATACACCTCCACGGAAATTCCCATGGCATCGGCAACGGAGATGGCCTCCCGCATGACCTCCACGAATATCTTCCGTATCTTTTTCACGGCGAGCATCTCCCCCAGATACAGGCCGCAGACGGCGCCGAGAGAGGTGATGCAGGAATTGATAATCAGCTTGGAATAGAGACTGCCCATAATGTTTCCGGAGATTTCCACGGGGAGGACGGCTTCGAGCATGTTCTTAATCGGAGGCAACCGCTCGTCAGGTTGATTGTCAATATTCCCGATAATAAACTCTCCGGTTGACGTTATTTCAAGTTCTGCCGGACGGTGCATCGTGCCACCCCATCCCACGACACAGCCGATCGTGCGCTCCCTTCCCACGACTCGGGCCAGAGCATCTTCACAGATCCCGTTCTGCATTGAGACGACTACCGATGAGTTACTGAGAAACGGCAGAAGATCACGGGCCGCATCAAGCATATCCGTGGCCTTCGTGGCAAGAAATACAACGTCCTTCTTTTTATTCAGTTCAGAGATCCGGGCAACCGCCGGCATGGACACCGTGAAATCGCCTTTGACACCAAATACATGAAGACCGGCGGTACGTATCGTGTCGGCCAGTTCCCGATGCTTGCACACGACTTCAACACTGTATCCCGCCTTCGCCATCAATGCCGCCGTGATCCCGCCGATCGCTCCGGCGCCGACAACGGCAATTCTGCTTTCCCTGTCAACCATACCCGCTCCCTCCCATAGTACTTCATAAACAGCCATACGTTTCGTATCCGATTGCAGCCCACCATGATTTATTATTCTATGCAAATGAAGCCAGGTTTATATCTGCGATAACCGATCACGTCGACCAGTCATCCCCGAAGCATGACCGTAACCACATGGGAATAATGTTGGATTCAAGTGAGCATCGAAGCTGTTCACACACCATGAGATCAGTCGGAAAGGCCATCGGCTCGGGCAGCGCATCGACAGGAAAAAACTTTACATCACCCGAATCGGTTCCGGGCTTCAATCCTCCCCCCATCCGAGTTCCCCAGAACCAGACTCCAACCGTCTGTTTTTGCGGATCATGGAAATTCGAATGAACGGCAAATACCGGTCCTATGGCAACATCAAGTCCCGTCTCTTCCCGGAATTCACGCCGTGCCGCATCCCGAATATCTTCATCCCACTCGACATGTCCGCAGGGAATGCACCACATCCCTTCATATGATCCGACGCGTTGTACCAGAAGGATCTCATTTCGCTCAACTACCACAACGGCAACGCCGACCGTGGGATTCCTGTATATAAATTCCCGACAGAGATTACAGTAAGGCCGATCGTGACCGTCGTCAGATTTTATTTCCAGACCTTTGCCGCATTGAGGACAATACAGAACCTTCATAGTCTCTCCACTCGGTCACATGCATTCATTGGAACAACAGTGCATTTATCACTTTGATATCTTCGCTAGCATACAGAGCACCACAATCAGAAAAACGAAGGCACCTGCGAAGAAAAGGAAACCATATTGGAGAACCTGATCAAGACCGTTGTACCAGTCAAGAATCACATTGTAATAGTGATGATAAAGATTTTTCACTGTGTCTATCATGGCAACCTCTTAATTGCATTGAAAAATGGAGTGAACGTCATGGTTCTACAGGGAAGCCACCAGTCGAATGGTATAATAAAGCTATTGTGGCATCGAGTAAAGACAAATGGTACAACGTCGCAAAAAGTCAGTGATATCCTACATGTCCTTCGACGCTGCGGTCATACAACACCCGCCGGTCCTCTTATCGCCTCTACACATCGGTTTCATTTTTTATGTGCAACTCGGATACATCCTGAAACCTGCATACCGCGAAATAGCGATCGACGTTTAAACTGATAAAGGCCGTTGAGGAAGCACTCATGAATTCTTCAAGCTGGGGATGCTTTGTGCGGTATAATGCCCTGAGTCGATCAACAGTGTCACCCGATAGAATTTCCGTCGTACCTGTAGCCGTCACAGCCATGGCATGGGCAATATCGTCCGGTCGGTTTGACCGGTCATCGATCAGCATGGCTGCACGGGCATCGGACATCAGGTTGGCGTATTTCCTTGTTGACCGATCCGTGGCAAACAGAAGCTGTTTCAAATCATCAGTTGCAGCAAACGCCACGAGACTCGTATATGGCTGCCCGGCGTTCTGCGTGGCGAGAACGGCCAGATATTGCGTTCGAAACATATTTCTCAAAGTATCTTCCAGTTTCTGTTCGCTTTTCATGGAACCTCCTTGTTTTCACTTTATAATGCATACTCTCTTATCATAAAAGTACGCGTGCAGTTGCTCAAACAAAAATTAATTTGAGCAATAACCTGTCAAACATCAATCGATCCATCGTTTTACAAACCGTGATGAATGCTCGCAGGAATCAACTATCATAATTCTGTTTTAAAAAAAACCACTCTCAGCGGGACAGGTTCAAATTAAACTTTTTCATATCCGTATCCGATGTTATTCAACACGGGCACAGCATTTCATAGACAGGCCAAGGAAAGGAGCATGACATGCAATATTCTGCACGGAAAGAATGGCTTGGTGCATTTGCACTTTCGTTTTTTTTACTACTCATAACGCCGGATTTTCTTCCTGCGCAAACGGAATATGAAATCGTCCTCAAAAACGGTAATTCCATGATTACATCCGGATACCGCGAGATAAACGATACTATCTATATAAGAAAATACGGGGGAACCATCGGTATTTCAAAAGGAGACATCAAGGAAATTAAGGTGCGCGACGAATATTGCGATGCAGAGGTTATAGAATATTCGGGAAAGAAAGAAGATACCGGCACGGATGTCAGTTCTCAGTACGGCAGACAAAAACCGAGCAAGGCCACATTGACCAACCTAGAGAGACGGAAATTATACGGCGAACTCACACAATGCGAACAGAAATTGCGGGTTCTTCGAGCTGAAGGTCCAAGAGTAATAAGCGGCCATGAAAAAATGGTAGCGGCAAGGAAAGCAGTCCAGTTCGGGGGACCGTTGCTTAATGATCAAGAACTTTATCAGCAACGCCTGAGAATGCAGGAATCGAAATGTCAGAGAATCAGGAGCAGGATTGATGGGCGTATCGTTCAGGAACCGAGGAGCCTTGATTAAATAAAGGGTGGCAGAATCAGTCGGCTGTACATAACGCTCTCGACCGGTGGGCTTTCGCGTTGTTGCAGTTCCGCCGGCTTCACTAATTGAAGAACGGAAAGGAAGTGCCGCGAACCGTGGGCAATGAACTCCGTAGCAATGATTCCCCTAATCACGCCCATGATCCTGTTACGGTAGGTAGTCACATCGGATCTACCGCCTCTTCTGTTTTTTGAGATGTTCGCCGTCTCACCGGTTGAAGAGCGCAAACCACCACAATCACCATACCGTTCATGATAGCATGATGGAACGATTCATGCCGGCTCACATAGACAACGCAGTCTAACTCTACCAGCATTCATGCGCGAGACATTCCCTTATCTTTCATTGGTTTGCATGATACAGGAATACCTCATCTTTTTCTGATCATGATGAGTGTACCCTCATTCAAGAACAAAGAATCCGTCCCCGGGCCAAGGCAACAATGCTGTAATCCGTGCGGATCGATCGGAGAGGCTAGCCTCTCCGATCGATCCGCACGGATTACAGCATTGTTGCCTTGGCCCGGGGACGGATTCTTTGTTCTTGAATGAGGGTACACTCATCATGATCAGAAAAAGATGAGGTATTCCTGTATCATGCAAACCAATGAAAGATAAGGGAATGTCTCGCGCATGAATGCTGGTAGAGTTAGACTGCGTTGTCTATGTGAGCCGGCATGAATCGTTCCATCATGCTATCATGAACGGTATGGTGATTGTGGTGGTTTGCGCTCTTCAACCGGTGAGACGGCGAACATCTCAAAAAACAGAAGAGGCGGTAGATCCGATGTGACTACCTACCGTAACAGGATCATGGGCGTGATTAGGGGAATCATTGCTACGGAGTTCATTGCCCACGGTTCGCGGCACTTCCTTTCCGTTCTTCAATTAGTGAAGCCGGCGGAACTGCAACAACGCGAAAGCCCACCGGTCGAGAGCGTTATGTACAGCCGACTGATTCTGCCACCCTTTATTTAATCAAGGCTCCTCGGTTCCTGAACGATACGCCCATCAATCCTGCTCCTGATTCTCTGACATTTCGATTCCTGCATTCTCAGGCGTTGCTGATAAAGTTCTTGATCATTAAGCAACGGTCCCCCGAACTGGACTGCTTTCCTTGCCGCTACCATTTTTTCATGGCCGCTTATTACTCTTGGACCTTCAGCTCGAAGAACCCGCAATTTCTGTTCGCATTGTGTGAGTTCGCCGTATAATTTCCGTCTCTCTAGGTTGGTCAATGTGGCCTTGCTCGGTTTTTGTCTGCCGTACTGAGAACTGACATCCGTGCCGGTATCTTCTTTCTTTCCCGAATATTCTATAACCTCTGCATCGCAATATTCGTCGCGCACCTTAATTTCCTTGATGTCTCCTTTTGAAATACCGATGGTTCCCCCGTATTTTCTTATATAGATAGTATCGTTTATCTCGCGGTATCCGGATGTAATCATGGAATTACCGTTTTTGAGGACGATTTCATATTCCGTTTGCGCAGGAAGAAAATCCGGCGTTATGAGTAGTAAAAAAAACGAAAGTGCAAATGCACCAAGCCATTCTTTCCGTGCAGAATATTGCATGTCATGCTCCTTTCCTTGGCCTGTCTATGAAATGCTGTGCCCGTGTTGAATAACATCGGATACGGATATGAAAAAGTTTAATTTGAACCTGTCCCGCTGAGAGTGGTTTTTTTTAAAACAGAATTATGATAGTTGATTCCTGCGAGCATTCATCACGGTTTGTAAAACGATGGATCGATTGATGTTTGACAGGTTATTGCTCAAATTAATTTTTGTTTGAGCAACTGCACGCGTACTTTTATGATAAGAGAGTATGCATTATAAAGTGAAAACAAGGAGGTTCCATGAAAAGCGAACAGAAACTGGAAGATACTTTGAGAAATATGTTTCGAACGCAATATCTGGCCGTTCTCGCCACGCAGAACGCCGGGCAGCCATATACGAGTCTCGTGGCGTTTGCTGCAACTGATGATTTGAAACAGCTTCTGTTTGCCACGGATCGGTCAACAAGGAAATACGCCAACCTGATGTCCGATGCCCGTGCAGCCATGCTGATCGATGACCGGTCAAACCGACCGGACGATATTGCCCATGCCATGGCTGTGACGGCTACAGGTACGACGGAAATTCTATCGGGTGACACTGTTGATCGACTCAGGGCATTATACCGCACAAAGCATCCCCAGCTTGAAGAATTCATGAGTGCTTCCTCAACGGCCTTTATCAGTTTAAACGTCGATCGCTATTTCGCGGTATGCAGGTTTCAGGATGTATCCGAGTTGCACATAAAAAATGAAACCGATGTGTAGAGGCGATAAGAGGACCGGCGGGTGTTGTATGACCGCAGCGTCGAAGGACATGTAGGATATCACTGACTTTTTGCGACGTTGTACCATTTGTCTTTACTCGATGCCACAATAGCTTTATTATACCATTCGACTGGTGGCTTCCCTGTAGAACCATGACGTTCACTCCATTTTTCAATGCAATTAAGAGGTTGCCATGATAGACACAGTGAAAAATCTTTATCATCACTATTACAATGTGATTCTTGACTGGTACAACGGTCTTGATCAGGTTCTCCAATATGGTTTCCTTTTCTTCGCAGGTGCCTTCGTTTTTCTGATTGTGGTGCTCTGTATGCTAGCGAAGATATCAAAGTGATAAATGCACTGTTGTTCCAATGAATGCATGTGACCGAGTGGAGAGACTATGAAGGTTCTGTATTGTCCTCAATGCGGCAAAGGTCTGGAAATAAAATCTGACGACGGTCACGATCGGCCTTACTGTAATCTCTGTCGGGAATTTATATACAGGAATCCCACGGTCGGCGTTGCCGTTGTGGTAGTTGAGCGAAATGAGATCCTTCTGGTACAACGCGTCGGATCATATGAAGGGATGTGGTGCATTCCCTGCGGACATGTCGAGTGGGATGAAGATATTCGGGATGCGGCACGGCGTGAATTCCGGGAAGAGACGGGACTTGATGTTGCCATAGGACCGGTATTTGCCGTTCATTCGAATTTCCATGATCCGCAAAAACAGACGGTTGGAGTCTGGTTCTGGGGAACTCGGATGGGGGGAGGATTGAAGCCCGGAACCGATTCGGGTGATGTAAAGTTTTTTCCTGTCGATGCGCTGCCCGAGCCGATGGCCTTTCCGACTGATCTCATGGTGTGTGAACAGCTTCGATGCTCACTTGAATCCAACATTATTCCCATGTGGTTACGGTCATGCTTCGGGGATGACTGGTCGACGTGATCGGTTATCGCAGATATAAACCTGGCTTCATTTGCATAGAATAATAAATCATGGTGGGCTGCAATCGGATACGAAACGTATGGCTGTTTATGAAGTACTATGGGAGGGAGCGGGTATGGTTGACAGGGAAAGCAGAATTGCCGTTGTCGGCGCCGGAGCGATCGGCGGGATCACGGCGGCATTGATGGCGAAGGCGGGATACAGTGTTGAAGTCGTGTGCAAGCATCGGGAACTGGCCGACACGATACGTACCGCCGGTCTTCATGTATTTGGTGTCAAAGGCGATTTCACGGTGTCCATGCCGGCGGTTGCCCGGATCTCTGAACTGAATAAAAAGAAGGACGTTGTATTTCTTGCCACGAAGGCCACGGATATGCTTGATGCGGCCCGTGATCTTCTGCCGTTTCTCAGTAACTCATCGGTAGTCGTCTCAATGCAGAACGGGATCTGTGAAGATGCTCTGGCCCGAGTCGTGGGAAGGGAGCGCACGATCGGCTGTGTCGTGGGATGGGGTGGCACGATGCACCGTCCGGCAGAACTTGAAATAACGTCAACCGGAGAGTTTATTATCGGGAATATTGACAATCAACCTGACGAGCGGTTGCCTCCGATTAAGAACATGCTCGAAGCCGTCCTCCCCGTGGAAATCTCCGGAAACATTATGGGCAGTCTCTATTCCAAGCTGATTATCAATTCCTGCATCACCTCTCTCGGCGCCGTCTGCGGCCTGTATCTGGGGGAGATGCTCGCCGTGAAAAAGATACGGAAGATATTCGTGGAGGTCATGCGGGAGGCCATCTCCGTTGCCGATGCCATGGGAATTTCCGTGGAGGTGTATGCCGGTAAGATTGACTATTACAAACTGCTCAGCGGAGCGGGATTATTCGATCATCTGAGGCGCCATCTGATGATTCGTCTTGTCGGGTTCAAGTATCGCCGGTTGAAGTCATCGATGCTTCAGTCACTCGAACGGGGAAAACCGACGGAGATAGATTATCTGAACGGCTACATATCGGACAACGGGGCCAAATATGGTATTCCTACACCCGTCAATGACATGATCATTTCAATTGTCAAGGATATCGAAATCGGGGAAAAGGATATTTCTCCGGGGAATTTCGATGATCCGTTTTTCTCCCGGTTTGGGTAATGCCGCGCTGGGTCGTAATCGACTGTTTTTGAGAGGGATTCTGCGCATGACACGGTACGTGAAAATTGGACTGGGAACCAGTGCCGCCTATTGTATCGAAAACGACGGTCGATGCATCCTTGTTGATGCCGGCAACTGTCATAAAGAGAAACGATTCTTCACGGCTCTGAAGAAAAAAGGGATAGATCCCGGTCAAATAGAGCTTATTGTGATTACTCACGTTCATTACGATCATGTGGGCAGCCTGCAAGCAATACAAAATATCTGCCGGTGTCCCGTCGCCGTTCACAAACGGGAGGCTCATCTCCTGCAGGAGGGAACGGTCGTCCTCCCTCCGGGGATCACCTTTCTCGGCAGGGTTGTCATGGCACTGGGGAAACGCGCATTAAGGCGTTTCCCATCCTTTTTTTCATTTCAGCCGGTCGATCCTGATATTATTCTTTCGGACGGAATGACGCTGGAAGAATTCGGCATTCCCGGTTCTATCGTTCATACACCAGGTCATACGGAAGGTTCCGTTACCGTTATCTTGTCATCGGGTGAAGCATTCGTGGGAGACCTTGCAATTAATTACCTGCCCTTCGGTCTGGGACCTTATTTTCCGCCCTTTGCGGAGGACGTGAATGTGTTGTTGAAGAGCTGGGCGGATCTTCTTGATATGGGTGCGAAGAGGATATTTCCCGCCCATGGAGAATCGTTTCCCGCTGAAAAACTTCGGAGCAGGGGCTGCCGGTTCAAAAGCCGACCGATCGGTTTTTAATTCTTGTTTATCCGGGATGTACTGTCCAGCGCATCTCTGACTGCAGAGCCGAGTTTCTCCATGAGATACGGCTTTTTTACGTACTCTCCCGCGCCGAGCCTCTGAAGTTTCTTTACCCGTCGCGTTTCTGAAAAGCCGCTGACGATGATCGCTTTCTGATCGGGATGTATGGAGAGGATTTGTTGGTATGTTTCCAACCCGTCTATGCCGGGATCCATGATCATGTCCAGTATAACGAGATCGACGGAACGATCCTTCAGAAATGCCACGGCCTCTTCGCCGCTTGATACGGTGGTAACGACATACCCAAGTCTTTCAAGCATGTGTGTAGCGATTTCACGCTGTTCCCGCACGTCGTCCACCACCAGAATGGTTTCACCATGTCCCCGGTAAGAGCGTGTATGCCGTTCATCCGGAATTCTGCGAGTTTTCTTTCTTGTGATGGGGAAGTAAAGGGTGAAGGTTGTTCCCGCGCCCTCGGTGCTCTGAACATCGATATAGCCTTATGGTCTTTCACCGTTCCCCAGACGACGGCCATTCCCAGACCGGTGCCGCTTCTTCCCATGACTTTTTTCGTGTAGAATGGCTCGAATATCCGTTCCATGTCATCCGCCGAAATCCCGATTCCTGTGTCCGATACGGTGAGGACGGCATAATCTCCTTCCACGACGTTGTCATATTCGCGAGTCGGCTTGTCGATGTATCTGTTTTCCGTGGCAATGACGATTGCTCCACCGCAGGGCATCGCTTCAGCTGCATTTGAAACGATATTCATGATTGTCTTTGAGATGTGAACCGGCGAGCCTTCGATATTGAGCAGATTATTATCCAGGTGAGTCTTTATGGTGATGCCCGGATGGTAATATAGAAGTTTTTCATATTCCGGCGTTTTCAGATAATCCGACAGTATCTGATTCAGATTGATCACCTCCATGGTGGCCACACCACGCCTGGCCAGTGTAAGGAGGTCCTGGACGATAGCCGCCGCTCTCTGACCTGATTTCTGTATGGTGGCAATCGGCTTTCGCAGGGGGCTGTCGTCGGGAATCTGCATTAGTAACAACTCGGGATAGCTTACAAGTCCCCCAAGGACATTATTGAGGTCGTGGGCCACGCCGCCGGCGAGCGTTCCAAGCGCTTCCATCTTCCGGGAACGCCGGAGCTGAGCTTCGAGACGTTTCATGTCGGTAATGTCCAACAGAGCCCCGACTCTCAGAGATGTTCCGGAGATCATGTCAACGGTGAGGAAAATATTTTTTATGTTGCCGAAGCGGTCGCAAAATCTAAACTCGTAATTTTTCGGGACGGATTTCGGTTCGACGCCTCTCTGCCTGTGGAATCCCTGCATCATGGGAAGATCTTCATGAAAAATGAATTCTGTCCAGCTTTTCTTTCCCTCGATTTCATCCTTCGAGTAGCCCCAAAGATGCGCCAGTTCTGTATTTGCCATCTTGATGATGGTATCTTCCCCGTAGATAATGGTGGCCGTGCCGGTTGTCTCGAATATGCCTCTGTATCGTTCTTCGCTGTGCCGAAGCGCTTCTTCCGCTTTTTTCCGGTCGGTTATGTCGCGGCAGACAATTTGGAGTCCTGTCGGAATATCATTTTCTTCGATGATGCGGGCGGTTGCCTCAATCCAGACGATGCTGCCGTTTTTATTCCTGATCGGTACCTCAATCGCTCGCGATTCATCTCCTTTCAGCCTTTCTCCCAGTCGTTTTTTCAGGATTCGTTTCGTTTCATCGTCGAAGAGAGGCAGTTCCAAGCCGCTTCTGCCGAGCAACGAATCTCTGGTGTACCCCGTCAAATCTTCGAGTCGCCTGTTGATGTATCCAATCTTTCCTTCGATGTCGATGTTGCACAGACCGATCGGGGCTTCTTCCATCAGGTTTCTGTACCGTTCTTCACTCTTTTTCAGTAAACGCTCGGCCTCTTTCCGGTGGGTGACGTCGGTTGATGAAACGATGCTCTGCTTTGTCCCGGGGATCATATCCACGACGGCGGATATATCCCTTATGGCACCGTGCTTGTCGATAAGTTGGTACTCGTAGGTCCGTGGTGCGGAGTGCAGGCATGCTCTCCGTGTGGTGTGATATTCTTTCATGATATCGAGATACTGTGGTGTGACAAATTCGGTCCAACTCATTTTTCCTTCTATTTCCCCTCGGTCGTAGCCTGTGAGCGTTTCGAATTCGGTGTTTGCAAGGGAAATCGTCGTATCTTCCTCGATAATCACGGTTGCCGTACCGGTTGTTTCAAAAATCATCCGATACTTCTCTTCGCTTTCTTTCAGTGCCTTTTCCGCCAGCTTGCGCTTTGTGATGTCTTGGACGGTTCCCTCGTAGTATTGAATGTTTCCACTCGCGTTCCGGATTGCCTGAGACGTTAATGCAAACCAGTTAAGGCTTCCGTCCTTCTGACGGCCTTCAACCTCGAAGTCCTCCACGTGACCATGTTTGTCCAGGAGTCGCGAATATTCGATTCGTCGTAACGGATCGACATAGATATCTTCGGCAATATTCCGTACGGATTTTATCATATCCTTGGTTGAATCGTACCCGTGGATGTGTGCTATCGCTTCATTGGCGCTGATAAAGCGCCCGTCGGGAGTTGTCCGGAAAATGCCGATGGTGGCGTTCTCAAAGATCGTTCTGTATTTCTCTTCCGCCTCTCTCAACTCCTCTTCCATTTTTCTCCGTTCAAGGGCGATTGCAAACATTCCCGCCACCGTTTCGAAAAAACTTCTGTCTTCTTCTTCGATATTCCGGGGCGTTTTTGCCATGAGGTGGATGACGCCCAGAAGGTTTCCCGTGGATCCTGCCATGGGCCATGATATGGTTGCCCCGATACCGAGCTCGCCGATGCGTCGACGATGTGTCACATAAATGGGATGTCTGCTGATGTCGGGGGCGAAAATCGGTTCCCATTTCCGCGCTACCGCAGCGGCAATGATGTAATTGTCATCGAGGTGCGCCGGCGGGAAAAAACCGTCCGGCAGATCATCGATTGTACCGACGGTAGATGTTACGTAAAGCCGCTCATCCTTTGGATCATAGAGATGAGCGACGCCGTAATCAAATCCGAGAATTTCGGTCAGACCGGCGAGGATGTGGCGGCACAGAGATGAAACGGTCGATTCCTTCAGAGAGGCTTCCGTGATGATACCGAAAGCCTTCCGTTCGCGAATGAGAAAATCCTGCGCTTTTTTTCTGGCCGTTACATCTCTCATGGTGACAAGATCAACGGCTTTTCCATTGTAAGTGACCTTTGTGCCGAGAGCCTCGACCCATTTCTCTTCTTTCTGTTTCGTTATCAGCTTATAGAGTCGATAGTCCGTATCAAAACCCCGTTTTCCTTCCTTGATGAGATTAAGGTCTCGGATGACCGATTCTCTCGAATCCGGGTGGATGAAATTCGTCATATTCAGACCGATGCCTTCATCGGCTGATTCGAAGCCCACAAGCACTGCGGCGGCACGGTTTGCGAAGAGGATAGACCCGTTCCAGTCAACAATGACGATTGCATCCCGCATCATGTCTGCGAGAGAAGTAAGAACCTCGCCTTCATGATAATCATTGTTCATATGATCGCTTCGTTGAGCATGGAATCGGTCGGCGACGGTGTGACGTTTGGTGCGATGATTTTCGTTTTTGTTTCGATGGCTCATTCTTATTAACCACGCAACAGGTTAGGTACGTCATAGTGTCTTTACGAATATTCTAATCGGTACATCCCGCCTGCACGTTTAATAAAATAATGGAATATTTTAACATAAACGGTCACATACAATCGGCTGCGCAGT
The DNA here is from genome assembly GCA_011056835.1 of Deltaproteobacteria bacterium. Taxonomy (GTDB): domain Bacteria; phylum Desulfobacterota; class Syntrophia; order Syntrophales; family UBA6807; genus DSDU01. Next base: position 48,121 of record DSDU01000243.1, read on the forward strand.
ATGATGTAAACGTCTTTGGCTCGGGAAAACGGCTTCAAACCGACAGGGGGGGCCCTTTGTTGCCGCTTCACCTTGGTATATGGAACTATGGGAGTTCAATCGTATCTATTCGATCGATATTATATTTTATAAGAGTGCCTGCACCGTTTCTGCCGATACTGCAGTTCACGATAATGGAATTTCCCATTGCGGCCGTCCCCCTTCCTTCGTGAATGTGTCCGCAGATGACCAGCCGCGGCCGGGTTCGTAAAATGAGAGATGCGATGGATCGGCAGCCTGCATGAAACCTGCCGAACACTTTGTCGAGAAATCCCCACGGCGGCGGATGTACCACGAGAACAGAGTCTCTTGTCGTTATCTGCTCGATCCGGTCGATGCAGGTTCTTTCTCTGAGACAGATCCTCGATCTGAACGGAACCGGCAGTGTCCCACTGAGACCGATAAATGGTATTTCCATTATCAATAGTTGATTCAGATGGATGGATGAAATCATTGAGGACGCTTCGATAAATCGGTCAATCTTTTCACGATCAGAGTTGCCTCTGACTGCAAGAACCGGAATCGACAGCGTGTTGATCTGATCAATGAAAAACCGTGAATGTCTGAGGCCGGTTATATCCCCTGCGAGGACCAGTATGTCGGGGCGGTGCGTTTCAATATTCCGCCTGATTGTCTGAAGTCTGTCGAACCGCCCGTGGATGTCCGCTGCGGCATATATCAGCATCATGCCCCCCTTTGATGGTATGTATTTTATCACTCATTGCGACAGGAAAAATCAACAGTTCTTTTTCACCTTACCCGTCTTCTTTTCTGTTTATTTAAATTATTCGAGAGATTCTTGTTCTTTTCCTGGTAATTGTATACAATGCGATATTCGGGTTGTGCAGAAGGTGGTTACTCTCCGGTCTGAATCGCTGCAGGGGTTCGGTCGTCCCGGTGGCTGCAATATCTTAAACAGGCCGCGGGATTGCATGAGCGAATCGGATCTCCGGCATCATTCCCCCGGCGTTTCGATTTTTTCCGGAGTGATTGCGGCGGAACTGTCCGCCAATGGTTTTACTCTTTCAGGGGATGCTTCCCCCGACAACATAGTAACGCTGTAACAGGGAGGATTGAAATAATGGCACGGGAACTAGTGAAAAAAGAAGCATGGGCGTTTGTAACGATAGTGATTGTATGTCTTTTCCTGGGATTGGTTCCAAAAGGATATGGCGCCAAGGTTACCGATTTTTCGGCGGATCAGGTATCCGTGGATCCGAACGGCAAGGTCGTTGCGGAGGGAAAGGTTTACATGAGTTCGAAGGGAGCCAGAGTTGAGTATGCCGCCCCCGAAGGCAAGGGAGACATGATCAGTATTTTCAGAAAAGACAAAAAGCTCTTCTGGATGGTGAATCCGGCGGCAAAAAAATATCTGGAGGAACAATTTGATGAAGAGAAAATGAACAAGGCCCTCAATCTGTCAACGGGCAGCTCTGTGAAAATACTGGGGACGGAGAAAGTCCAGGGCTTCAAGTGTACGAAAAAGAGCGTGGAAACAACGGTGACATTCCTGGGAATCAAGAGTAAAAGTGAGTCCGTAGTCTGGGAATCGGATCGGTTTGACATGCCGCTCAAAACACAGATGAAGGATGGATCCTTTACGGAATTGCGGAATATAAAAATCGGGAAACAGCCGGGAAACTTGTTCGAAGCTCCCGCCGGCTTCACCAAGGTATCAAATATGATTGCCCTGTTTTCAGATGGTGAACAGGGCTCCGGCTCGGAAAAAGGGGGTGAGGAAGGGTCATTCATGAATATTCAAAAGGATATCTCTGATAAAATAAAAAACTTCAAATGGCCTTTCGGCGGCGATAAAGAGTCGGAAACGAAACAATAGAGCCTTTACGTCAATACTCCCGATGTTTCGATACTCGGACTATGAATTTACATGTTTCATCCTGTTGAAGCGGGGATGTTTATCCTTGATTAATGTCAATGAGTACGAGAAAATACCTTGCAGCAGCGTTGGTGGTTATATCGTTTAACCTTGGGTGATAAAGGAGGGTTGTCATGTATGAGAGAATCCTGTATCCAACGGACTTCTCAGATGAGGCGGTTAAGGCGGTAGATTACATCAAGGAACTGAAAGGGGCAGGGGCACAAGAAGTCGTCATACTCCATGTAATCGATCGACGTGGACTCAATGATCTGTCTCGATTTGCCAAGAAGGATTTCGCCGGCATTCTGGTTGATATGGAACAAAAGGCAAGGGGGGAGATCCGACCCATCGAAGAAGAGTTGAAGGGAGTCGGCCTGAAGGTCAAAGTCAGAGTCGAAAAAGGGGGACCCTGTGATGAAATTCTTCGTGTTGCAGATGAAGAAAAGGTGTCGGTTATCATTGCCGGATCGCACGGGAAAAGCAATATCGACAGCATGCTGCTCGGATCAGTCTCATATAAGCTGGTAAAACGAGTCAACATACCGATCCTGGTTGTAAAAAAATAAGCTGACAGGATCTGTCCCGGAGCGGAGGATGGGTATCCGGCGACCTGTCGTCTCAATGCATTATGAATACTTCCGCTCATTCCGGTTCACAATGAAATGAAAGACACGCACCTTTTCTGTACACAGTGCAAGAAATCGTATGATATAAGCAGGATTGATCCCCGATGTGTGGTATGTCACGAGCCACTCGAAATGGCAATGACGGAATGGGGAACCATCGTCGACGGCAATCCGCTCAGGCAGACGATTCTTGAACGTTACGCCGATTTTTTTCCTTTCGATGCGATCGACTCGAATGTGTCACTTTACGAAGGGTTTACGCCGCTTGTTCCCTCCAGGAGGCTCGCATCGCGTCTTGCCGTGAACAACATATTTTTCAAGAATGAAACGGAAAATCCCACTTGGTCGTTCAAAGACCGGGGAACTGTTGTCGGTGTTCACCATGCCCTCAGCCTCGGCTACCGGAGGATTGGAACCGTGTCGTCGGGAAATATGGCGGTTTCAGTTGCTGCCTATGGAGCCCGCGCAGGTCTCAAAACGTATGCGCTGGTGAGCACTTCCATCCCATTGGAGAAGCTCAATCCCATAGCCGTGTATGGAGCTGTGGTGATTCAGGTCGAAGGCGACTATGGTGATCTTTACTTTCGCAGCATTGAAATAGGAAAGCGAAAAGGTATTTATTTTATTAATTCCGATGTGCCGCTCCGGGTGGAAGGTTCGAAAACGATCGCATTTGAAATCTGCGAGCAGATGAATTTCGGTGTGCCCGATTTTGTTATTGTTCCCACAAGTTCCGGAGGCAATATCCGCGGAATTATCAAGGGATTTGAAGAATTCAGGCGGTGTGGGCTGATTTCGGACATTCCCACCATGGTCTGCGCTCAGGCAGCGGGGTGTGCCCCCATACATGATGCGTATATCAACAATGAGGATATGATATCTCGGGTGGAGTACCCCCAAACAATAGCCCATGCCATCGAAAATCCCTATCCGCCCAGTGGTAATGAAGTGTTGCGAAAACTCAGAGAGGGCGGGGGTCTGTGTGTTGCCGTTACCGATGACGAGATGCTGCAGGCTCAGAAGGAGCTCGCCTGTGAGGGAATATTCGGGCAGCCGAAAGCCGCCGTCCCGCTCGCCGCGGTGAAAAAGTTGCGGGAACGGGACATCATTGCCCATGATGATACCGTGGTCTGCATCGTTACGGGCGGAGGGTTGAAATATACGGCTGTCTGCGAACGGCATGACCTGATCGTGCGTTCCTGCAGTCTGATGGGACTGGAGATGCTGATTTCTCAGTTATGGGACTGATCGAGACGAAAGGAAGCCGTCGATGAAGATTGCCGTTCTGAATGGGAGTCCGAAAGGAAAGAAAAGTGCGACCATGCACTACGTTCATTATATTCAGAAAAAATTTCCCCACCATGAACTGAACATTATCGATATATCGCAGCGGATCAACAGGATTGAGAAGGACGAAAAGGCATTTCGGGAGATTATTAATAACATCTCTTCATCCGACGGAGTGCTGTGGGCAACGCCCGTCTATGTGACGCTGGTTCCCTCTCAGTATAAGCGTTTCATAGAACTGATCTTCGAGCGGGATGGGAAATCGGTCTTCAAGAATAAATACGCCGCCGTCCTGGTGACATCTATCCACTTTTTCGATCATACGGCATGCAACTATCTCAACGCGGTCTGTGACGATCTGGGTATGAACTATGTCGGTGCATTTTCACCGGATATGTATGACCTCATACGGAGGAAGGAACAGGAACGATTGGTCGGGTTTACGGAAGATTTTTTTTCGGCCGTCGAGAACGGGCGTGTTACATCGAAGCATTTTGCACCGATCATATACAATCCGATTTCATATGAGCCGAAAGAGGTAGAAAACCGGTTAGATCCCGGAGAGAAAAAGATCCTCGTCCTTACCGATGACAGTCAACCCGGGACGAACCTGACGAAGATGGTTGATCGCTTCAAGCGGTCGTACCTCCGTAGTGTCGAGTCCGTTGCCCTGTCGGATATAGATATCAAGGGGGGGTGTCTGGGGTGCTGCCAGTGCGGTCTTGACGGTGTCTGCACATATGACGGCAAAGATGAATTTATCGATTTTTATAATTCGAAGGTTAAGAATGCCGACATCCTCGTCTTTGCCGGTGAAATCAGAGATCGATATTTATCGTGGAAATGGAAACAGTTCTTTGACCGGCGGTTTTTTCATACCCATATTCCGTCGCTCACGGGGAAACAGATAGGATTCATCATCTCTGGCCCGCTCCGTCGGATTCCTAATCTCCGTCAGATTCTCGATGCCTACTCGGAGTGGGAGCAGGCAAATCTTGTGGATTATATTACCGATGAGTATGAAGACTCGTCGGAAATTGACGACTTGCTTCAAAGCCTGGCGGAGCGCCTCGTCGAATGTGCGGACCGTCACTATGTCAAACCGGAAACCTTTCTCGGTCATGGTGGAAGAAAAATATTCAGAGACGATATCTGGGGAAGATTGAGAGTCGCTTTTCAGGTCGATCATCAGTACTACAAGAAACATGGATTATATGATTTCCCTCAGTCGCGATATAAAATGCGGTTTTTCAACTGGAAAATGATGCTCTTCACTAAGATACCGGCGGTTCGAAAGATATTCTCCGAACGATGCATGGATGAAATGATACGGCCGCATCGGAATGTAATCAGTAAAATGGATCAGGTGTCCAACAGTATGCAGGTTAATCCGTGATGGAACGTGAGGGTCTTATGGGTGACAATACGACGAGATCGAATCTGAGCATATTCTTCATCTGTATCGTTGTGCCGGCTTGAAAGTTTGATCGGTTCGGCTCTTGCCGCCTCCGTTGTGTCTACATGGTATGCCGGGACGGCGACGTCCGCTTTAATGTCACCGGACCGGTTTTCTGCCCCCTATGGGAACTCAATCGCCGATATTTGCAATTAAAGAGAATGCCGTGAAATTATTTGACAACGGGTGATCATGTTTTTATAATCGCATGATCGAAGGCCATTGGTGGCGTCCGGTACGACGTTTCCGTTGTGCAAGTGGAGCGTGATCCGGAGTTGCCCATAAGGATCGCGTTTCTTTATGAAAACAGGAGGATACTCAAAGCGGTAATCCATATCGGAGAAAGGTTTTCTGAAATCTTCAGCATATGCCGTGAGTTGTCCTGAATCAAATGCCGACTTTTCACATTATAGTTTCTATGGTCATGAGCCGAGTGAACGGGAAAGTTCATCGTCAATCGCAAAGAATTATCGTGTCAGAAATACGGAGGAAATGAACTCATGATCGTTTCTGGTAAAAAAATATCATCCATCGTGATAGCGGGATTCATTGTCATCTCCATGGTCTGGCCCGGTCCCGCCTGTGCCGTTACCTGGGAAGAAAGGCCTTTGCTGGCATGGGAAAAACGGGCGCTGGAGGTCTTTGATGTCAATAATTACGACAGAGTTATTGCCATGGCCCAGGAACAGACCGGCGACCCCAACGGGAATGTTCCTGTTTTTATTTATTTCAGTCATGCCCAGAAATATTACCTCGAAAAAAACAGGGCCTCTGCTGCTTATTATAAGCAGCAGTACAACATGGTGATAAACAGGTTGTCGGGAGCAAATCTTGCGGTGCTGACCCGTCTTGTTGTGATGCCTCAAACGTCATGGAATGCGAAAATCAACAACAGTTTCATTGAAGCCGCATTTGAAAAGGCGGGTAACGAACTCTATCTGGGCGCAATCCTCTTTTACCTGAGCAACACGGCGCCGGAGGTTGCGAAGGGAGCGGTGGGAGGTTTATGTGCCATTCTGCAAAACAAACGTGAGATTGTAATGAATGGCGGAACACTGAGCCAGGAAGACCGGGCATGGATGAGTGATCCCACACTCCTGAAGCTCCTCATCAGGAAGACAGGTGAATCCATCAGCCCCCTTTCCGGTTTTATGTCGAAGCTGCCGGCCGTCGCCCGAAAGAAGGTGATGGGCGGTCCATCTTTATGCCTGGCCTTGATAGAAGATCCGGCTCTCCCACTGTTGCGTGAAGCTGCGGGCATGGGCAACGCCAACGCGGCGAGTACGATTCAACTGGTGCAGGATGCCCGTGGCGAGTGCCTTGCACGGTATCCCAACAGCACATGGTACAGTGCGACAGGAAGGTAGTACGGAGAGTTAGCAAGGAGCGGGGCTAAAGAGACAGTGGAGGTATTGTATAATATGCCGTCGTGTCTGCCTTAACCCCCGGAATAGCGAGCGAAACGGTTTATGAATTAAAAGGAGAAAAAATCAATGCATCGATCAATAGGCAGAATCCTGTTAGTTGTAGTGCTTTCCTGGTGTGTGTGCATCGGGGGGATGTCTCCGGTGTACGCAGCGAAGAAGACGAGAATAGCCGTCGTCGATCTTGATTCTCAGGGTGATAAGGCGAAGGAAGATGAACTCGGAACAATGGCATCGCAACTGCTGACGGCTGAATTTGTCAAAGGAGGTCGTTTTGATGTAATTGAACGACAGGCATTGAAGAAGATAGTCGAAGAGCAGCAACTTGGTCTCACAGGACTGGTCGATGCCAATACGGCGGCGCAACTGGGGCGTGTTCTCGGTGCCACGTATATCGTTACCGGTTCCGTCATCAGCTATCCCCGAGGTATGGATCTTGTTGTCAAAATCGTTGAAACGGAGAGTGCATCGATCAAAGTTGCCGATCGCCTGTCGGCGGGAACCTCGTCGGAACTATTCAGAAAAATCCCAGGTTTTGTGTCGCAGATTACCGATCAATTCCCCCTGAGAGGTATTATTATTCAAAAAAAGGAAAAGTCCTATACCATTGATATGGGGAAACAAGAAGGGGTAAAAAAAGGCATGAACTTTGAGGTATACCAGGAGGGGCAGCCTATTAAACACCCCATGACCGGGGAGATCCTCGGAACTGAAAAAATTCGCATTGGTCTCATCAGGATTATCGATGTTCAGGAGAAAATCGCTGTCGCTTCGGTGGTAAAGAAGGAACCGAAGCAGGCTATTGACGTCGGGAATCGGGTACTGTCAGTAACGGGTCCTTCCCAATCGGTACCCGCGACATACACGAGATCATCAACGGGCGCCCTTCGATACTCCCAATCATGGGGGCGGAAAGGCACCGGCACGGCCGATTTTAATCTTCCCTACGGGATCGCAGCGGATGCCGAAGGACATGTCTATGTGGCGGATACATACAACAATCGTATTCAGGTTTTCAATTCGAATGGAACCTTCCTCAGAAGTTGGGGGCAGAAGGGAACTGGTCAGGGACAACTCTTGCTGCCCTATGACGTCGCCGTCGATCGACAGGGAAATGTTTACGTTGCCGATACGTATAATTTCCGGATTCAGAAGTTCGATACCTCGGGGAGGGTCGTTCTTCAGTGGGGGCGGAAGGGCGCCGGCATCAGTGAGTTTGCCTTTCTCAGCGGCGTTGCGGTCGGTCCCGAAGGTTCGGTATACACCACTGACGCAAAAATGAACAGGATTCAAGTCTTTAATGGTGACGGACGGTATCTTCGATCGTGGGGACAGGCCGGTAAGGAAACGGGAAATTTCGTGGCACCCATGGGAATCACGGTTGACAATAGCGGCAACGTCTATGTGGCGGACAGCAAGATGCAGCGGGTGCAGGTTTTCGGATCACGGGGAAACTTCAAAAATGCAATAACCGGCACAATGGTGTATCCCGTTGATGTGACTGTCGATCAGAGCAGCGGCAACCTGTATGTCCTCGATGGAGCAAGTCACTCTTTCTGGGAAATGTCTCCGGTCGGGCAGATTCTCATGACTTTTGGAGGAGCTGGAAGCAGCAGTGCCCAGTTTATCAAACCGTATGGTATTTGCGCCGATGACGCAGGGAATATATTTGTGGCCGATACGGCGAACTGCCGTATCCAGAAATTTTCACGGGAATGATGGATCTCCCGTAGTATCGTTCCTGATTCGACTCTTATATTCGATAGTAATGATATATCAACGGATTGAGCTTCGTTGAAGGGCAAAAGTGTATTTCTATGGACTTTGCATCGTCTCAGCAAGTGTCAGCGTCCCCCCGGCAATCTTCATATCTTCAATGGAAGCCTCCACGGTGAAAAGAAAAAAACTTCCGTATTGTTTTTGAAGCTGCGCCGCCAGACGAAGCGTATCCCCCGGTTTTGCAGGTGTCATGAATTTCATGTTGACGCCGGCAAGGACGAGATTTAAATTACTTTTCCGGGGAACGGCGGCGTCACGCTTCAGGGTGAGACCGACCAAAAGACCACATGCCTGGGCAAGTGCCTCCGATATCAGCACACCCGGCATGATGGGACGTTCCGGAAAATGACCTGCAAAAAACGAGTCATCCGCCTGAAGCTGTTTCATGCAGACAATGCTCTTACCCGTGGAAAAGCTTACTACCCCGTCGATGAATAGAAAAGGACTTCTATGGGGAAGGATCGCCTGTACCTCCGAGAGATCATATATATACGGATCGAACATGGCTGTCATCCTTTCTCACCGCCAACACCCTGGTTTTTTAACGAATTTTTCGATAATGGTTTCAATGGTCTTTACTTTATCCGTTATCATGGCTTCGATTGTTCGGTCAATCCACCTGACGGTTCTGTAGATGACGGAACCGGGGCCGACTTCTATGAATATAAAATTATCGTTTAAACGGAGTTTCTTTATTACGTCAACCCAGAGAACAGGGCTGCTGAGCTGATCGGCCATTGTTTTTTTCAGCTTTTCTCCGTCGGTTACCAGGTCGAGTGAACTGTATGAAAGAAGTGGGACCCGGGGTGATGCTACGTTGATTGTGTTAAGATGCGTGTGAAAACGGAGGCTGCTGTTCGCCATCAATATAGAGTGATATGCCGTTTCTGCCGCCAGGAAATACGCGTCCAGCGCCCCTTCTGCGCAAGCTATTTCCATGGCCTTGGAAACGGAGGAACGGAGACCTGATACAATAATCTGACGGGAGGTATTCCTGATTGCTACCTGAACCGTGCCGGACCGGCGGCAGATAAGCTCCGTCTGTTCACCGGAGAGTCCGAAAATAACTGCCATACATCCGTCAAAATTCCCGCCCTCATCGAGAAGTATCTCCCCCGCCCGCTTTACCAGGTCAAGACCATCCGTAAAATCAAAGCAACCGGCGGCATATGCAGCGGCATAGAAGCCTGAACTGTATCCGGAAGTTATAAGAGGTTCGATACGGTGAGCCCGTAACACTTCAGTGATGGCACAGCTGATGGTATACACGGCGAGTTGCGCATTCAGATCAGAATTCAGTTCTTCGTCGGGACCTTCGAAACAGAGTCGTCTTAGGGAGAAATCCAGATGACCGTCGGCACGATCAAAGATATTCCTGGCTTCCGGGAATGATTCGTAGATGTCATATCCCATGCCCCTGTAGTGTGATCCCTGCCCGGGGTAGAGAAAAATGAGGTTATTTTCCATTTCCCATGCCTCTCCCGTCATCAGGGATATCGACCAGAAATATTTCCGCTGCCAGTGGTTCATTTATCGATGTGAACTCCAGGCGTATTGACGTAAAATCACCATTCTTTTCCAGTATGTCAATACGGCGGGGCAGCCATTGATCGGGGGCAATGTCCATTTCAATTATTTCGATGCGTTGTGCCATTCTTTTCTGTCTCGGGATCAGCTTCAGATGGTATGTGCCGTCATTGCCGATAGAGTCGAGGGTAAAAGCATAATGCTTTTCAAATTCCTCGACCGGTTTTCCCATGCCGAAATATTCTTTAAGGATATTGTTACCCAGGTATCGTTCTTTGCTTTTCCCCGTGTTCGGATAATACACGAGGAACAGCCTGTTTTTAAAGAGCAACGTGACCGGTGTCGGGTTGAGAATTTTGCAGAGCATCATCCCCGGCGCCTGGAAGTAAATCGTTCCTTCGGAGTGCAACGGCTCTTTCAACAGGCGGGTTGATTTTACCTGTATGAACGTTGCGGTGAGCGTATTCAGGGATTTTTCCCGTTCTTTCAACTGCTGTACGATACGCGCCGACTCGTCCTGGCTCGAAACCGGCGAGGATATCCCCTTGTGTGGAATGAAGAGAAAACCTATTAAAATGAGCAGACAAGTACCGTATCGTCGAATCATGCTACCCCCGAAGCGTTTTTTTCCAAGCTTGACGAAAACCGTAGTTCTGTATGCCGAAAAAAAGACTGTTCTTATTCAATGGAAGAAGTCTCAACGCAATGGAGCGGAGACCGTACAAACGCTTATATGCCCATGTGAAGCCGTCCTGCAGTTCGTCCACAGTCATGTTCTTCGGCGTGAAAACGACGTGATTCATATCGTAGTGCTCCCAGTTTGTGTCGATGATCCTGTTTTCCCGAACAAGTGCTTCGTAGACGCGGGTTCCCGGATATGGTGTCAGAATCGAAAACAAGGCCGCCTCGATGCGGGTTCTTTCAATGAATCGAAGCACATCGGGAAAAACGGTTTTATCATCATAATCGGTTCCGAAGATAAACGAACCCTGGATACCGATTCCATGGTCGTGTATCGTTTGTATGGCGCTTCGGTATTCCGCCGCACGATTCATCGATTTTCCCATGGCTTTGAGGTTTTCCTGCGATAGAGATTCAAAGCCGATGAACAATCCCATACATCCGCTGTCCTGTGCCAACGCCAGCAATTCCCGGTCTTTTACAATGTTCAGTGATGCTTGGCTGAACCATTTGATCTTCATCGGGATGAGGGTCCTGAACAGTTCCTTTGCATAGGCGGGTCTCCCCGCGATGTTGTCGTCCACAAAAAACAGGAATCCCTTTTCCATCCGGCTGATTTCATCAACAACATCATTGATCGGCCGGACGCGATAGGTGCGGCCGTAGAACGAGGTGACCGAACAGAAATCGCAGTCGAAGGGGCACCCACGGGTCGTCTGAATTGTGTTGGTGAAAAAATATTTCCTGCGATTGAGGAGGTCTCGCCGCGGAAGGGGGAGATTCACCAATGAATGAAAATGCTGCGGTTCATAAAAAGGCTGGAGGGTTCCCTCAAGAAAGTCTGACAGAACCCGGGGCCACGTGTCTTCCGCCTCGCCCGTCACCACGGAATCGGCATGACGTTTCGCCTCATGTTTCATCGTTGTTGCATGAATGCCGCCGATAATGACGGGAACGCCTCGTTTCCTGAATGTGTCCGCGATTTCGTATCCTCGCGTTGCCAGGGGAGTCATGATCGAGATCGCCGCAAGGTCCGGCGGATTGGAAAAGTCCAGCGGTTCAGCATTTTCGTCGATGATAGAAACCTCCCAGCTGTCACCGGTCAACCCCGCCACGGTCGTTACGGAGAGATAGGGGAATCGAAAGTAAATCTGACCCCAGAGACTGTCGGCGGGCCATTTTGGTATGATCAAATGAAGTTTCACGGCATTTCCCCTTTGCTGATGGGATCGGGACAATACCACTGGTCGGGATATCGGCGAATATATGATTCAAACACCCGTGCCAGTTTGTTCAGGGTCGTGTCGAGAACCATCTCTTCGTTGCCTTGATCCGAAACGGGAATTGCTTCTTCCAGAATGCCCACATATCGTCCGTCAGGCTGTTTTATTATGAAAACGGGAATAAGCGGTGCCCCCGATTTCATGGCCACCATGGCAGGACCGATGGGAAAATCCACCTTTTCCCCGAAGTATGTCACGGATTTTCCCCGCCCGAAAAAGTCCTTGTCTCCGACCATGGCGACGATTTTATTCATTCTGAGGTGCTTCAGGATTTGAAGACCCGAAAACGGCGACAGAGGGTTCATTTCTATTATGTCGGTTCCTCTGTGCCGGCGGAGGTGGTTCACGAGGGTGTTTGTCGCTCCCGCATTATGGGATATCGCCACGACCGCCAGGGGGTAATTCATAAGACGGAGTAAGCTTCCTCCGATTTCCCAGTTCCCCACATGGGCTGATACGAAAATGGCCCCCTTTCCTCTCGCCAGTGCCTCTTTAAGAACATTTTCCCCCTGAATGTCGGCAAAGAACTTTTGGACTTTAGAAGGTGGAAGCTGAGGTATGAGGAAGAAATCGACCATGTAGTGTCCGTAGTTTAAAAATATTCCGCGGACTGTTCGCCGTATAAGCGGATCGGTCGGTGGTCTGTTCAGAGCCAGCGAGAGATTGTTCATGAGGCCGTCCCGGTCACGGTCGGAAAATGCGTACACCAGCAGGACCACCATTTTTCCAAGCCAGTGACAAAGCCGGACGGGCAAATACCGGACGGTAAGGAAGATGGCATAATATGATAGTGGGCTGTCAAGGGCGTGTTTTCTCATTGAGATAGATTGTTCGAACCTTTCATGGTGGTTACGTGCTCACGGGATTTCCCCGTATGAGAGATCGAGATTCTTTTCAATAAATGACCGCACTGTTTCCATCAGCGCTTCACCGTCATTCTCTCCGAAACGTTTCGGATCGATTTCATCGCCGACAACAATCTCCATTTTCCCCGGCAACAGATCCAGCGTTCCTTTTCGAAGGGCAAAACGGCCGCCGTTGACCGTAACCGGCAGGATCGAAACCCCTGATCTGAGTGCCAGCACCGCTCCCCCAAGGCGAAACGTCAGTAACCGGCCATCCTTGCTTCGTGTTCCTTCAGGAAAAATTATCACTGATGTTCCTTCTTTGACTCTGCGGGCGGCTTCGTTCAGCCCTGCGTATGCATCTGTTCGGTTGCCCCTGTCGATATAAATGTGTCCCATTCTTTCGAGAGCATAGCCGAAGACGGGGATCTTGCGGATTTCTTTTTTAACAATCCACCTGATTTGAAGCGGAAGCTTCCCTATCAGGACCCAGACGTCGAATAAACTCTGGTGATTGGACATGACAATGTATGAACGGCTTGTATCTATCTTTTCCTTACCCTTGATTTTCACCTGCGTCCCGGAAAGATAAACGTTGAGAAGCGACCAGAATCGGCCGATATAGTGAACAACAGTGCCTCTTTTATCAAAAAAAGAAATAACAATCACAATGATGCCCAGGATAAGCGTATTCAGGATAACGGATATCAGATAAAAGGGACGTATTAACGGGTAGAGGACCCAGTAAAAAAGAACCTTCATGATTTTCATGCTCTCCGGGCTGTCGATCGGATTCGTGATGTTCGGCAATCCTGCGTGGATAAAAAAATCTTTACACTGATTTGATTGTATGTTTAATTTCGCTTTCCTGTAACAGTGGAATACTTGAGTGCAAGAAAAACTGTGTACAAATATCAGAAAAAAAAGTCAAACTCAAATTTGAGGCTTTTACCCGCAGGTTCCACGGCAGTCTAATTGTTAACTGAGCGGCGTCGGGATAAACAAAATGCATCGGCACACTGCGATTCATCTCTTTCGAAAAACATGGTGTATGTTCATCATGATCTGCCTGGTCGGCTGTTCGACGAAATACACGGTTGACGCTCCCGACTATCATGGTTATGCGGGAGAAATCAATCGACATGAGAGGTTCGTCAACGCGGATAAAAAACGGATTTTTGAATTGCTGACGAATGAAGAAACGTTTCAGACGTTCTGTCCCAGCGGAACCATGGTGAGCTTCGAACCGCTGCTGCCGTATCAGCAGGGAACCGTTGTTACGACGAAGATCGAACATATATTCAAGCTTGGCTGGACGTCTCGCGTTGAAGAGGTTGCTCCCTGTGATCGGATACGGTTAAGTTTTCGTGACGGCTTCTTCGCCGGAGGAACGGAACTATGGGAACTGGAGCGCGTCGATGAGGGGACGCTGGTAATCCAGACAATAATTGTAGAGCCCAGGGGATACATCCGTCGTATATTCTGGAATCTCAAGATCAGGCTGAAGCACAATGTCATGGTTGAAGCGTTTCTCGATAAGTTGAAGGAACGGGCCGAATCGCCGCAGAAAGGCATATGAATGAACACATGTTGTTCCTGCATCTTATGTCATGAGATAAATGCTACATTAGTGTGCCGGAGGGAGCGGTGGCGATATGTTCAATGTAAAAACTGCGGTCTTGTATGGATTGTCCCCCGTCCTTCCCCTTCGGAACTTTCTGAACAATATAAAGATTATCTGCCGGTGGATCACGAAGAAATAGCCGCGTGGGACCGGATGATGATGCCGGTTGTTCGTTCGTCTGCACATCTGATCAGAACGAGGACCGGCGCCGATGGCGGGAAATTGCTTGACATCGGTTGCGGATTCGGTTTTTTCCTTCGGGAAATGAAAAATTGCGGCTGGCAGGTCGAAGGGGTCGAAATATCTCCTGCCGGCATTCAATACATTCGGGATCGGTGGGATATCCCCGTTCACATTCGACCGCTTGAAGAACTTTCACTAACTGACAACGTCTTTGATGCCGTTACGCTCTTTTACGTCATTGAACACGTGCATGATCCGATAAAACTGTTGTTGGAAGTCAACCGGATTCTCAAGCCCGGAGGTTTCATTTTGCTGAGGTGGCCTCATTCAACTCCTATTGTGAAACTCCTGGGGCCGCTGAGCAGAAAGCTCAACCTCTACCATACACCTTATCACCTTTATGATTTTGCCCCTGATACGATGAGGACCCTGCTGCACCATACCGGATTTGGTTATGTCGAGACCGTCATCGGCGGCTCCACCCGCCCATCAAAACGGGCTTACCGGATCCCATCGGTGATATTTGGAAGGCTGGCCGAAATAGTATGTAGACAGTCTCACGGAAAGTTCATGCTGCCCGGCGTGAGCAAAACCACAACTGCTTTCAAGTGTTCTTGAAATAGTTTTTGTGCAGTCGAAAATCTCCCGGTGTCTGAAGATTTTTCTCACACTGAATTGTCCAGTGTTTCAGGCTGTGAGCAGAATCATGCAGGGATTCGGAGGGTCGTGCCTGCGGACTCCGGTGAACGGCATCGGGATCAAGCTTTTTTAACGGACTGTTAGAGCATGAATCTGTCGATTTCTCAGCATGCCTGAACAAGAAATGATAGAAATCTTTCCTAATTCCTGTTATTGTGGGCACCGTCTGATAGAGATCGGAATGAGACCGTCATCCTGAAAGGTAGAGAGCACCATGAAGAAACTTTTGTATATTCTTGTTATTGCCGTAAGCATAACTCTAGGGGCGGAACGGGGGATAACCGCCGATATGTATGTCACCGATTCTTTCGAAATAATGCTTCGCACGGGACCGAGCACTAATAATAAAATCGTATCCATGCTGCCATCAGGTCAGAAGGTTGAGGTTCTGGAGGCAGGTGGTGACTGGACCCATATCCGCGTCAAAGGGGGAAAAGCGGAGGATAAAGAAGGGTGGGTACTGACTCGCTTTCTCATGACCCGTATGCCGTGGGAGAATCAGACCGAATACTTATTGAGAGAAAACAGCAGATTAAAGGAAAGGGTTCCCCTTCTTGATGGAAAGGTGAAGGAAACGAACACCCAGCTGCAGCAGGTGACGACGACGCTGAAACAGCAGACAAAGGCTTATGAGGAACTGAAGAAGACTTATGCCGAGCTGAAGGGAGGTGCCGCAGACTATTTGAAGCTCAAGGAAGCCCATGAGGTCGCAAAATCAGCCCTGAAGCAGGCGCAACAGACTGTGGCATATCTGACCGAAGAGAACAAATCGTTAAAATCAACAATCGCCATCAAATGGTTCTTAGCGGGAGCGCTTGTTCTCCTCTTCGGCCTCATGATCGGCCTGGTAGTCGGACAGAAGCAGAAGAAAAGCAAGTCGATGTTGTATTCGTGATCAATGACGGAACAGCGTAAGCCGAAAGCTGCAGGGGATAGTTCATGGACTGTATCATCGTCACTTCTCCGCGTTGTTCATTCCATTGCCGGGTTCCCGATACATCGTGGTATGACGTTCCGCTGATGACCGGGTCATTGAGTTGCGGCCTTTATACGGTTTCCCATCCTGAGAGATCGGATGGTGCCTCGATTTCGGTGAGCGTATCCCATTCATGCAGTCCGGTTTTCTGTTCGTATACGAACCGTGCCGCTTCTTCGGCGGTTTCCACCGTTCGGAGCCAGAGACCGCCCAGACAGAGCTGGACCATGTCCCAGTGAACTTCGTCGGATTCTATGGAAAACGTACCGACCTTTGATCTGAACACATACCGCATATTTTCAATCCGCCTTTTTTGAATTTGTTTATGAAACCTTACTTTGGTATTGAAGCACTTTTATCATCGATCAAGTTTTTCACTCCTGATTTAACCAACGACGGGTTCGTTATCAGCTTGAACCGCTTTACTCCCCGGGCATCAATGAATGTGTCGTCGAGAGCAAGGTCCGCTTTTTTCAGGATCTTTACGCCGTCGTCAAGAAAGATGACGTGATAGTTCATGACGCCGAAGGCGGGAGCCGCTGCAACAATCAGCAGGAATATGATTTTTCTCATATCGTGTCACTCCCATGATTTGCAGTTTTGTTTAAACAATTTGACTGAATAATACAACCGCTAATCTATTCTCTGTGCCCGAGGTGACACCATATCGAATGTGAGGGCACTGCCGCGGCGAAAAAAGATGGAACTCAGGTGAAGCGCAGAATCCTTTCAGTTCAGCTTGGTGCTCCGTTGGCCTGCTTTTTCCACTTTAATATCAGTGTGTACAGCGCGGGAAGTATAATAATCGATGCCATGAGGCACGCGCTGATGCCGATAACCGCCACATATCCCATGCTTCTCAATCCCGGATAATGAGAGAGCGCCAGTGTACCGAAGCCGGCCATGGTTGTCAGGGATGTCAGGACGACCGCCCGTCCCGTTCGTGCCATGTCACTCAAAAAGTTATGACCGGTGACCTGACGAAAGGTGTTGGTGAGGTGGATACCGTCGTCAATGCCGATTCCCGCAATCATCGGCAGGATGATTATATTGAAGAAATTGAAATCGAGTTTCGCAAGAACCATGATACCTGCCACAGTGGTCAGTCCGATGAAAAGAGGAACGATGGAGAGCAGGAACAAGGCAAGGGAGTGATAATAGAGAATGAGAACTCCCGCAATGGCAAGCAGCGCCAACAATAATGACGATTCGAGGTTGGAAATAATAAGCCGCTTCAATTCACCCGTAAGGAGGTTTGGTCCGGTGAGTTTGTAGTCGCCTTTATTCAGGCCGACCTCTGTCAGCTTGGCTGTTACCGTTTCTCTGAATGCCGTCGTGTCAGTGTGGTGCCAGAGGTCTTTCAACGGAAAGATGTATGTTATTATCGTATAGTCTTTCTCCATGGCCGCCATAAACGGTTTAATCAGCGGTGCGAGGGCAGTCTCCCCAAGCGCCGATGGAAGAATTATCTCTTCTGATGTCAGGACTTTACGTAATTTATTGAAATAGTCATCGTAGAGACCTGCCGTGGCAAATCCGTTTTCGTCACAGGCCCGGTTAAAGGTCTCCTGAATACGGTCCGGGTCAAAGGCTATTCCCCCGCTTCGGATCATTTGCCCCGTAAGTTTCTGCTCCTCGGCAGAGGCAATAAACCGGTTCAGCGAAGTGAATCCGCCAATCCTGCCGTTTTGTTTTAAATCTTTCATGGCATGGAATATTTGAGAGCTCTTTTTCAGGACATCCTTTTCAGAAGGACCTTGAACGACTATCATTGTTTGTGCCATCGATCCCCCGATCCAGCGACTGACCATATCCTGGAGGTGAAAAGTTTCACTGTCGGCAGGGCGGAAATTCCTGAGATTATCATCGAAAGAGACGCGAAATCCTGAGAGCGAAAGGAGAACCGTAACAAAAAGGAACGCAGCAATTATTGTTTTCGGATATGAAGCGCACAGGCGCATGGGCTTTTCGAGTCCGAATCTACTGATCATAATCGGTCGTCCGCTTTTTGTTTGCGTCGAGAAAAAGATCAGAAGGCAGGGAAGGACGACCAGCATGACGGCGAGGCAGATAAGGATTCCCGTTCCCGTGACAATGCCGAGTTCTTGAAATCCGCGAAAATCAGATATGGCTATCGAATAAAACGCAACGGCTGTTGTGATTCCTCCGATTACAATCCCCATTCCGGATTCATGAAATGTTTCTTTAAGTCGAAGTGTCGGTGGGAGATTGATTTTATCGTTTCCAAAGTAGCGATTAACCATGTGAATCGCAAAATCAATACCAAGACCGATCAACACACATGAGAATACGCAGGTAAGGACATTAACATGGTGAAACATGATACTGGTGAACCCGAGAGTCCACAGAATGCTTATGACAAGTGAAGCTGCGACATAGAAAAGAACCCGTGTTGTTCTGAATGATATCCCGAATAGAATAAGAACCGCCAGGAAAGATGTCAGGATGGTTACGGCAATATCTTTCTTTGTCGTTGCCTCGTCACGAACGGCAATTGGGTATCCGCCCGTGTACGAAACGATAATCCCGCTTCGTGAATCGAGCCCCACGTCTTCGAGTGACAACTGTTCAAGATGACCGACTGTTTTCATGAGGTCTCTGCTGAAGGAAAGATCCTGAGGCGGTCGGTGCGGGCTTATGAAGATAAAGTAGGTTGAACCGTCGTCGGTTCGGAAAAACCCTGTTCTTCCGGAGTTTATCTGTTTTGCCGCGGGGGAGGTGAACCGATGTTCGAAGAGTTCCCGAATACCAAGGGGATCGGCGGCGATGATGTCTCGTGCTGCCATGCCGAAGGGAGTCATGAGAAGATGTTTATTCTGTTGCACCTGATGACGGATCTCCTCGTCTGTTAAATGAGATGCCAGGAGTTCCAGGTCTTCGACTTGAAGAAAAAGCGGGAGGTAGTCGAGCAAGGTCCCGAAGACGGACGGGAATTCACGTCCGTCATTCTTATAGGTGACATTTTTGATGAGCGGGCTTCCGGCAAGATTCTCCGCAAATGTTTCAATAAATGATTCACCTGTTTCGGCTTCGTCACGTGAGGGTATGGAAATGACTGCAATCAGGAGGGAATGCTCCCCGATCCGGTCGGTGATATCGAAAAAAATCCGCACTTCCTCATTGTGATCGGGAAGGAGCGAGTAGAAGTTCATGTCGAGTTGAAGGCGAAATGCCAACATTGCGGCCAGTACGGTGATACAGATCGTCAGGATCAGTATGTGCCGGTGGAATCGATAAATTATGTGATGCAAGGGGTATGACCTCGTGATCTATCCCTTTTCGGCCGGGAAATACTTTTTCCAGAGATTGTCGGCAACAACCGCATACTTTTGCGCGTACTCATCCATTTCACCTGCCAGATCCTGAAAGATGATTTCTGCGCCCTCATGGGTGAAATATGCTCCGAATTTCGTGATGGTATCACGGCCGACCTGAGGATTGTCGACAAGTGTGCATGGTCGAAGAAGATTGTCATACAGGGGAAGTCGAGAACACAGCGATCGGAACATGGGGGAAAAAATAGCCTCCTTCAGAGGGGTTGCCCTGATATTGTGGGTGGCATAATGACAGAAGACACATGGTTCCACGTCTCCATTGGCATTGATGTGAAAGTATTTTCTGCCGCCGGCGATGCATCCTCCGACCAACGGTCCATCATGCCAGAAGTCGGCCAGAAGAATCTGTTTGCTTGCCCGGAGATACGTTAATCGTTCATACTGATATCCCCGCTGCTCAGGGGTTTGCATGAGTTCAAGGTTCGGTTCCCGTCCGATGGGAACATACATGAAGTACCACCCCAGCACACATCCCTTGTCGATCATAAATTCTATGAATTCGTCACTGTTAAGAATCTCCGTATTCCGTCGAGTCAGTGTCCCGGAAAAGCCGAACAGTATTTTCGATTCTCTCAGCAGCTCCATCGCCTTCATGATTTTGCCGAAATGTCCTCGACCACGGCGCAGGTCTGTTTCTTCTTCGTATCCTTCGATGCTGATGGCCGGTATGATGTTGCCGACATCGACAAGCCGCCGGCAGGTTTCTTTATTGATCAACGTTCCGTTGGTGAAAACGTGAAAGACGACATCATTGTGTTTTCTGAAAATATCGAAAATCCGGGGATGAAAAAAGGGCTCCCCGCCGGACACGACACAGAAAAACATTCCCATTTCCTTCGCCTGAGTGAGTGTGCTGTCGATTTCTTCAAATGACAATTCGCCCCTCTTGTCGTAAGAGCCCGCATAACATCCGTAACACTTCAGGTTGCATTTCATGCTTGGACTGATGACGAAGAAACCGGGAGGATAGGGCATTCCGGTTCTTTCGGAAAACTCCTTCCGTTTATTCGTGCCGATAAGGAGCTGATTGAGAATTGCCGCCTTGATGAGTGTTTTCCGGTGGTGAGGGTTTGTTCCCCTGAGAATCTTCTTCGTGACGGCGAGGCTGGGGTGGTTGGTGTCAAACAGCCTCTTGATCCACTTGATTTTTTCCACATAATAATCTTTGGTAGCCAGTTTTTCGGCCAGATAGGCCAATACGGTGTAAATCCATCTGAATAATCGATCATTGCGTATGTTCGAGAGAAGAATGAAGAGAAAATTAATCAAGTATATTAAAAATCGGCTCTTGAGCGTATATACCATTCGTGAGAATCCCCTTTTTGTATGTTTCAGCTGCCGGCTAATATCCACCATAACTTCAAGATGCAGTCACCGATTCCCAGCAGAATAGCGCACCCCAAAGTACTGCCCAGAATCAGAAGCAGATAGCTGTAAGGTTTGGGATACTTTAATAATTTTGAAAGAAGAACACCGCTCCACATGCCGCACCCTTTCATGGGAAGCAATGTTATTGCCACAACACCCGGGGCGCCCATGACCTGCATCCAGCGAAAAAAACGCGATTCGTGAAGCTTCCGTTCCTTCTTTCTGGCTCTTTCAGAGAGCTTCCGTACCAATAATCGTTGAGACAGCGCGCCGTAAAGATAATAGAACATTGGTATCTGCAACGTGTCCAGCATGACGACGACAGGCACAATAAATAATGCAGTATAACCTAATAACTGCGCACTGAGAACGGCAACGGGTCTCCCTCCCACGATATAGAGCGGGATGAAATAGAGAACGAAGTTATCTGCAAGGTTGCTTTTTAAATAGAGCACGATCTCAGTCATTAGCTGAATTTTTCCTTATACATATGTCGTCTCTGAAATGCAACGGTTTTCTTTTCGAGAACGGTGGAGATCGATGTGAAGGGGAAATCGTCGAGCAGGCGTTCGAGTCGCTCAGGCGTCGTGACAACACGGGCATGCAGAACAAAGAGTTTGGAAAGCGGCAGCTTCACGCGGGGCGGGTTGTGGTCGAATTCCCGCGGATGGACGTAGATTACGGCGGGTTCACCATTCCTGTTGAACTTTTCTATGGATCTGTGTATCAATCGATATGGAAATACTCGGAGTCCCCATCCTCCGCCCACGGGCAGGTTGATAAGAGGAGTGTATGCGGTAAGTGGCGGGAATTCCCAGATATGACCCTCATTGAGTACCAGTCTGTGCGGTGCTCTCGGATAGGCTGAATTACCGATAATCGGTAGTGGCGCCATACTCGAATCGTATGCGAATCCCTCCTGCCTGAGAATGTCAAGCGCCCACAGCGAGTCATTCCGGACGGACCATTCCGGCGCCCGGTATCCCTTGATCGGGCGTCCTGTGATCCTGGTGATGGTATCAATCGCCTGTTTCAGATCCCTGCGAAACTCGTCCTGTGTCATGGTGTAGACTCGCCGGTGAGCATATCCGTGTGTGGCGATTTCGTGACCGTCACGATGAATCTTTCTGATGAGCTCGCCATGACGGTCTGCGATGTATCCAAGAACGAAAAAAGTCGCCGTAATGGTTCGTCGGCGGAGAATATCGAGTATTTTAAGAGTGTTCTGCTCCACACGACTTTCAAGGTCCGGCCAGTCGGCTTCGGGGAGCACTTGATCGACGCCGCAGATGTGATACCAGTCCTCGAGGTCGACGGTCAGAATGTTATGTACGCTCATCGCTTTCTCTTTTTGAGCCTGTATTTCATGTCCCGATCATACAGGAATGTAAGGGGCGTCATCAGTCTTCCAATAACAGGCAGGGGGTCGGTAAGAGACAGAATATCGTAAGCTGTATTATTATCCCGAAAGCGAAAAAAATCATGAATCAGAGAAGCCCGCCGTGGGTTGTGAATAAAGTGGAGAATGTCCCCGGGGAGCATCCAGCGGCACCGCACCCCCAGTTTGTAATGCTCAACCGGTCCGAATGTTTCCCCCCGGGACATGCGATACAGGAGATATGGAAAATTCACCCCCGCAACGATTGACAGATGAAGCGATCCCCAGAACCGGGGATTGATTTCCATGAGCTTGGGGATTCCGTCCCGGGGATCAATCTTGAATTCGACCATGGCTATCCCGAACCAGTCAAGTTTTTTCATCAGCGTTACCGCCATATCGAGAATGTCATCGTATCTGGCGCTTTCACGGAGTGTGCTTGCACCTCCGGTGACAGGGTATTCCCGCAGGCGTTTATGGACAAACGATGCCTTGACGGTACCGTTTTCATCAAACAGGAGCGATACCCCGTAGCCCGGCCCTTCCCGGGGTATGCGTTCCTGGATCAACGGGTAGGGGAAATGGCGATGAATTTTCGGATAGTATGCCATAAGTTGATCGGCATTTTCGGGATAGGTTATTCCGACGGCGCCGGACCCGATTCTCGGTTTTATGACGACGGGATAGGGGAGTCTGTTTTTTACCTGGTCGATGTGTGAAAGATCGTCGATAAACCATGTCTTCGGGACAGGAATTCCTGTCTCTTCCGCGATTCGGAGCACAGCGTCTTTCCGTCGGGCCAGACAATATTTTTTATATGGAACGACAGGAATAGCGGCATGTCGAGACAGAAGCGAATGGTGCTGCGAGATGAGGCCGGTTGTTTCATCTTCCATGGGCAGGACCATCCGGTATGAATGTTGAGACAGTTCTTTTTCCAAGGCGTCGATAAATTCAGCAGGTTGTATGAGCGGTGACGGATAGACGAGAGAACGATGGCAGTATCGGGAAAAGACGGCTGTGGCGAGACGGGTGCTTTCACCAACCGTAACATTGATTCCCTTCTTTCCCAAAGCCCTTACGGCTGCCAGGGATTTTCGCCAGTGTCCGTCTGTTATAAATACGTCTGAGTTCATTCTATCTTTATTGTTGCGTGGCACAGTTGCGTCGGTTGTTTTTTTATACGATATCAATGAGAATGCAATCTATAATACGTCACGGTTTTTTTGCAAAGTGAAAAGTTTGCTTCCCGACCCGAAATTTTCAATGGGTACGATGACAACACATTTCATGACGTTTAGAAGGGAAGGATGCATCAAATTCTTGATTGGTCAGAATGACCATGATCTGAAGATGACAGGGTTATACGAATCTGTCACCTGTTTCTTCGACCGGTGATTCTTTTTGAGGGTGGGAATATCTTTGTATCAGAAAACATATCAATGAATGCTGCAGGGATCGTACCTTGCCGATATACATATACTTTTTTAGCCTTGCGCAAAGGCCGTTCCTCTGCTAAACATTTCGATTAGTCTTTTGATAATTTACTGCGCGATGTAACGGCATTCAATATGGAATACAGAGATAAACGTGTTG
Source organism: Deltaproteobacteria bacterium (assembly GCA_011056835.1). GTDB lineage: Bacteria > Desulfobacterota > Syntrophia > Syntrophales > UBA6807 > DSDU01. Next base: position 72,127 of record DSDU01000243.1, read on the forward strand.
TCATTACCGGCGGGACCAGGGGATTAGGTAAGACCATGGCTCTTTCTTTTGCCCGTGAAGGTGCCCGTGTAGCGGTAACGTACTCTTCCGACGATAGAAGTGCCGCTGAGACGGAAATGGAATTACGTTCATTGACGGAAGAGTGTCTGCTTATCAAGGCGGATGTTTCAATCCGGTCTGATGTGGATGCAATGATCAGAGAAATATTACATCACTGGGCGTATGTGGACGTTCTTATCAATAATGCTGGAATTATCAGGGACAAACTGCTTGTGTTTCTCAATGAGGATGACTGGGATCGTGTTCTTGACGTGAATCTCAAAGGTACCTACCTGTGTTCACGTTCCGTTGTCAGATTAATGATAGGGCGAAAATTCGGACGTATCATTAATGTAACATCACCCTCCGCGCTGACGGGGAGACCATATCAGACGAATTATTCGGCTTCAAAAGGCGGGATCATTTCATTTACCAAATCGCTTGCGCGGGAACTGGCTCGATTCGGGGTGACTGTCAATGCCGTATGTCCCGGTGTTATCGCCACACCGATGACTGAACATCTTGATGATAAAACCAGGGATGAATTTCTCAGGATGATTCCCATGGGGCGATTCGGCGACCCCGGGGATGTTGCAGAAGCAGTTTTATTTCTGGCATCGGAGCGGGCACGATATATCACTGGTCAGGTTCTGGTCGTAGATGGCGGCCTGACATAAATACAATTAGAGGTTAGCAATGAAGGAAGTTGTCAAAAACTCAGAAGCACTTTATGATTTTCTAAAAAAAATGATTGTGGAGACACTCAAACTCGAGGACATTTCTCCCGATGACATCGACATTGATACCCCTCTTTTCAGAGAGGGGCTCGGCCTTGATTCTCTCGATGCCCTCGAGCTCGTGGTAGCGATCGAAAAACACTTCAACGTCATTATTGAAGATGAAAATGTCGGGAAAAAAGCCTTTGAGTCAATAAGAGCACTGGCGAATTTTATCAAGGAAGAATATCCGCAGGGAGTATAGCACATGCGGTGGGTTGAAACGGAAGAAACGGTCCGCTTTAATGAGGTTGATGAATGGGGAATGGCCTGGTACGGGCATTATATGGCCTGGTTTGAAGTAGGGCGGATGGCCCTTCTCCGTCGATTTGATCTGCTTCCCCGGCACATGGTTGACTTGGGATACATTGCGCCGGTCGTTTCACTTACCTGTGATTATAAGCAATCCGTGGGATGCGGAGAGTCGATTGTTATACGAACAACAGCAGTCAAACCGGAAATAGCCGCCCTGATATGCAAGTTCAAAATTATGCTGAAGGATTCCAAAGTATTACTGGCCCGAGGAGAGACAATGCAGGTCCTTATGACGGTGGATCGAAAACTTGTTTATCGGCTCAGCGGTGAAATCGAAAAGAGAATTAGCAGCCTTTTGCAATTCTGCCAGACCTGATGATATCCAAAAATCATTTCATGTGTGCAAAGATCTGTGTCGTTATACCGGCATATAACAATGAAGAAACCATCGAAACAGTTGTCTCGACGGCCCGGATGTACATTGAATCGGTTGTTGTTATCGATGACGGCTCAACGGACAATACTGCCCGTCTGGCCCAACGAGCGGGCGGACGTATTATCCAGGTGGAAACAAATACCGGTAAGGGAAACGCCCTCCGTCTCGGTTTCCATGATGCTTTGATCCATGGATACGATGCCGTTATAACCCTCGATGCCGATCTGCAGCACGATCCCGGTGATATACCGAAATTCATAGACCATTATAAAACGCATCATGCGAACATAATTGTAGGAAACAGAATGACCCATCGGGATGACATACCATCGGTTCGGCGTGTTCCGAACATGGTCGGAATGTACCTGTTCACCCTTCTGATCGGTCAGACCATAAAAGATTCTCAATGTGGATTCCGGTTGTATGACCGAGCGATTATGGAACAGATCCCCGTCGTACGGGATGGCTTTGATGCCGAAGCGGACATTTTGCTGAGAGCGGGAAAACGAGGATATACGATACAATATGTACCCATCAGGGCTGTCTATTTCGAAAATAGCCGTCATCGATCCTCCTATAGGCCGGTGAAGGATACGTTTCATATCAGTATTACATTTCTAAAAAATTTATTCTGGAAAGAACGATGAGCGGGAAGATAAAACGGCGCGTCGCCGTCACGGGTATGGGAATCATAACATCCATTGGGGAATCTCTTCCCGTGTTCAGAAAAAATCTTTTCGAAGGTACCTGCGGCATCGGTCCCATATCCATCTTCGATACGGATGGCTTTTCCTGTCATTCTGCCGGTGAGGTGACGGTTGACATAACGGGAAATCTTTCCCCCAGAGAAATCAAGCGGGTGTCACGGTGCGATTTGTTGGGGCTCATTGCCGCCGATGAGGCCCTTTCCGGTTTGGGCCGGAACTTTGAAAACTACGATAAGGATCGAATCGGGATTATTCTGGGAGGCGGTGCGGGAGGTATGCTTTCGTGGGAGCACTATCAGCGGGCTCAATGGACGGGACAGTCCCCGGCATATCCAACCCTGCTTCTGCCGGCGGCAACATGTACGTTATCAGACCTCATTGCGGCACGCTACGGTCTGACCGGTTACCGGTCAACGATATGTACAGCCTGTTCATCCAGTGCAACATCAATCGGATATGGGTATGACCTGATCCGTGCCGGCATACAGGATGTCATTCTTGCCGGTGGAAGTGAATCTCTGTCGGAATTAACCTTTACCGGTTTTCACTCCTTAAAACTCATGGATCCGTATTATTGCCGGCCCTTTGATAAAAACCGTCGAGGGCTTTCCCTTGGTGAAGGGGCAGCCGTTTTTGTTCTTGAAAGTTATGACAGGGCTGTTCGACGAGATGCCGTAATCCATGCCGAAGTTTTGGGCTATGCCATCAATTCGGATGCTGTTCATATAACCGCTCCCGATTCCGGCGGGATGAGCAGAGTAATGACACAGGCACTGAAAAATGTCGAAATCGGGCCGGAAACGATTGATTATATTAATGCCCATGGAACTGCAACGCCCATGAACGATCTGATGGAAACGGCAGCCATCAGGATGGTTTTTACCGCCGACCGAGGAAACATGCCCCCCGTCAGTTCGACAAAATCCCAGGTCGGGCACTGTCTCGGAGCTTCGGGTGCCGTGGAAGCGGCAGCTACCATTCTGGCTTTGCAGGAGCAGATGATTCCTCCGACCATACACCTGGATGACCCCGATCCTGAGTGTGGTCTGGACCATGTTCCGAATATATCGAGAAAAAAGAATGTACGGATTGCCATGAGTAATTCCTTTGCATTCGGTGGCAACAATACGTCATTATTGCTGGGCAGGGGTGCATAGAAGCAAAGGATCAAGGTGCAAGGAAAAAGGCAAAAGGTTCAAGGCTTGGGAACAGGAAGATGGGAATCAGAATGCATGATGATTGTATATAGCGAAGGCTGACATGTCGGAAATCGTCGTTACAGGTATAGGAGTTATCAGTTCTCTCGGCATCGGTCGAAATGATTTCTGGGAAGGTGTGCGTACGGGGCGATCCGGCATAAAACAGATTACACATTTTGATACAACGTCACTACGGTCAAATGTTGCAGGGTGGATTGACGATTTTAAACCTGAACGATTCCTCCCCCCGCGAACTTATCGAAGGATGAGCCGGGTGTCTCGGATGGCCGTTGCTGCCAGCATCGATGCCCTCAGTGACAGTGGAGTCAATCTTGAAGAAATCGATCGTGAACGGGTTGCCATTATAATGGGGACGGCATACGGCAGCAGTTCCAAAGTGGATGAATTCTTCAAGGGGCGTTTGAAAGATGGACCTCGCGGGGCTCATCCTTTCACCTTTCCCGAAACGGTTCCGAATGCCCCGGCCAGTCATATTGCCATATTTCACGGTATTACCGGTCCGAACAGCACCTTCTGCCAGAATGAGATATCTTCGGAAACCGCCATCATGTATGCCCGAAACATCCTGTTGCAGAATCTGGTCGATGTCGTTCTCGTAGGAGGTGCCGACGAGTTGTCGGCAATGCAGTATTCCTGCTACGATGCCGTCCGTGCCCTGAATAGAATTACGGTAAGTGAAGGGGAAACTGTCCAACCCCTCCGCGGCGGCGGTCTTGTTCTTGGTGAGGGCGCGGGTATGCTTGTTATGGAACGATCCGAGTTTGCACGGAGTCGAAATGCAAGAATTTACGGCTGCCTGAAATCTGGCATCATCACGGGAGGTGCAGTGGCAATCAATCGATATGATGCCGAAGGAATACAGACGGCCCGTGCGGTGACCAGCGCCATGGAAGATGCCGGCGTCGGCCCCGATGATATCGATCAAATCGATATCTCAGCCAATTATTCGAGAGAACTCGATACGATGGAAGCTGCCATGCTACGCCGGATCTTCGGTAAAAAAGAAGATGAGATTGCGGTGTCGCCGCTCAAATATCGTATAGGAGATTTCGGAGGTTCCGGCATTGTCAGAGCAGCCGCAGTGCTCCTGAGTATGCATGCGGGGGTACCCCTGCCGGCAGTAACCACTGATATCCTTATCGATGGAGCTTGCACTGACCTTCAGTGGAATATAGGCGCATCAGGATCCGTGCTGGTAACCATGATGACGAGCAATACCTTCGGTGGTGGCAGCAGCAGCTTAATTTTTACGATGGCGTAGGCGGTGAGCAGGCATGAATGTTCTCCTTGTATCACCCAATGTGGAATCACTCCCCGATCCCGTCTTTCCGCTCGGTCTTGCTCAACTCTCCGCCATTTTGAAGCGCGACGGGATAAACCACGAAATACTCGATCTTTGTTTTTCCGATGATTACGACAGTTCGATCGAATCGGCACTTCATTCTGTTGACCCCGATGTGGTGGGACTGTCGCTCCGAAATATAGATAATGTAAGTTATCCCCATTACATAACCTATCTGCCGTTCTATCGTAAGGTTATTGAAACAATCCGAAAGCATGGCGATCCATTGATCGTTCTCGGCGGCAGCGCTTTTGCTTTACTTCCCGACGAACTGATCTCATACCTGGATGCCGACGTGGGGATCATCGGCGAAGGGGAGGCGGCGTTTCTGGAATTTCTGAGACAATGTGAACGAAGCAGTGCTTTACACAAATACAAGGGTTCGAGGATCATCGACGGACGACATGGTAAATTCGTCGACCTTGACGCACTGCCCCTTCCCGATCGGACAGGGTTTGACAACGAAGGCTATTTGCGATGGGGCGGCATGGGCAACATTCAGACAAAAAGAGGATGTCCCTTCACCTGTATTTATTGCACCTATCCTATCATCGAAGGTGCCCGAGTCAGACTGAGGAATCCCGGTCGCATCTGTGATGAAATTGAGCAGATGCTCGATCTGGGTATAACGAATATATTTGTCGTTGATAATGTGTTCAACGCGCCCATAGATCATGCCGAATCGATCTGTCGGGAGATAATTAAACGGAACATTTCAGTTTCCTGGAGCTGTTATGCCAATCCACGGTTTGTCACACATCGCCTTATTGATCTGATGATTGAAGCGGGATGCACCAGTGTGGAATTCGGCAGTGACTCCGCCGATGATGTCATGCTGGGCAATCTTGGAAAGAACTTTACCGTTGATGACCTCAGGAACGCATCGGCGGTATGCCGGGATGCGGGGATGTCATTCTGTCATTCCCTCATTATTGGAGGTCCGGGGGAAACTCCGGACAGTGTTCATCATACTTTTAACACGGTGAACGACATGTCTCCGACAGCTGTTATCTGTATGATCGGTATCCGGATATTCCCTGGAACCACATTATCGTCTAAGGCCATGAAAGAAGGATATATTGCACCGAATACTGATTTCCTGAAGCCGGTGTTCTATCTTTCTGAGGCGATCGAACATGGAATCCTTCCCTTTGTTGAGCAGTACTCGCAGACTCACTCAAACTGGATATTTCCGGGGCTGAATATTAATATGACGCAGGAATTGCAGAAAAAGTTACGGCGCTTCGGGGTCAGGGGGCCATTGTGGGAATATATGAGGCGCCGCCGGGGTTTTTTACGAACACGGTAAATCAGTGTATCATGCAATATATTTCAGATGATGAGGGACTCGTATCCCGGCATTGTTGTGAACACAGAGGATTCTGTAAATGTGAAAGGAGATTGATATGACGATGAAAATGAAGGGACCTGTTCTGGTTCTTGTTGCTGTTGCACTGATATTCATGAGTGGTTGTGCCCAGAACTATTATGTCAAAACGCCTACGCCCTCCGCGTCGCTCTATACCGATAAAGGCGATGCGGAAACCGGTTTGAAGATAGAGGATCAGAGAGTAGGAGACGATAAAAATTTTTCCGTTGGAAGGTTAAAGGTTAATCTGAAAAACATCGAAGACGAAATGGCATTTCTCCGGGAAAATCTTATCCAGGAATTGAATTCCCGGGGCATTGCCGTCGTGGCATCCGAATCGGATGATACGCCTCTCCGGTTTATCGTCAGAAAGTACCGTATTCGGAATCATCGAAGCACAGGATTTTCTCCTTTTCAGACTGCAACGATCGTGAGCGGGGACTATGTGAGCAACGGAGAGACCAAGAAGCTCGCCTTTTATTTCCGTATCGGCAAGGTTCCCATGTGGTCGATGAAGGAAGTGGTCGATCCGTGCTACAGCATACCACTGTCAATAATGGTGAAGGAACTCGCATCAAAAATAAATCGATTTTCCTTCGACCTCCAGATGCCGCGAGAAAAGGTGGAAGCGCTAGTGCAGGAAATAGAGGGAAGCGAGGATAACTTTCTGTTCCTGAAAGTCCTCGAACTGGGCTATACCAACCATCCCGCCGCAATCGGGCCGCTTGTTCAGCTTACCGATCATGATGACGACTATGTGAAAGTGGCTGCCATATGTTCACTCGGTGTTCTCGGTGCGGTTGATCAATTTGAATTTCTTAAAAAATGGTAACTATTCAGCACAATGTTCTTTTACATCTATAAATGCAGGGTACTTTCCCTGAAAGAGCAGACATAGGGCATCGGACGCAGTAACGCCATGTTTTCTGCATGTGGACAGGTAGCTTCGG
>DSDU01000015.1 GCA_011056835.1 Deltaproteobacteria bacterium
CGCATACGTTCCGGTATGAACAGCGCACGTTTCACTTCGCACAAAATCATTTCAATTCACACCCCGGAAGTGCCTGGAAATTTCCTTGAGATATCAGTCTCGTTCAGAATATAATCTCATCCGGGATGACATAAACCGAAGCGTTTCAAAGCCATTATGCATGGAAATGAAACATCTATCAAATCAGGTAAGGCATCATCGTTCCATGGTGAGCAAATAAACCATCTGTGGGAGGGATTATTCATGAGCATCAGAGATAAGTACGCCATTGTCGGTGTCGGTTATACGCCGCAGGGCCGTATTCCCGGACGGACGGAACTGAGTTTTCATCTGGAGGCAATCATCAATGCAGTTGATGATGCCGGCCTTACAAAGAAAGATGTTGACGGACTCATTTGTTACCGGCATTTCCCCCCGGCGTCGGATTCTTATGACATCACACCATACATGGTGGCCCAGCATTTGGGAATGACGCCATCTTTCATCAGCCAGGATGCAAACTGATCGCGAAGTCAACTACAGCTCGCAGTTGGCGCGCTTGAATCAGGTTTCTGCACGTACGTTGTTATCTCCTACGGGCACAATGCCGCATCCAGTGACAGCATGACGAGGATGCTCATGGCACTCGGCCAGGACGAGGAGGCATTCGGACACTTCGGGGCAACGGGGAGCTACGCCCTGGCGGCACGAAGGGCAATGCATGAATTCAACACCGGACCGGAGACATGGCAGCACATTGCCGTGGGCCAGCGCAAGTGGGCAAACCTGAACCCTCTGGCCATGACATATAATCGCACCATGACATATGACGACTACATGAATGCCCGGTGGCTTGTTGAACCCTTCCGGCTTTTCGATAATTGCCTGGTTTCAGACGGGGGCCGGGCGTACATCATCACTTCAGCCGAACGTGCCCGGGATTTGAAACATCATCCCGTCCTCATTGCCGGCCTCGGGCAACACAACCCGGCGGGTTACCCCCAGAGCGCAACCTTTCTCGCCGGACCGACAGGGGCACGGATCGCCGGTGAAACAGCATTCCGCATGGCCGGTATTACCAGGAATGATATCGATGCATGTCAGATTTACGACTGTTTTACCTACACTGTTGAGATTACCCTGCAGGATTATGGGTTCTTCAAACCCGGTGAAGGTGCGGACTGGTTCCGGGGCGGCACCATCGAGCCCGGCGGCAGCATGCCTGTGAACACCTCAGGAGGACAGCTTTCGGAAGCATACTTCATGGGCCTGACGCCGATTACTGAAGGAGTGATGCAGCTCATGGGACGTTGCGGCAAGCGACAGCTCGGCCCGCAAACGGGAACGAAGGAACCGGAGATCATCCTGTGCAGCGACAACGGCGGAATCCTGCAGTGCAACACCACCATTATTCTAAGGAGGGCGTAGCTATGACAACGTATACAAAACCGATCCCGAAAATCAACGACGATTCCCGCCTGTTCTGGGAAGGATGCAGGAATCGCGAACTCAGATTCCAGAAATGCGGTACTTGCGGCCATGTCCGATGGCCTCCGGCGATGTTCTGCCCCGAATGTCATGAAAATGATACGGTATGGATAACCGCTGCAGGGCATGGAAGGGTGTACACCTATGCCGTCTACCACGTGCCCTATCACCCAGGCTTCAAGGAAGATCTTCCCTATGTGGTGGCGATTGTCGAGCTTCCTGAAGGCCCCCGCATATTCTCAAACATCATCGGATGCACCCCGGACGAGGTGTCCTGTGACATGGCGGTAGAAGTCATGTGGGATGATGTGACGGAAGAACTGACGCTGCCGAAATTCAGACCGATGACTCTATCGAATAGTGAAACGTAAGAGGATCATTTGAGATATCCATAAGTGAAAAAAGAATCTCGAGGTCCGGGGCTGATGGAATGTATCGTCATGCCGGCAGTTCGCCGAGGCACATAAAGCTGTTTCTTTGAGATCAACACTGATGACCGTTGTTGCTTTCCGCGGGGATTTTTTATTTTGAGATCCATACCGATCAAAGAGATTATAGATCCGTACGGCATGGACGGGGAGAAACCGTCCGGATCATCATGACGTCAAGCTTTTCGATCACTCTGCTCGCTCATGTTCCGGCTTTATTTCCTGCCGAACTCAGCGATCACTTGATCAACCCATTTTCTGATCCGTTCATCCGTTACATCGGACTGATTTTCCTGATCGATGGCAAGCCCGACGAACGCACCGTTTTTCACCGCCCGCGACTCGTCGAATCGATATCCGCGAACAGGCCATGAACCGACGACCGTCGCACCCCTCCCGGATACTTTTTCATAGAGAATTCCTATGCTGTCGACAAAGGTGTCGGGAAAGAGATCCTGATCCCCCAGGCCGAACAGCGCCACCTTTTTGCCTGACAAATCAACCTGATCTAATCCCGAAATAAAAGCATTCCAGTCATCCGGCAGTCCTCCCTCCCCCCAGGTGGCGGTACCGAATATTATGAGATTATAATCATTTAACGTGTCAACGGGAGTCGAAGCAACATCATACAGTTTTGTCTTTCCCCTGCCGATGATCTCACGTATTTTTTCTGCAATACTCTCGGTAGCACCCATGGTGGATCCATAGAATATGCCTATCATCGCTACTTCTCCCTTGGACAGTCCTTGCATTTTTCAGTGCTTCCCTGTCATGGTCAGCGTATCGGTAACGATCTGGAGCGGCTGAAAGGATTGTCCCGTCATCGTGAGCGTTTCCGTGTAGATCTGCCGGGGCTGATCGGCTTTCCCGGTCATGGTGAGGGTCTCCGTGGTCAGCCGTGACGGAGATCCGCCCTGGGCAAAGCCATACTGAGCTCCCGCCACAGCCGCCAGCGCCGTGACGGGCATATTTCATCAGCCCGTATCATACAAATGCTGTTTTTTACGTGCCTTGTCGTATCATTGCAGTGTCAACGGTTGAGACTCTTGACACTATCGGCAGCCGGATATCAAGGTACAAGATATTCCAGCCGTGTTTAACCGCCGGAGTTAACTGAAGAGCCCTGACTGTTCATACTCCTCAATCTCGCTGTCGGTGTAGCCCAGCTCTCTGAATACGTCTTTCGTATGGGTTACCGAACCGATGGTGGCTCCAATGCTCCGATACTCAGGTTTTGTTTCGGAAAATTTAATAGGGCACGCGATCTGCTCAACCGTTCCGCCATCGGGCAGGGGAAGCTTTACCACCATTTCTCGCTCCTTCGCCAGAGAGTCATTGAACATCTCTGTCAGGGTCATGACCGGCTCAACGCAGGCATCGGTTTCGTTGAAGATCGCCACCCACTCGTCCCGCGTCTTTGTCAGGATGATCTTACGGATTTCTTCTTTCACCGCATTAATGTTTTTGGGAGATACACCTCCCGGGATCAGATCGGGGCGATTGATCGCGTTGAAAAAATTGGTGTAGAACTGGGGTTCAAGCCCTCCGAAGCTTATATACCGACCGTCCTTCGTTTCGTAATAATCGTAGAGCGATCCGCCGTTCAGCAGGATTCCTTCAAGCTCGGGGTCCTTGCCATCCACCAGGGCACCGGCACCATACATGGCATTGAATGCGATCATGCCGTCGGTCATTGAGATATCGATAAACTGTCCCTTCCCCGTGACGCCCCGATGGATTACTGCAGCAAGAATGCCGATAACGGCATTATAGGAACCGGACGCCACGTCGGCGATCTGCATCCCCACGAGACTGGGACCACTGCTTTTCCGTCCCGTGTAGGAGGCGAGACCGGAACGGGCAATGTAATTCATGTCATGACCTGCCCGCATTGCCATTGAACCCGTCTGGCCGTAACCGGTAATTGAGCAATAAATAACGGCAGGATTCACTGCCTTCAGACTTTCATAATCAAGCTTGAATTTCGCCATCACACCCGGTCGAAACTGCTCGATGACGACATCATAATCGTCAAGAAGCCGATGAATGATCGGGATTGCCCGGGGATCTTTGAGATTCAGGGTCAATAAGCGTTTATTCCTCCCCAGCATGGCCGACGCCGCGGAGATCTTCGTCCCGGGAATAAAAGGCGGGAAAAAATCCACCAGATCGGGACGGGAACCGGAAACGACTCTCAGTACATCGGCTCCCAGATCGGCAAGAACCATGGTGGCATACGGGCCGGGAAGCAGAGTGGTAAAATCCAATACCTTCAGTCCTTCGAGAGTACCTGACATAAAACCCTCCTTTTTGGCTTTTTCGAGTCCTTGAAAGAAATAGTTTTGTTGTGTGATTTAGATAGAAAGGAATACCTGAGCGCCCCCACTCAGGAAAACGATGCCTGTCGAATTGATACCATCTATTACATTATGCCGTCAATCTCTTACTTTAAATATCGCCCATTTGGTATCCCGGTTTCCTCGATTCGGCAGTCACCTGTTTTACGTAGTCACGATTCCGTATACCATAATCAGGCAGGCATCAGTCGATATCTGTCTTTCACGATTTTTCTCTCGGCAACAGCTTATGCGGGAATGTTTTCTCCGGGAGGTAAACAGGCATGGAATTGAGAAACAGTAACAGTATTGAGCCGTTACTGGTGATCGGCATCGTTCGGTTTTATGACGGGTTCACTTCACGAACCGTCCATAAATGAGGGTAGTATCGTCTTATGAACCCGTCAACCGTCCTGATATCAAATCCCAGAATACCTGCCGCTTTCTCTGCTATTATGAGCAGCAGAACCACCGGCAGCATGTAGGATGCAAGGACGATTCGGGAAAAGTTTATTTCCTGTCCCCGAAGAGATGCAAAATTATTCCTAATGAGATTCGGCATCGTTTTGTATTGGATAAAATAAAGGGAACAGACAAAAATGGAAACGATAACGACTGCCGTTTGAAACAGCATGTTTATGATTTTGTTTCGCCCCATAAGATTCATAATATTGGTTTGTGTGTATGTGAACGGCCTGTTCGGCACAAAGGCTTCCTTGAACCATTTCATGATGAGATACGTAACGACGTAGGCCGTGATGGCCGTTGTATCGAGGACAGGCCGATAATAACTGCCGCTGTTGCCGTAAATCACTTTAACATCCATACACCGTATCACCGCCCCGGCATCTCCTGCTTTGATTAATATTTCCGTTTCCGTAACATATTTTCCAGTCGTCAATGTGAGATTCCTGATCAAGGCTATGGGGTACAGTCGGTAGCCGCACTGTGTGTCTTCGATAAACTGGTTTGCCGCAAGAGAAATATAAAATCGGGCAATATGCATTGAATTATATCGTGCCCGTGGAATCACTTCCTGCTCGTGCATTCTTGATCCTACAATGATATCGTGAGAATGCTGACGGTGCGTCTCGATGAAGGCGGGAATATCCTCTGTGTCGTGCTGACCATCGGCGTCGATCGTAATGGCGGCATCATAGCCATCTTCGATCAATTTCCGAAAGAGCATCTGCAATACATATCCCTTGCCGCGGTTTCCGCCGGTGGCGATGACCGTCGCTCCTGCACGTCTGGCAATATCTGCCGTCTCATCGGTGGAACCATCATCACCAACGATGACGGTGGGAACATGCTTCAATGCCCCCGTTATCACATCACGTATTGTTCTCGATGCGTTATACGCCGGGATGATCACACATAGTTTAGAAGCCAACGACTGCCCCTCCTTTTCATCTATTCCCGCCACAGTATATATATTTATAAAAACTTGCTTTTACTCGGAAAAGTATAGGGAAGTTCCCGGGAGGAGTCAACGTAATTCGGCATTCAAGCGGGCCACCGGCATCGTGGTGAGATTCTCCCGGTGTCGTGTGCAAAGTGAAGGGAATGAGGGGGCAAAATAATCATTGACGTCTGTCCGTGAATTATTGTATCTAAGCTTTTCGGGAACCGGGCTCTGTCGGCCCGGTTTTTTATATCGTTAAACGTTTTGAGGGTATGAATGTGAATAAACACTTTAAAAAAGAAGTGGATCGGCGCCGTAATTTCGGTATCATAAGTCACCCCGATGCGGGCAAAACCACACTGACCGAAAAACTTCTGCTTTTCGGCGGCGCCATCCAGCAGGCCGGGGCTGTCAGGGCCCGTAAAGCAGCCCGCCATGCCACAAGCGACTGGATGAATATAGAACAGGAGCGAGGCATCTCCGTGACCACGTCGGTCATGAAATTCAACTACGGTAACTATGAGATCAATCTTCTCGACACACCGGGTCACCAGGACTTCTCCGAAGACACCTACCGTGTGCTCACTGCCGTTGACAGCGCCCTCATGGTCATCGACAGCGCCAAGGGCGTCGAGCCGCAGACGAAAAAGCTCATGGAAGTGTGCCGCATGCGCAACACTCCTATTATCACCTTTATCAACAAGCTTGACAGGGATGGACTTTTACCACTGGAATTGCTCTCCGACATTGAGGAAAACCTTCAGATCGAGTGCGTCCCTCTCTCATGGCCGATCGGCATGGGCAAATCGTTCAAGGGTGTCTACAATCTTTACCGCCGGGAACTGCGCCTGTTCAAAGCCGGAGGAAACACACACGCTCATGAGGGAGTCACAATTCATGATCTCTCCGACCCCCGCCTTGATCAAATTCTGGGAAGCCAGGCCGGGGAACTTCGCGAAAGCATAGAACTGCTGGAGGGAGCAGCCAACCCCTTTGAACTTGACCACTATCTGAAGGGGAATCAGACACCTGTGTTTTTCGGCAGCGCCATCAATAATTTCGGCGTGAAAGAACTGCTTGATTCATTCGTGGAAATGGCACCCGCTCCTGCCGTCCGTCCGACGCTGACCAGAGAAGTATCGCCATATGAAGAAACATTCTCTGGATTCGTCTTTAAAATTCAGGCAAACATGGATCCTGCTCACCGTGATCGCATTGCTTTTCTCCGGGTCTGTTCAGGCACATTCCGCCGGGGTATGAAGGTGATTCATCACCGGACCGGAAAGGAAATCACCATTGCCAACGCAACAATCTTCATGTCTCAGGACCGCACCAATGTCGAAGAGGCCTATCCCGGGGATGTCATCGGCATTCACAACCACGGCACTATTAAGATCGGAGATACCTTTACAGAATCCGAGCCGCTGAAGTTCATCGGCATTCCCAACTTTGCTCCGGAAAACTTTCGCCGCGTACGCCTGAAGAACCCCATGAAGACAAAACAACTCCATAAGGGTCTCGTTCAGCTGTCAGAGGAAGGGGCCGTTCAGGTCTTCCGGCCGCTGGGGAAGAGTGATTACATCCTGGGAGCAGTGGGAATCCTCCAGTTTGACGTCACCGCCGAACGGCTGAGGTCCGAGTACGGCGCCGACACGGTTTACGAACCCGCACCATACAGCATCGCCCGTTGGGTCAGCTGTGACGACACGAAGCGGATGAAAGATTTTGAAGCGGACAACAGAAACTCACTTGCTCACGACTTCGAGGGACGTCCCACCTTTCTTTCCTCCAGCGAGTGGCGCCTGGAACGGTGCATGGAGGCATGGCCCGAGGTGACATTTCACAAAACACAGGAGCATAGTTAAAAGGGAAACAGTCATCTACCGAGAGGTTGTTGTTACCGCTCATTTTCACTGCCCATGCCATTTTTAATAAATCTACGACGCGACTCAGGCAACTCCACACCCCTCCTTCAGTCAAGAAAAATCTTCTTGACAGCAACACAATGAGGCGTATCATCCATCTTGTTGATGGTTTCTCCTTTGAGAGCTCTTCGGCACACGTATACATCAGCGAATGACGACCTGTGATTTCGTCAGCCCTGCTTCCTGAAAGGAATGGGGGACATCGTTCCCCCGGAAATGACGGAAGATTTCACTGCATTCAGACGCTGTATGAAGGGAACAAACCAGAAGCAGCCGAGATGCATCGCCCTCTCCGGTGACGTAGGCAGGTTTGTTTCCTGCACCATTTATGACAATCGGCCAAGCCCCTGCCGACAATTCGGCATCACATTTCATAACGGCACATGGTACACTGATGTTGCTGACCTGATGAGGTGCAATGAAGCACGGGCTATCAGGGGTCTGTCGCCTCTCGCTTTGTAGAATTCTGAGGAAGCAATCCATTGGAAAACAAACAAGATAACGACTCCATTGTGATAATACCCCATGAGCGGCTTTCCTCGGAATCTCTCAAATCGCTTATTGAGGAGTTCGTGACCCGCGACGGAACCGATTATGGAGAAACGGACGTACCGCTCCAGCGGAAAATCGATCAGGTAATGCGGCAGATCTTGTCAGGCAAGACTGTAATCCTGTTTCACGAATCATCTCAGACTGTCGATATCGTTTCAACCGACGATCATCGAGTGAAAGATCGTTCCGTCAAGGCATGAACAGGGATGACTGGCTGCCGTCCTTCTTACCTCGTGAGCCACTGTCCAATACGATCCTTTCATGCTGCTGTTCCATTTTATGAATCTTCGCCGGATAGTTTCGTCATGCAATAAAACGCTGAGCCTGTCTCTGCGAATACATCGGGCCGATGTTTCTTTACACCGGATGTGGGAAAACGAATTTACCGGGAGATACTCATGCCTTTTACTATGCCTTTGCGTTCCAGCCAGTGATACGCTACAATGCGACCACTGCATATGGAGAGAGGTATAACTATGAGATCGTTCCTCAGGACAATTTCACTGGCATTCGCCGCAGGAGCACTTGGCGGCCTGGGAAAAGGTTTCGTCGTCTGGCTTTCGGGCCACGTGGGAATCACTGCAGCGCTGGGTGTCAAAATCGCCCCGGCCTTCACGCCATCGTTTCTCTACCCTCATGTTGTATGGGGCGGACTGTGGGGCTTTCTCTTTCTTCTCCCAATTCTTAAAAGCCGGTGGTTTGCGAGAGGTCTTCTTTTCAGTCTCGCGCCGACATTGACACAGCTTTGTATCATTTTTCCCTATAAAGCGCACAAAGGGTTTATGGGGGTTGATCTCGGGCTGTGGACGCCCCTGTTTGTCGTCGCATTCAACATAGTCTGGGGGATTGTAACGGCACTATGGCTTCGATGGACCGGCCGACAGTAATGTCTGACGGGGACATTGCATCGTATCAACAGTATAAATCATAATGAGGGATGGGACGGATGAGGCAGGAAGTTTATAAGGCGATTGCCCGAAAGGTTTCGGATGAACCGTTCGCCCGCATGATGGGCTTGAAGCTGATCTCGATCGACGCGGGTTATGCACTCGTGGAAATGAATGTTACTCCCGAGATGGCGAATATACAAGGAACATCACATGGAGGGGCCATTTTTTCCCTCATCGATGAAGCATTTGAAGTCGCCTCAAATTCCCACGGAACAACAGCCGTGGCCCTTAACATGAATGTCACCTACGTGGCACCGCCTCTCATCGGTACATGTCTGAGAGCTGAGGCATCTGAGGTAAGCAGAACTTCACGAACGGCGCAATACTCTATCATTGTTAAGGACGGCAACAACAGCCTCATCGCCACCTGCCAGGCTCTCGTCTACAGGAAAAAGGATAGGCTGCCATTTTTACAGGACCAGGATGGTGGGAGCTGAGAGCCCGCTTTCCCATGTCATTGCATGGCAGTAACCCCCGGTTCAATGTCGGGACACCATGAGAGGAAGCGGAAGGCTGTGAGGTACGGCTATGCCATGTCGTGTTGTCATATCGACGGCGCGGGATTCACCGCATTACAAAAAAGCATGACTGAATGATTGCTCAACCGCCGATGAGGCATAAGCGTATATTAGACCACTCTCGGTTTTTCACCCACCGATACTTGTCCCAGAAGAGCAGATCACTTCGATAGTATTCTCCCGTTCTGTTGCGTTTGAGAAATTTATAGAAATCTCTTGGTCCGCCGTTATACATGGCATAAACGGTACGGGCCAAGGTGTCATCATCGATTTTGCTTTCCAACTGGAGTTTCTCGATTCTCTTCAATGCGTATCTGCACAGATAAAGCTCGAGAATTTCGCAACCCGCGGTCATGTTGTATCGGATGTCCCATCGCAATTTCTTCGGGTCATAAATCCCTCTCCACACAATCTCGTTAATCTGCATAATTCCCACTGAGGTATTGTTATATGATCGAAGATAGGTAACGGCTCCATCCTTCATCCTGAATTGCCGGAAGCAGCTTTCCTGCCAGGTAGTGGAAAAAACGATGAGCCGATAGAGATCATGATAGTCTCCAGGAATTTTACCGTTCTTGATGGTCGATTCAGAAATTTGTTTTAGAAGGTCTTTAACCCTGTCGAGATACGGATCAATATCTTTCCTGGAATAGACCCACCGGTTCATATATTCAGCCGATGGCATTTTCCCGTATTCCGCGGCCCACGCATACGAAGGAATGAAAGCTGCAAAGGATATCCCGATCATACGACGTAATGATGACTGGTTCGGCTGCTTCACAGGGTCTGGAAACTGCTGTTTGATATCGAGCACACCTTTCAACGTTTCATCCACGGTTGACTCGTATTCAAGAGGCACCTCTTTTCCTTTGCATAAAAGAGAAGCCATCATCCTCAGGGTTCTTTCGTTGATCTCGATTCCAAGATCTTCAACCAGTCTGTCGAGAACTGCAAGTGCATCGCCGACCGTAAAAAACGCCAGGCAGCTCATGATATCCTGCGAGGAACCGCCGCCGAGATGTTTCCTGAACACGGGAGCCGATTCCCGCCATGCCGCAGCTAATTCCGCTCTTACAAGATCTTTCGTAATTATTCCCTGCGACAGCGCAGTCGTAAAAGAATACCGCGTATCCAGAAGGGTATCCAGAAGGATCTGCTTCTCATCCGCGGTGAGGGTTTCCGGAGCCAGTGTGTGGATCATGAACACGAAGAACGAGTCCAGCGTCTTCCAGAGTTCCGCTGAGTCTTCCTGCTGTAGAGCTGATCCATGAAGCTTCTGAAGCTCTTTTTTCTTTTTCATGACCTCATCGGTCATGAACCGCAGGTAAATTCTCAGTGCATCATTGTCACATACGGGCCTTTCCGCGGTCATGCCGGCAATCATTTTTACCGCTGAAGACTGGAGTTCCGGATGGAATACTTCACGTAACAACACCTTGAATTGTTCGAAAGGTGGCAACAGATTGATGGAAATGTGATTCACATAGTCATATGCCCACACGTCAATGAGTTCGCGTAATGCTTCAGGAACCACCGCGGGTTTATGATCGGCATCGAGGAGTTGATATTCGACAGCCTTGAACGAGAGAACCCAATCTTGCCGATTGATAACCGGGGTTTGAAGCACCGAGAGGTATCCATCCCATTCAACAGGCTTGACGCACCCTGTCCGTGAATAATCGCCGGATTTCACCTTCAGCCTGAAATCACCGCGGACATGAGATTGTTCCGCCCTGTAGGACGGGTCTGACAAAACGACTGATGTACAGCCATTGTTTAAATACAGAACCTGCACGGTTTGATCCGGATCGGTGAACACACTCGATATGACCATGGACCTCAGAAGGGGGTAATCAATGGTCACCGGTATATGCATGGTCTGCGACGCCGCTTCCCCGGGCATAACACACACCATGACTGTCATAATGACAAGCAGGATACTTCGTTTGAACTTTTTCATCATTGCGGATTCCTCATTCAATAATAAGCGGGTGCGCTGTCTGTCCTCTGCCGCGAACTTTTCCCTATGATGAACGGCAGTCAGCGATGCATCGTAAAAACAAAGAACCACATCTTGATCTATGAGAGTGAAAGCACTGTCCTGGCTGAAGTGCCTGACGGCTTGTCGTCAATCTGAACATCAAGCAGGTACAATCTTTCACTCTCTATCTTTCCATGACGAATGAGATATCCCTTGATGCGTTGCGCCCGTTCACGGGCCAGCTGCGTCAGGTCAATCTCTTCAATGTGGAAAGTTTCGATCAGCTTCATTGTCAGCGCTTCCGTCAAATTGACTTTTTCTCCCTTTTCGCCATCCGCCGCCACCGGTTTATCACCCACTCTGTTCCGGTATGCCATCATCAGAAGACGTTCATAATCACTGTCTGAAAGTTCCATATCATCAAGAGAATCGGGAACTTTCTTTTTTGCCTTTTGAAGTTCTTCAGCCTTTAGTTCCCTGAGGTGACGGACCAGTGCTTTTTCCGCCAGCGCCGCCCGATCCGCTTCCCGTTCCGCAGTTCCCCTGATTTCAAGTTTCACTGCCGGACGCTCATACAACGCCTTTGCCAGCGTATCGAGCTTTCCAACCTGCTGTGGAGGTAACCCGGCATCGCCGTACGCAAACTCTATGTAGCTCAGCTCTTCACCGCCGCCCACCAGGCCGGCCAGCGCCGCAAAGGGAGCGGTGACGATCCTGGTAAGCAGGTTGACCAGCGCTCTCCCGATAAGACGGCCGTAACTGAATTCGGGATCTGCGAGATCTCCCTGAACCGGCAGGTCGATATCAATGTTTCCGGCTCGATCTTTGAGCAGGGCTATGGCAAGCCTTATCGGCAGATTCAGCGCGTCGGAACTGTCGACGCGTTCCCCCAGCGTCAACTGGTTGAGAAAGATTCTATTCTCTCCATTGAGGCGGTTTCCCAGAATCTTGTAACGGAAATCGAGGGACATCTTGCCTTTATCGATTTTATATCCTGCAAATTTGCCAGAATAGGGCGTGAGTGATGCCAGTTCCATATTTTTGAAGGACAGTGTTACATCGGCATATTTGGAAAGGCTCAGAGGATTGATCTTCCCGGTTATCTTCACGGGAGCATATCTGTCGACTGCACCCTCCAGTGCAACATCAGCTCGTGCGGCAGGATCTGACGACAACCCCTTTATTGTGCCGTTGAGCCTCTGAATTCCGGTGGCAAAATTCGGTTTGAGCGAATAATCTGAGAAGTTCATCGAACCGTTCTTTATACGAATGATATCGATTTTTACGGGCATCGCCTCTTGACCGGACGCCGATTCCACTCCGGCAGGCTTTCCTGCAGGCTGATCGGCGTCAGCTGTTTCTTCCGTGTCTTCCTTCGGCACAATCACACGGGCAAGATTTGTCGTGCCATCCTGCCAGACGGCTACCCTGATGTATGGTTGAACCGCTGCTATTTCTGCAATACTGACTTTCATCGGTTGCATGTCGACAGCGATATTGTTCAGTGCGAGGGACTTCCACTTCAGAATATCCTCGGAACGCATCGGATCATTGACTTGAAGCTCATCGATACGAAAGTTGCCGCGGTAGCTCATTTCAGGGTTTTCAGGTGTAACGGCATCAAAGCGAACGCGGCCGTCAATACCCGCGGTGCCCCGGATAACTGCAATTTTTGCAAAAGTGCCGGCATACTGCTGAAAAGGCCTCAAAGCGAGGGTCCTTACCTTGATGGCGAGGTCTGCAATCTGCGGGTTCATTCCAACGGTACCGTCAACTTCCACCATACCCGTTTCATTCACGGTCATGCCAAGGGCGATCTCTGCGTTTGTATCTTTCCGGTTGCTCGCCTTTTTTATGCTCAGGCTGATCGGATCAAGATTGATGTGCACCGGGGTTGCCTGCGTCCGGTCTTCAAAGTATACGCTATAATTTTTCAGTGACAGATCATGAACATCGATCAACCACTCTTTCTGAGGCGGTGTTTTCCCATTCGACACTGTTGGGGAGAGGGACTCCCTCGTTTTCGCCGGAGACGGAGCAAATAATGCCTGATAATTCAAGTTACCGTCCCGGGAACGCCACCCGACAATCTTGGCATCAACGGTACTGATCGACTCAATCGATACTTCATTGGCGGGGTAGTTTACTGCAATCCCCCGGCAGTCCACGAGCGGCACTGACATGATCGGTTCTGTGCCGTCCTTCTCAGTCAGGATGAAGCCCATCAACTTCAGAGTCCCCTCACCCAGATAGATCATGATGTCATTGCCCTCAACACCGACATCATACTGAGCCGTCATGTCCATTGACCCATCAGTCACTTCAAAATTGACCTGATCACTGATATACTCCCAGAGCGTCCGCACGATCAGCCCCTGCATTGCAATGCTTCCCCGCGAACGGATCGGATTAACCGATACAGTGCCCTCCCAGCTCAGAGTTCCGCCTTTGCCCAGGGATGCGGTAAAACTGTGGAGGCCATGACGTTCCCGTTGTGTCGTGAAATTCTTCAGCGATATGTTGATCGGGAAAACACTTTCCTCGAAAGATGTCGGCCGTGACAGATCAGTGAAATCAAGGCGGGCGTTTTCAATGTTTAATTCGTGTATCACGACAGGGACCAATTCGGTTTCGACATCGGTTTCAGCTTGCTGCGACTCAGTCGGGGGTACAAGCGTGGCCCAGTTCAGGGTACCGTCCGGCTGAACCTTTATGAGACCTTCCGGCTCAGTCAAACGAATTTCACTGAATGTGTATGCCCATCGAAAAAGAGATGACAGTTGAAAATTAACATAGAGTTCCTCGAAGCCTGCGAACAGTTCACCGGCGGAGTCGGTCAGCCTGAATCCTTTCACCGTCGCTGACAGCGCAAAGGGATTCATCGCCACGTCCGTCACCGTCGCCTGCGCGTTCAACCTTTCGGATATGCCTTTTTCCATCTGTGATTTTATGATCGGTGGTATGATGAGAAAACCGACAATTGCATACAGCACGATCAGACCCGCCATGATTGCGGCGGGTTTTTTTAATCGGGAAAGTTTCTTGCTACCTGTTTCAGCACTTTCATTCATGTCAGGTACCTCCCGTTACTGTTTCGCAACAGATTATTCATTTGCATCAGTCAGCCATAACAGACTATCCCTCGGCAGTATCTCACATTAAACGACAGAATACATGTGGTGATAGTGGGCGAAAGATGACTATGATCAATGTCGACTGCTTATTTAAATTTCCTGTGTTTAAAAAATTATTTTTTTTCAGATTGAAAAGAAAAATCCGTAGATCGTATGAAATCGGAAAAGATATCTGATTTCATTATGTGCATTCATTTGATGAGGAGTAGATTCCCCTGATCTTTTCCCTTTACACCGTTTTCTACAGTTATTGAATCGGTAACGATATCAACTCTGGAACAGTCTGTATGCTTCGATGGAAAATTTTACATCGCCCGCACATACATCCATATGGTCCATCCCGTGCCGATTTTTCAGCACTATAACAGGTTTTATCGGACTTTCACAATTGTTTTGTCCCCTCCAGGTAAATCTATGGCATGAAACCACACAGGCACCCACACAGCTTTTCATGTCATTACGGTCACTTAATTCTACACAATTTTCGCGATTTCGCCCGGGAAGACTTGAAGAGGGGTGTCTTCCGTGACAATGAATGTGATCCGGTCAGGCAATCCGCCATTGGTGAAGCGACAATCCCCTGTTGCGCCGGGAACTGTTCAATGGACCGCGTCAGCCTCTGCTGCCTCACAGGTCGCCGCGGGGGAGCAAATCCGACGGTTTTCGCGGGAGCCGGCACGGTGTAATCGAAATCCTCCACTGTTCGCCGTTCGATTTTCTCACCGAGAACATTCTCGATAGTCCACACAAAAGCCCGATCTTTGCTTGTCACGAAGGTAAATGCCTCTCCGGTCCGGGCGGCACGGCCCGTGCGACCGATACGATGGGTGTACGCATCAACGGTATCGGGCATGTCATAATTGATCACATGAGATATTCCGTAAACATCGATGCCACGAGCAGCGATATCGGTGGCTACAAGTATCTTATACTTACCGCTTCGAAATCCTTTGAGTGCGGACTGTCGTCTTTGCTGAGAAAGATCCCCCTGGAGCGATGCTGCGAAGAAACCGGATTTCTTCATTTCCTTCGCGAGACGAGTTGCCCTGACCTTTGTGCGGGTGAATATGAGCACCGATTCAGCATCCATATGTTTCATCAGTCTCATTAAAAGATTTCTTTTGAGATGGGATTCCACAGGATAGAGGGCATGAGATACCGTGGATACGGGCGCGGTGTTTCCGATCTGTATGGTAACGGGATCGCAAAGAATGTCCTGCGCCAGTCCCCGGATATCATCGGGCATGGTTGCTGAGAACAGTAACGTCTGGCGCTTTACCGGCAGACGCTTCATGATCTTCCGGATATCCGGCAGGAAGCCCATATCAAACATTCTGTCCGCTTCGTCAAGAACAAGCACGTCAAGACAGGACAGGTTGATCACCTTCTGGTCCATAAGATCCAAGAGACGTCCCGGGCATGCCGCAACAATCTCAGCTCCTTCACGAAGTTTTTTAATCTGAAGTTCTTTTTTCATGCCTCCATAAACGGCAACGCTCGTCAGTTTCGTCTGCTGACCGAGCTGACACACTGCGTTGTGTATCTGTTCAGCCAGCTCCCGTGTCGGAGCAATGATGAGCGCTCGAATGCTTTTCGGCGGACCATTTATGAGACGCTGCATGACGGGAATCACAAATGCGGCGGTCTTCCCTGTACCTGTCTGGGCCAGACCCATGACATCCCGTTCCCGGAGAATGTGAGGAATGCATTGCATCTGAATCGGCGTAGGCTCTCTGTATCCGAGGGCTTCGATCCCCGATTCGATTGATTGGTGTAAATTAAACGATTTGAAATTCATTACATATCCTTTTGTTTTAGTAAGGACTCAGGAATAATCCCGGCCTTTCCGCCCTATGGCGGATAATTAACTCTTCATTGTGAAAAATGGAAAGATGTTATGGCTGATCCACTATTACGGTTTCTTTCGACTCTTCCGTTTTATTTTTCTTGCCTTGTCGCCGTTCCATTTTTTCGTTCGCTTTTCGCATGCGATCGAGTTCCTTTTGTCGCTTGATGAACTTGTTTTGACTTTGTCGTGCCATGTTTCTCCCCTTATATCATTCGGTAGTATCCACAAATTTCAGCACATCATTTATGGTGATTCCGCCCTTCCCCTCTTTTTCCGGACACATCACAACCGCGTCTGGAAAGAGACTAAAGACCCGCGGTGTTACTCTTCTCATTATTTGATGTTGTAATCACGAATTTTAGCTTTTCGGCAAGGAGACATGAACAAAGATGCACTGGTTCCCAGCGGAGAAAACTGACTTATGGACAACCGTCTTTCTATGAAATTCTAAAAAAACCCCCAGCAACCTTTCATAGGCTCTGGGGGCATGGACCAAAACCGACTTAAAACGTGCTTGAACCATATGCTTCTCTGCCGGCTATGTCAAGGATTATTCGGGCAAGCGTGGAATTACTCTTTATATAACATGTTTTATAATCCATCGGAGGTGAAGTCTGTCCGACCCGCTCACTCCCGCCGATTATTTAAACAATGGATCCCCTTCCCTTTCATATCGGGGTGAAACACTTATTGTCGGAGATGCAGTATACCCGGCGCCGATCCCGGCTTCCCACCGATTTATCAGATCGGGCTTCCGGATAAATGGACGGCCTCACCACATGCATGCATCCTTTCGCATTATTCTGTTAGAACCTTCATTTTCCCCGATACGACTCATAGTTCCCTCAATAACCCTCACGGATACGCATTCAGCTCAGCACGAAGTTTTCTTGCATTACCCACATACATATCCAGTTCCAACCAGAATTCAACGCTGTGGTTCCTGATCCGCGTATGAACCAACTCGTGCAGCAGCACATAGTCTATCAAGTGTCGGGGCAATCGTATGAGGTTCATATTAAGGTTTATGTTGTTACGAACGGAACAACTCCCCCATCTTGTTTTCTGGTTTTTAATAAAAACTCGCCCATAGGTAAATCCATGCATCCCAGCGAGCTCATTGAGCCGGGTAATGAGGGTTGTCCTCGCATGGGTGCGGTTGATATCCCCTGCCCTATCTGCAACCGGTGCATTCTGCGCTTTTTTCGACTGCTGTGCGGTCAGATGCTTTTGCACCCAGTAACGTTTGGCATAGACAAAATGCTCGGCCTGCGTGAATAACACCCCCCGCGGAACGGCAACTCTCACGTTTCCTCCGGGTCTCACCGAAATGTTCATTCGCCGTGCTTTTGCGCTCCGTTCAAACAGGACGGGGCCGACGCCGTCAATCACGATAATGATCGATTTCATCCCTTAGTTTCTCCGCGTCCTGAGTAACGTCATGTTGACACCACCCGGGAAATTCACTGTCGCACTCCTTATCGGTACGTCGGCATGACTGAGAATCCGGTGACTCAAGGCGCTGATCAACGACTGTCTCTCTTCACTGCTCTCCGGCCTCCACAGCAGCCCACCTGCAAAGACAAGGATATAGTGAACAGCACTCGCCGTGTCTCCCGCCGATAGGTGGTTCATCATGAAACACCCCCTCCATGCCGTCAGTTATGCCGCCGCCCCAGCAAGCTTCCTCCTCCATACCTTTACAAAACATCAACGGTATTTCTGCCGTTATGTCCATCACAACAGCGATTGTCCACTTTTTTAAAAAATTACAGCACTTCCCTAACCACCATACCACATGCACCTCTCTGCAATGGGTATTTGATTTCAATAGTTTGTGACCGCCATCAGCAATCGGCATTTCACAGGGGAATTCGGAAATTTACCACGATAAAACCGGGTGGATACAATTCGCATCGGAATAACCAGCGCTGCGATTCCGAGCGCTCGGGATAAATGACCACCCGCATGTTAGAACAACCTGACTGTGCGTGATGTCTCACATGTGAATATAAAAATGGGAACAGCGGGGACCCCTCAAGTTACATTTTTCACTGAATCGGGCCGCAGGAACGTCTTCTCTTACATCCACATTCACTGCAGTATACTGCAGTGTTCTTCAGAACTGGTTTCTCGCAGAAGTTCGGTCCTGCACCGTTCACATGTTTTTTATTCGCATGATCAGTGGTGTAATAGCATCGGGGACATATACAATACGGTATGATTTTTCTCCAACGTCACGAATAATATATCCCTTTTTAGAATCATTAACGAAGTTGCGTAAAGTTTCAAGACGGCACTAAATGAGTCGGCTTCGTTAAATACTTCGGAGGCATTGCGCACGAATCAACACGATCGAACCTTGCTGCTAGACTACACCATACGTCTGCCACCGTGAAAACAGTGAAGGGGGCATTCTATCATGTGACTGAAAATCAAATTGGCATCAACCGCATATTCACATCTCCTTTTTTACAAGCTTTACTTTGCCCATCATACTCGAATCCCTGACAATCCGATGAACAAACACTACATAAATATCAGGACATACCAATTTATACGATTTAAATTCTCTCCTCATCTTTTTCTTTATACTTTCCGCCACCGTCTTTTTTTCAGTCCCTTGCTTCAGAACAATTCGGAAATGGAGTCCGTCTTTCTTCTGAATTATCTGATATTCCCGGACCCGACTGAGCTTCGCCATTGGCCCATGGAAAAAATATGGAGGAATCGAAACTATCTTTCCACGCGCATCGACCATGGTAATAATATCATCATTCCTTCCCTCCATGAAGACGATGCGGCGAAAGGAACAGCCACAGGGGCATGGCGCATCGGTAACGGTCATCATGTCGGACATCTCATAACGGATGACGGGCTGAACATATTGATACAGGTTGGTGAATAAGATCTTATAACCGGGCATTCCATCGGGCACCGGACAATCATGATCATCGACAACTTCAAAAATGCCGAGATCCTCGAACAGATGCATCCCCGTGCGATGCGCACATTCAATGGCAAGCGCACCTTCTGTCGTACTGTATGAATTGAAGGGTTCGATGTGCCAGGCCTGCCGGATCAGTTCTCTTGCTGTATCGGTCAGGACCTCGGCACTTGTAACAACAGTTGACGGTTTTATGCGCAAGCGTCCTTCCTGCTGCTCGGATGCAAGGAGAGATGCGATCGTTGCATATGCATGGATATAGCCCGGCTGAAAGTCATTCAATGCGTTTACGAGTGCATCTATTCTGTCCTTTGCTTCAAAACGCCTGTAATCATGAGATCCCATATCCATGCTTACAGCCCGGCGATAGCTGAGGTGCAAGGGAGTGTTTGCACCAATCGAGGCAATCTTCATTCCCTCGATCGCAGAAGACCCATTAACGATGATGCCCTGTTCACGGCAGCAAGAATAACACTCCATGCCTCGCGACCATAAACAAAAACTCCGCGAAGGCCGGTACTGCCGGTTGTCGTAAGGACCCGATATTCTCCGAAGTAGTAATCATCAAAGGAAAGATTCTCAATGTAATCATTGATATCGTCTATCTTCAACCGTTGGTCAGTGATAACCCCATCAAAATTTTTCATAATACTCTGTTTGTTGATCACCGGTAGATCTTTCAGATTCACTGGGTGATCGAACGATATTTCATTGTATAAATCCCGGTAAAATGAAGAGTGCGCAACGGCATACCTGACCAGCCTATCGAGTTGTTGTTTTTGAAAGCGGAGCAATACCCTTCGGCTCCATTTTTCTCGTTTTTTAAACTCTGACGAGAGAGCACGAGCCCTTTCAAAATCCTTCCGTCGTTTTCGATCTAACGCGGTTTCCATGGCCTTATTTTCTCAAAGCAAACCTTGTGTAAAAATACCCTGTCACAACCTTTCAGCACATCGCCCATAATCGGATTGCAACAATCGTTTGCTGCATGCGGTATAAGATTTTACGACATAAACTTCGATGGTCCATCTCTTACCGAAAAGCAACGGTCGAAGCAAACGCGGCAGCAGGCATGGATTTCTTGCTCGGTTATTACAATTGTATGATTTCTCAATCAGCAGAGGGAAGGGTATCAAGAGGGACCATCCGCACCGTTCCTTCTTTCTCGTGGCAAATGATCCCTCTTGCGGACAGAAGGACTTCTTTACTCACTGACGGCAAGAAATGACATCAATATTTCCCATGGCGGGAATACGGAAAATCGAATATTCATTGTCTATATGGAAAAGATTCATATCAAGAGGGAAATGGTTATTCGATCCGTATCGGTTCAATCCTCAAGTCTAAACGACACGCTGACTCGCGCCCGATAACTGTTGACTTTTCCGTCCTCTATTGTCATATCCAGTTTTGTAATTTCCGCAATTCTCAACTCTGTCAGGCTTTTACCGGCTGTTTCCACGGCCTTTCTTGCCGCATCTTCCCATGAAATCGAACTTGTTCCCACCAGATCTATAAATTTATATACTCTTTCCGGCATAGTACACCTCCCTAACCATTTTTATACAAATTGCGTTTGATGGAATCGCAAAGAACTCACATATCGGAGCATATGGAGATCACGCATCATCCATGGTCGTTCCATACATTTACAACCGCATTAATGCCTCGAACACAGTCATTCCTTCTCCCTTCTTTTTTACCGCCAGCAGCGGCATCGAAGTCGAATCGATAAGCTTTTCCGTCACACTTCCCAGGACGAACACAGCACCGCTTCTCCTCCCTCTTCCTCCGATGATCAAAAGGTCCACATAATGTTCACGCACATATTCATCAATGGCCTTACATACACTTCGTCCCAACTTATACACAGGACTTACGGTAATATTCCGGCGATTAATCCTTTCAATAAATTTTGCAAAGTGGGTTTCGGCATGACCTTTCATAATTTCGGCAAACTGTTCGTAACTTTTGCCACTTTTATGATAACCGCTCGGGACGTCGTAAATGTTGATACACCGGACAGTATCGAGATTCGCCGCTGATGCAAGTGAAAGGGCGATATCCAGCGCGTCACGGGATATTTCTGAAAAGTCAATCGGCACAAGGATGTTTGAGAATTCCGGTTTCATTCCTTCCGGTATGAATAAAACCGAACAGGGCGCCTTCCTGGCAATTTTCGCCGGGATGGTTCTTTTTGTCAGTTCGCTCCGTATTTTCCCAAGCACGAGCAAGTCTATATCCATATCTTTGAATTTACGCAGGAGATCAATATGGATTAACGGTGCATCTTCCATGATCATATATTCTTGTTTGGTTTCAGGTGATCCTTCAAAATATTTCGCCACAAGTTCCTTCATCCGCTCGTGAACGGCATCACCGGTAACACCTTGTATACCTTTATACTCATTTTTTGTTTCTTCCTTTCCATCGGAACTGCCGATTACGTGAAGAAAATAGACCGTTTCTGTTGAAGCCAGTCGGCTGACCATGCCGGTATATCGCAATTTCGCTTCATCCTGATCCCCTAAGGTTATGCTGACTACAATACGTTTAAATCGGTACATAAGCACCTCCTCTTACTATTATGACAATTGTCGGAAAGATTACCGGGAATGGTTATTCACCTGAAAAATACGTAGGGCATTGAGCATACATCCGTGAGAACAGAAATGCTGTCCCACCAGGAGGATTTATCCACTCAGGATGCCGCCACATGATCACTTGCAGACTTGCTTATATTAAGCTATTATGCACCCCATTGCGTTTGGCATTAAGCGGCAGTGAATCACACTAAATGGATTTGACCTTGGGGGTGACGTTCATTGATGACGTGGTATCAGTAGAAGCAACATTTACGAACCCTTCGCCGGTTGGAGTGCAGATTGAGTACCCGGGACATTTCCAGCAGCAGACTTCTGATAATTCACTAATTCTCATTTTACTGAAAGAGCTCGCTTTCAGAATTACTGAAAATCACATTATTGTCAACCCATTTTCACCAGTCTCATAATGATGTCTCACGCGGTCACAGTGTGCGATCTCAGCATAACGGTCAAGACAAAGCAATAATACCGAACGGGTTACCCGTAATCAATACAATACATCACCATGATTCGTTAAAAGGACACGAGCAACGGCAAAGACGGAACAGACAGGAAATGCAATTCGTCATCATGGTGGAATTCTCTTCCCCTGCCGTGTTAAAAGTGATAGTTTTAAACATTCAAAAAGAATGCGGCTGCTTTCCGAATTCATTCATACTAAAAGCTGCAGAGTGATGAAGGCGCATGTATGACTTGGTAGCAGATCACAAGGATTTCATCATTATCGACAAATCCCCCGGTGCCGGGTTTCACCGGGAAAACGATTCACCGGGCTTGGCGGCATCAATCAGAGGGAAACTCTCTATAAAAGGACTCTATCCTGTACATCGTCTCGACAGAATGACGTCGGGATTACTCATGTTCGGCAAGAACAAAAATACCGCCCGGCAGTTGGCCGATGAATTTCACAGCCGGTCGGTGGAAAAATATTACATTGCGGTTTCCGACCGTCGTCCCAGGAAAAAGCAGGGACTGATTGCAGGGGACATGGATCGAACCCGGAGGGGAATGTGGAAGATGCTTCACAGCATGGCAAACCCTGCCGTCACTCAGTTTTTCAGCCGTTCCTTCGGTGACGAATTTCGAATGTTCATCATGAAACCCCATACCGGCAAGACTCATCAACTCCGGGTCGCGTTAAACAGCATCGGCTCACCCGTTCTCGGAGATCCGCTTTATTATAAAACAAGCACCCACAGGGACAACGTCGACAGAGGATATCTCCATTCGTACGCTCTCATCTTCAGTCTGCATGACGAAACCTTTCGGTTTGTCTGTAAGCCCCGTGTGGGACTGTTCTTTACATGCGAATCTTTCAGAACAGCAATAAAAGAATACGAAAAACCATGGGATCTGCCATGGCCCCGCATGCCCTTTCGATAGGCCGTATATTCGGCTTTCTTACAACCATATGATCATCCTCAGCGCACGGCCCCTCAAAACTGATACCACACATACGGACCTCATCTTCATTTACACCCGTGTTTCAAACACCCCTCACTGATCATCATAGTCGCTCTTTTTGCTTGCTTTTCCCTTCCCGTTTTTTTATACTGAAAGCGAACTTGCAAGTTGTTGTGACGTTGTTGGGTTCACCTGAATAACTTAACCTCAAACTGCGGGCCTCCGAGCCCGCATTTTTATACGGATCTCCTTACGCATCCCCTCCCCATCATTTGTCATTTTCTAAATTCATGGCAGCAGGTTTCAGTACTGATAATGTTTCATGGAAGGGATTGAATCGATTATCAAACCGTTATGGAGTCGGCAATCCTTCAGAATTGAAATGACATTCATACATTTCCAAGCGCAGATGCCTGCAATGCGGCACACGGAGCGATATCTTCACGCCTCTCTCCTTAAAAGAAAAACACCATGAAGAATTGTTAACGGGATATCACACCCTGACATTTTCTTACCCGCAAATGCTGCTAAACCACCGAAGAGGTTCGAAACGCCCAAGAATCCAAATCACCGTCGGCCGTGAGCAGCCGCGTCGGCCAGTTGACCGGATCTTTTCCGTGCATCCTGCTCAAGGTGACATCGTTTATACTTCTTTCCGCTTCCACACCAGCAGAGGTCATTTCTACCGAGCTTTGTATTTTCCGGCGGTTTTTTTTGTGAAAAGAAAGTCCGTACAATATCGAGCATAAAATTTACTCCCATGTGATAATAAAATCATTTGTTTCCTTCACTGAGGCATAAAGTTGTTTTATCTATCGTCAATCATTATGATTGTCAAGGCAATTCCTGGAAGTCGAACATGTCATATTGATTTATTCAAAAAGTCATGAAAACGTCGTTGTCCCGTCACAGAAATCTAAATACATTCATGATCAATAGTATCGCATTGGGTACAAACTGGTTGATCAATGCTTTGTATTTTATATTTGTCATATTTCATTATAGCCCGGCATGATTGCTTGTTGCCAAGGTACTCAATGCCGACCGATAATATGATATTACCAATTGAATGGTTATGTGTTATTAATGGCTATTCCGGAACGGTGAATCATGATGTAACAAGTCGGAGAGGAGATGACCCGTGATGAGCGGTTTTCGATGTGACAATGCTTCCCGACCATGGAGATACTATGAAAGAAGCCCCCATACCTCGTTGACAGTGAGGAATATATGATTGATGAAACAATTGAGTCTCTCGTTGAGATCGATCCGTATCTTGCACCATATCGGTCTGAGCTGAAACGGAGGATCACAGCACCGTTGCATCGTGAAAAGCAGTTGACCTGCGAAGAAAAAAGCCTTTCTGATTTTGCCGCGGGCCACGAATATTTCGGACTGCATTTCAGGAATGACGAATGGATTATCCGTGAATGGGCACCCAATGCCACATCGATCTGCCTTATCGGCGATATGACCGCCTGGCGGGAAACCGACACCTTTCAACTGGATCGGATCGATGACAACGGCGTATGGGAAATTCGCCTGCCCTCGGGAAGAATGGATCATGGTGATCATTACCGGCTGCGACTTCACTGGCCGGGCGGCGAAGGCGATCGAATCCCTGCATATGCCCGTCGGGTGGTGCAGGATCCGACAACACTCATTTTCAATGCACAGGTCTGGTCTCCGCCATCACCCTACGAATGGAAATGCCACGACGATTACAGTCAGACAGCTCCCCCGTTTATCTACGAAGCCCACGTCGGCATGGCCCAGGAAGAGGAAAAGATCGGTACCTATAGAGAGTTTACAGACCGAATCCTCCCGAGAATCGTGCAAGCAGGGTACACTACGATTCAACTCATGGCCATGCAGGAGCATCCTTACTATGGATCATTCGGTTACCAGGTATCAAATTTCTTTGCGGCATCGTCCCGCTTTGGAAGCCCGGAAGAACTGAAGGAACTTGTCGACACGGCCCACGCAATGGGCCTCAAGGTAATCATGGACATCATTCATTCGCATGCGGCATCAAATGAAATTGAAGGTCTGAGCAGATTTGACGGTACATTATATCAGTATTTTCATGGGGGTGCCCGGGGAATGCATCCCGCCTGGGACTCACGGTGCTTCGACTATGGGAAATACCAGGTACTGCATTTTCTTCTTTCGAATTGCCGGTTCTGGCTCGACGAATATCATTTTGACGGCTTCCGCTTCGACGGAATCACGAGCATGCTCTATCTTCATCATGGTCTTAACAGGATTTTTGCCTCCTACGAAGAATACTTCGGCAACAGTGTTGATAAGGATGCCCTTGTCTATCTGACACTGGCAAACAAGCTTATTCATGAAATAAAACCAAACGCGATCACCATTGCTGAAG
This sequence comes from Deltaproteobacteria bacterium, assembly GCA_011056835.1. Lineage (GTDB taxonomy): Bacteria > Desulfobacterota > Syntrophia > Syntrophales > UBA6807 > DSDU01. The sequence goes on from DSDU01000015.1 coordinate 25,889, forward strand.
ATGTCAGCGGTATGCCCGGCCTTGCCATTCCCATATCCCAGGGCGGAATGGGTTTTGATTACCGGTTTGCCATGGGTGTTCCTGATTATTGGATTAAGCTGACCAAGGAGATCCCGGATGAAAACTGGCCGATGGGGCACGTTTGGTTCGAACTGAACAACTATAGAAGAAGTGAGAAATCAATCAGTTATTCCGAATCTCATGATCAGGCCCTTGTAGGGGATCAGACGCTGATTTTCAGGCTCATCGGCCCACATATGTACGATCACATGAACGTCGACGACAACCACCTTGATGTTGCACGAGGGATCGCCCTGCATAAACTCATACGACTCATTACGCTGGCCACTGCCGGCGACGGCTACCTGAACTTTATGGGAAACGAGTTCGGCCACCCCGAGTGGATTGATTTTCCGCGGCCGGGGAATAACTGGTCTTATCGATACGCACGGCGTCAATGGCATCTCGCTGATGACGCCGGCCTGAAGTATCACTTTCTCGGTCGGTTCGATCACGACATGATCGACCTCGCGAAACAATATGACCTATTAGAATCACCGGCCCCTCACCTCATGCATGAACACAATGGTGATAAAATTATCGCCTTTGAACGGGCAAATCTCCTCTTTGTCTTTAATTTTCATCCATCGTCATCTTATACGGACTATCGGTTCGATGTGCCCCCGGGGAAATATGAAATAATTTTTGACAGTGACGCTCCAAAATACGGGGGACATGGCCGTATTGATACGTCGCAACATCATTTTACCATGACGGCAGGGAACGAAAGTAGAATTCTGAACAATATCAGCCTCTATATTCCCACGCGAACCGCACTGGTCCTCAAGCGTGTATAATGCGATGTATCATCAATGCGCGTCATCCAACCCCGGCAACGAACATTTACCGCACTTCACCACGACATCCCGCCACAGTCAGTCATCATAAAAAGTCATCCCTCTACAAATACTCCTACAAATTTTGTTGTTTGCAGAATCTTCCCTTGATTTCTTTTCTTCTTTTCCCTATAGTAGCGCTCATCCTTGCCCCGTGCTCAATATATATAGTTAATATCATTGATTATTCAAGCGCCTTCGCCTATGGCACGCCTTATGCTTATTCTATTCACAAAGAGAGCATGAAAAAAATTTCATTTTCTATGAGAGGATGGGAGTCATGGCAGTATTGACACATTATGACATGAATGAAAATGAACTGTCGGAAAGATTGAAATTCATCAGAGGGGCTGAAGATATTTTATCCCGGGCGGTCAAAGAATACTCGCGGTTAACAGGAATCGGGGTGCAAGAGATACGAAATCATCTGTCAATTCGACATATTGATCAGTCGCTGGCCTGGGTCGAATTTGAATATCGGGATTCATACTTTTATTATCGCAAGCATGAATAACTCATCAGTGTCCCCATGTCCTTACGTTGCTTATCACCACAAGTAAGATGACACCCTCTGCACTGGAGAGTACCTCGCTCAGCACCGATCACAACGGAAGTGCGATCCCGCCATATGCGCCCCCGAAGGAATATGTAGATTCGCTTCTGTGCTGATCCATATCTCCGGGGTACCGTTATTTCATCACCGATTTGATCAATGACTTCCACATCCTGTCTGCTGAAATCGAAAACGATCGTATGGCAATAGTCTGAGGTAAAAAATTCATCACCAATCCAATGACTCCCCGCAGAGCACCGAATAGAGAGAATCATCCCGTTCATAAATGTCATGGCGAAAATGGACCACGTCATCAAAATCCGTCCAGGCGGTCCGGTACAGCAGATTCACCGGAATTTTCCGAGGAAGGTGGATGACCCGTCGTTCACCTGATACAATTACATTCCGTATCGCCGCAGGCGTCCACTCTTCATATTCACGAAGGACGTATGCCGCGAGTTCAATGGGTTTTTCGATTCTGATGCACCCGGCGCTGAAGCCGCGACTGTTCATGGCAAAGAGCTCTTTATGGGGGGTATCGTGAAGATAAACGGCATACTTGTTGGGAAAAACGAACTTAATCCGACCGAGGGAATTCTGCGGGCCTGGATCCTGTCGTAATTTGTAATAAAAAGTTCCTCTCTCAAGGCGGGACCAGTCTACAGTGGCCGGATCAATTTCCGGTGCGTCCCACCCCCAGTGTTTGAACACGCGGATCTTCTGAACGGTCAGAAAGTTTCTCTTCTTTTTGATCATGGGATATATGTCTTTTTCAACAAGCTTCGTGGGAATGTACCAATATGGATTGATTACCAGGTAGCTCATCATGCCGCTGAAGAGGGGGGTTTTCCGGTAGTTGCTCCCGACAACAACCTTCATAGTGAAAACAGATCTTTCATCCTCCACGGCGTCGAGCTGGAAATCAGCGATATTAATCATAATGGAAGACCAGGCCGCTTCGCGGGGAATCCAGCGCAATCGTTCCAGATTTACGACAATCTTTCGAATCCATTCACTGACCGGCACATTAATACAGGCTACGGTATCGGGACCGACAACACCGTCTACGGTAAGTCCGTGTCGCCTCTGATATCGTCGGACGGCTCGGCGAAGGTTATCATCAAACAAATCCGAATCGATACTATGCTGTGAAGGAAGATCACCTGTAACAATCAGATGACGCCGCAGCAGTCTGACCCGATCATCGATCGTTCCGCTCCTCATTTTCAATCCCGGCGGCATCGCCGGCCACTCTCCCCGGCTTTCAATATCGCGATACTGTTTCAATGCGGCCCGAAGGCCGTGATATACTCGATGGGGAGGTCGAAGCGATTCCAAGGTTGATTCGACGGACTTTGCGACAAGCGCCACATGAAGGTGCCGAACAACATCCGTATGCCGGTGATCGATCATTTTCCGACGGCACATTGTATCTGAATCGATCAGTCCCGATGATATATGACTGGCATACATGAGAAAAGCATTGGTCAGAAGCATGTCGATGTCGGCAAGCAACTCGGGATCATCATGCGGGGAAACGCCCTCTTTCATGTTTCGGATCAGTTCCTCAACGGTTGCCGTATGGTAATCACCGGGATACAGACCTTCCAGATAAGCGGCACGGATAACCCGAATAAGATCCTCTGCCTGGAAGCTGATTCCGGTTTCCTCGATCCACGCGGGACGGAAATCCCGTTCCTCATAAAATGGAGGCACAATGGATGACGCGCCGAGGAATTTCTGCCGACAGTATTTTAATTCGTTGACGGAACTGTTCTCAATCCTTTCTTTCAGGTGCCGGGCAACCATGGTGGTCACGGGACTTTCGGCAGCAACAGCCCACGAGAAGAACGCCGACGATACGATGATAATGACCGTGATTGAAGCCCGTTTTAACATGAGACACCTCGAAAACACACCCATTGAACAGTAAGCGGCTTGACATGAACTCACGATCACCCTCTCAGCACGCACTGTTCATTCGGCATCATAACCGTCCGGCAGTATCTTATCAACGGAAAAACATAAAGAGACACATTACTTTATCGTTAATTCTCATAAACATCGTTCAGTAACCAACGTCTGACACCATTTTCCCCGGCGCTCTTACGCCAAAAGATATTACAATACAACACTCTTTTCTGTCTTTTTTCAGAAAATATGATATAAGCTCATCCCTTTCAGCACCGGAACTTAGCGCCGGGTTCAAATTATCCGGTATGGGAGCAACAAATAGTCATGATAAAAGAACACTTCAGAAATATCGCCATCATTGCCCATGTGGATCACGGGAAGACGACCCTCGTGGACGCCATGCTGAAACAGACGGGCACCTTTAGAATGAACCAGGAAGTTCAGGAACGAGTCATGGACTCGATGGATCTTGAGCGGGAACGGGGAATCACCATCATGGCGAAGAATACCGCCATCCGCTACGGGGATGTAAAAATAAATATTGTGGATACGCCGGGCCATGCGGACTTCGGCGGTGAAGTGGAACGGAGCCTTAACATGGTGGACGGAGCCATTCTTCTCGTAGATGCCAGTGAAGGCCCTCTCCCGCAGACGCGATTTGTAGTAAAGAAAGCCCTGGCCAAAAGACTGCCCATCATCCTGATTATTAACAAGATAGACCGTCGTGATGCGAGAATCGATGAAGTGATCAGCATGGTCTATGATCTTTTCATTGATCTTGATGCAACGGAGAAACAGATCGATTTTCCTATTCTTCTCACCAACGCAAAACTCGGCATCGCTCATAGAATAAAGGGAGATGATTCAACCACTCTCACACCGCTGTTTGAGACCATTATTCATGAAATACCGGCGCCGGTAGCGGATGACCATGCAGTACCGCAATTTCTCGTAACCAATATCGATTACGATTCCTATGTGGGCCAGATTGCCGTGGGACGTCTCTTTAATGGTTCTCTCGCAATGAACTGCCCCTATTCGCTCTGTGATGCCGACGGCAATGTAATTCCAGTGAAGTTCTCGGCATTGTATACGTTTGAGGGATTACAGAAAGTACACGTCGAATCAGTTGAAGCGGCGGACATAATTGCTATCGCCGGGGTCGAAAATGTAAGAATCGGTGACACCATTTCTTCACTGGAAGATCCCAGCCCGCTGCCTCGCATCCATGTCGACGAACCTACTGTATCAATGATCTTCTATGTCAATAACAGTCCGACTGCGGGAAAAGAGGGAAAATTCCTGACCTCCCGTCACCTGCGATACCGCCTGGAAAAGGAAACCATGGGAAACGTGGCTATTCAGGTCAAGCTACTGGATCGTGCCGACGCATTCGAGGTCTGCGGACGAGGAGAATTACAAATGGCCGTCCTTATCGAAACGATGCGCCGGGAGGGATACGAGTTTATGGTATCCAAACCACGGGTCATTACAAAAGAAGAAAAAGGACAGATCCTTGAACCGGTGGAGCGGGTTTTCATCGATGTTCCGGAAGAATTCGTCGGCGTAGTGACGGAAAAGCTATCGGAACGTAAGGGGCGCATGATGAATCTGGCAAACAAGGGGAGCGGTCGGATCAACCTTGAGTTTGTCATTCCGTCCAGAGGTCTTATAGGATTCAGGAGCCATTTTTTGACTGACACGAAGGGGGCCGGAGTCATGAATACAATATTTGACGGCTATATGCCCTGGTTCGGCATGATTCCCCAACGGACCAGCGGTGCCATGGTGGCCGATCGGGCCGGCAGGGTTACGACGTATGCAAGCCTGGCCATGACCGACCGCGGCGAGCTCTTCGTCAGTGTCGGCACGGAAGTATATGGCGGTATGGTCATCGGCGAACGGAATCGGAGCGGTGATCTCAACGTGAATATAACAAAGGAAAAACAGCTTACTAATATCAGAAGTTCCACAGCCGAGGCAACGGTAACGCTCCGTCCACCCCGCCCTCTCTCGCTGGATCAGTCCATTGAATTCATCGCTGAAGATGAACTGGTGGAAGTTACCCCGAAAAGTATCCGTCTTCGTAAAATGGAACTCGATGCGAGCAAACGTCCTGCCAAGCAACGGAGCTGATCAGCGCACCGACCTGATTTCTCCATGAATGATACAGAACTATGGGAGACATGAATTTTCAGTGTTTCCCCTGCTCTTTCTTTTCAGCATACACATGGATGCGTTGTAGTCAATAAGTGTCAGGAACCGAAGTGTTATAAAATGTATCCATTTCGCAACTGTTGAAATAAAAGTGGTTCAACGGCGTCAGCCGACGTTTCATGGACATAATTGAGAAACATGGTTGGGACACCTTTATGCAGAACACCAAGCCGATACTTTTATACCCGCTTCATGGCACAAAATGTTCCCAGACTGTTTCCCCCTGCAAAAGCAAGGATATTAAAAATGCCGTTCATGGCATTATCCTTGAGGATCACTGTCAAGAGTACGAAGTTTACAACAGTGATCACACCGCTTAAAACCGTCGCACCTGTTATCTTTTTTTCGGCAATGGCTCTCGTGTATCGAGTTACCAGCAAATCGACAATGAAACCCGCGATAAATATCAATATAATTTTAAGAATCATACAAACCCCTTTCCGCCCGAATAAACACTACTGATAACAAATAGTTACAAAGATTAATCTATCACGGTCACCAACACATACATGTGACGACAGATCAGGGCATTTCTCCTGACATGGTAAACACGCACAGCATACCCTGGGAAATCTGCCGATTCACTTAGGTATGATTGATCTTTTTCTTGTGGGTTTAAGGAGGTGGTTAACCCAAGATTAAAGCTTTAAAGGAGAGATAAAGCAGGGGTAATCATCGGGCTCCACGTTAACCATAACCCGAAGGATCATCAGCAGTGTCCATCGCAACTCCTTCCATTATTATTATCATTAAAGATACCCTTGCTGAACCGTGACGGCGTGTATCATTTCGTGATCATAGCCCACAACGACATGAAAGTCAACACCGCTTCAAGTGCCGGGGCGCACAACAACGATTAGTTGTATTCTACGAGTATTCAGCCAATCCGGACTGCAGGTACTCGGACCGGATTATTGTTTCCCACTCTGCGGGAGTCACCTCCCGTCGTTTTGAATTTTCAGTTATACCGCTTACAGCGAACGTTCCGCCACTGTCGTTGTTTGTAAAGTCATTGCAGAGAATCTGCCTGCAGAAACGATTGATGTCACCACCGGTAAGCACGATTTCACGACAGGCGGGACCTCGTTCGATCACCACTTTCTTTTTTTCATTCAGATAGATCTCCCGATAGAGGTTTCGATAGGTTAAAAAAGAACGGAGCGTTGTGACGTGATAGGATACGACCAGTGACAGCCCGTCCATGTCGATGAGCGGGCTGACTTCTTCATTGAAATAGAGCCGTTCCCGGGAACTGTCGAGATGCCACATTTCATCAGTATCGTGTCTCGACCTGAGATGTGCCGCACAACGGTCGATTGTTTTCAGATTCCCCCGGACAGAAAGGCTGCGGATCAAGCCTGCGGCGGTGATATCTTCATAGGGCCGTTTAATGCAGAGCGCAGCCCGCCGACGCACGCCCGCAGTTTGAAATCTGTTTCTGTAAACGAGAGAACAATAATTCACGGGAAGTTTGATATTTTCGGCTATGACGTAATTCAACAGCTTGAGGGCCGTCAGTTCCGACTCAAGAATCGAAATGGCCGGGCCATGGAGAAAGGTATAATTCCGATCAAGCAACTTTTTATAGTTATAGGGCGTGCATCGGATCTGGTGGAGGTTGAAAAAATCGACCCCGGTGTCCTCCATTTCTCTCACTTTCTGCTTCAGCAGATCATACCGTTCGGGTACGGCGGGAATCTCGACGGTAACATGATTAATGACATTGACGGCTTTTCGCACGTGGTCGAGCCGGTAACCGGTGGCACCGATGTTAAAGCGAATTTCGTCAACCCCGGCGTCTCCGAGTTGAAGAAGCTTATCGTTTGATGTCAGCATTCCGTTCGTATAGAGCCACAGATATATTTTATCGCCAAAATGTCTCTTAATAGCGGAAATAAACTGCATGGTACGGTCAAAGGTCAAAAAAGGCTCACCCCCGCTGATACTTACCCCTTTAAAATCGAATACCCTGAGATAATCGACATAATCACGTGGATGTTTGAACTGTATACTGCTTGTAGTCGGTATATCGGGAGATGTCTGCTCCGTCGGGCAATAAAAGCATTCGGCATTGCATATGCCGTTAACAAAAAGGCAGGACCATGCTCCGCTTCCGCACATTCGGCATCCGGGAGAGAGATTAAGGTAGTATGGCTTGGTCTCATTATGTGTCCATGATATCCGATGATGCGCCTGTTTCAGAAGTTCCGCCCGTTCGTCTGCGGCATGATCGGCCTCAGCAGACGTAATCCACCGCAACGTATCATAGATAGATGCGAAATCCTCTTTATTACGCTGTAGAATTGCGCTGAAATCTGATCCCGGAAACTGCATATACGGTACCACTGCCAGCTAATATGGATTCAACACATTGGAGCTGGGATAATAATGAAATCGAAAGTCCCTGTCAACACGAAACAGCGGAGCTGCAGGCAGTGTATACTATAAACCTGACAAATGCCGAGCATTATTTATGATTGCATAATCCTTGATGCGTGGCGAAGATTGAAGCATTGCTCAGTGAATCTTTACCATCAGGCTGTTGAAAAAATGACCCCGGGGCTGTTCCAAAGCGTTCGGATGCACGGCACCTGAAACGGAAGTAACGCCACGGTTTTCATATCATCAATAAAAATAATTTGAAACAGCCCGACCTCTTTATGTATAGTTATCATCATAGAACATTCTCAAGGAGGATTATCATGGATAAGAGGCTGTTCGGGGTTGCGGCGGTTATCACCATAATCATCTTCCTGATCGGTTGTGCCAAACCAGGTTCGAAATCCTATGATGAAAAAGTTCAGCATTTTGCAGATTCTCACTATGTCCGGTCATCATCGACATCAGGAACATTGTCTGCAGGTTCCAGGATGTGCGTTATGCCGTTCGACTGCACGACCCCCCCGAATAGGTGAAACGGTGAGCAACCATACTGTGAGCAATCTCAAGGATTCCGGTTTCATTTTTATCGATCCGTTCGAGATTCCCCAGTTGCTTAAACAGGGGAACGCGAACTTCGTCGCACTTTCAAGAGACAAGGATTATACAATAATTATGCGACTGGCCCGACTGGATTACCTCATGGTCGGCTCGGTTGATATTGCATCTGTTACACACCGGAGAATCGTGAGTGCGGAGGCTCATATCCTCGACACAAGCGGATCCGCGGTGGTGAGGGCAGAATTTACGCCTCCGAGCGGGAAGATGACTAAGATGCCTGCGGTCGGTGCCGTTCTTGCCGCTGCCATCAGGGGTGAAGTAGAGAAGTAGGGAATTTGCCGCTGGTGCTTCTTTGTTCGCGCCGATTCCAGACCCTCATTAATCAGAAAACACAAGCATCGACAGGGGGTGTCGCAACGAGTGGACCTGCACATGGCGGCATCGAAGAGTATTACAGTACTGTTTCCGCAGATCGAAAAAACGTGCGGCGAAATCCCGGTCCACCCAAACACCATACGCAGACGGCCCTGCTGTGAATGAAGCTGGGACATTACACTGGTTACCACCTGAAAAGCATGGAGGAGAATAGTTATGGCACAATGGAAGCGCACAAGAATCGTTTTTTGGGGAACCGCATTACTTCTTCCGGTGATGCTGTCGGGATGCTCATTGTTGGGAAAGACATTCCATAGCTACGGTACGATTCAACCGAACGGCGATGTAACGGCGGCATTCGAACATTACGAAATCAAATCGGAACTCAATTACTACATCAGCGGCGCCGAAAGCGAACCGAACGTCATCATAGGAATTGATAAACGATATACCCTCGTTTCCGATCTCTGGAAGCTCCCAACGCTTAAACCGGGGATTCCTCAGGGAATTCCGGAGAAGGGAACGCTTCGGTACTACGTTGACGGAATGAACAGGAAAGCTTCTCGCTTCACCATGATCCTCCAGGGATTCGATATCATCGACAATCAGGGAAATGATATCGGGGATTGGTATTCGATCCTGATCGCACCGACATGGGTAAGAATGCTGGAAGACAACAAAATAGCAATTGTTCCCCCACCGCTTGATATATACGAACGATATGAGAGAGAAGGCTCAGCCCGGGATCCTCTTATTATCCGATAAAAAGAAGGCTATTGTCCGCGTCGATTATACAGGCGCATGAACGGTTCAGCGCAAAATCGCACATATGAGTCGGGCAATTCAAACACGGCGGCTTTTCCTTCAGACAATCAACATCTCATGCAATCAGTGGATAATTTGACAGGTCACCCCCATGACACTATTGAGCCATCGAGCAGATAACCCGGAATCGTTTTCACGCGATCGTACTTGTACACCGCCGATTATTAATATGTCACCAGAAAATGGAGAACCGGTCAGTGGAACATCGAGCAATCGCTTACTGCCGGTCATAGCATAGGTCATATGGATTACAAAGGAGGAATGCCATGTCATTGATCACGATAACATCAGGCATCGGGTGCGGCGCACCTGAAATTGCACGGCTTCTGAATGAGAAGCTGAATCTTGAGGTGTATGATGATGGGAAACTCCAGGAAGAGGCTCTCTCCATGGGGATTTCTCGGGAAGAACTGAAGGATTTCAATGAAAAGGCCCCGGGGCTCTTCAATCGACTCTTTCGTTTGAAACCACAGACATATCTCGAAGTGATGGAAGCAGTCATTTATAAAATATCGGGGAAAGACGACGCTGTCATTCTGGGGTATGGAGCGTCTTTTCTTCTTCGAGATTTCGGATGTGCCTTTCACGTGCGCATTTATGCATCCGAACCGTCTCGTATTGAGTACCTTGTCGCTCAACAGGGATTCAGCACCGAGGCAGCGAAAAAATTAATCGACAAAAGCGACGACGAACGAAATGGATTCATGCGGTTCGCCTTTCGCATGAATTGGGATGACCCCTCTCTGTACGACCTTATCATCAACACAGACAAGATTGGCGTGGACGGAGCGGCAGAGATGATTATTGCCGCCCGCGATGTTGATGCAATCAAGGAATGCAGTCTTGCCGCCCTGGAGTCGATGGAACGGCTTTCCCTTGCCAAGAGGGTGGAAGCGGAACTTATCAAAAACGTTCTCAATCCCGGGAATTATAATGTCTTTATACCCGAAGCGGGAATCGTGCATCTTTCAGGCATCATCAATCCTCTTGAGTCGAAAGACAAGTTGATAGGCTATGTGAAAGGGGTTTCGGGTGTGAAAGAAGTAATCGCGGATCTTCAGACCGAACGGATTCACGATATATGATACATGGAATGTTCTCAGGAATGTGCTGGGCGGGCATATATCCTTTTTTCACCACGAGGGAGTAAAGAAAGTTTCGAACACCGCTGTTTATACTTGTCCTCTCGCTGCGATCACTCTAATCGGGAAAAATCAAACGCGGGATCGGAAAGCGAGGATCCGTAGGAACCGACATCAGCCTTCTTCTTTATGGCATGCTCCAGCTCCCGACCGCCGCGGACATCTCCCATCAAAAGTGCACCGATGATCCTGCTGCCGGAGATAACGATCTTTCGATAGATATGAGCGGCATCATTTCTGAAAATGATCCCATCCCCCGGGCCGGCATCGCTGATTTCTCCCGCAGAAAACACTTGAATTCCCGTGACTTTGAGGCTGTTGGACGGAACAGTGCCCTCATACGTCTGTTCGTCGCCCGCCATATTGAAACCGGCGATCCTCCCCTGTTCCATCGATGCCGGCCAGATACCGTAGAAAAATTCCCTGTGCTCGATGAGATCGCCTGCGGCATAGATATCTTCCACCCCGGCCTTCATCATATCGTCCACCTTGACCCCCTTATCGACAGTGAGTCCCAAACGCTGTGCCAGCGTTATTTCAGGCCGGACCCCCGCAGAGATAAGCACCATGTCGCCATATAGATCCTCGCCGTTATCGAGACAAACACACAGACGATTTTTGCGGGATACGATTTCTCTCGTCGTGCACCCGAGACGGAAGATGAATCCCCTGTCTTCTAATTGTTGCCGAAGCATTCCGCCGCCGACATGATCCACCTGCCGCGGCAGCAATCTTGATGATCTCTCTACGACAGTCACCGTCATCCCCGCTTTCCGCAGCCCGTTGCTTGCTTCGAGACCGAGCAGGCCACCGCCCAAGGTGATCAGCTTTTTCGATTTCATCGCTCGTGACCGTATCGTCACAGCATCCGCAAGTGTCCGAAGCGTATACACACCCTCGGACTCGATTCCGGGTATGGGAGGCACATAACTTTGCCCTCCCGTTGCAAGGAGAAGTCTGTCATAGCGGTAGGAGTCGCCACCCTTTGTCATGACGCACTTTTTTTCAGGATCGACATGAATAATTTCGGTCTCCAGGTGGAGGTCGATGTCGTTCTTCCCGTACCATGAACGATCATGAATGATACAGGTTTGAATCTCTTTCTCCCCCGCGAGATACTCGGGAAGCGCAGGGGTATAGTAAAAGGGATACGATTCCCTTGAATACATGCGAATGACACCTGAACGATCATTTTTTCGAATGCTCGTCGCCGCCGTATTCGCAGCTACCCCATTACCGACAATAACGTAGCGTTTCAATGGGTATACCTTCCGCGATAGGGAAAGTACAGCCGTGGGCACGGCCGTACTTCGAATACTATGAACAATCAGTCGATGCGCTTGAAGAGACTTCCATTCGCACCGCATACAGGGCACTGCTCGGGAGCTTCCTCCTCCACCGTGTACCCGCAGACAGGACAGACATAATAGGGGTATTCCTCCTGTGGTGAATCAAGAGACTCCAGAGCCATCTGGTATAACCGGGCATGGACCTTCTCCACTTCATTCGCATAGCGGAACGTTCTTTCGGCAACTTTATTCCCCTCTGTCACGGCGGCTTCGATCATTCCCGGGTACATGGTTTTAAATTCATAGATCTCACCGGAAACGGCATCCGTGAGATTCTCTCTGGTACTTCCAACTCCTTTAAGCGCTCGCAGATGGTTGTGGGCATGAACTGTTTCCGCCTCCGCTGCCGCTCTGAAAAGCCTTGCCACCTGGGCATAACCGTCCTTATCAGCCTTTTCCGCAAAGGCAAGATATTTCCTGTTGGCCTGTGATTCGCCTGCAAATGCTTCCTTGAGACAATCTTCCGTTTTCGACATTATACAGTCCCCTTTCCTTGATTCATTGAATCAATGTCTCTGCACCATCATCATCCTGGGCAGTATACCCGATAATGACTCATCACGCGAGCCTGAAAACATACTTGTGCTGCTGCAGCGAGTAGCGTATGTTGGAATCTGTATTGTCCGCCGGCACGGAGTTCGGACATGTATTATTTATTCATAACAAAAGGAGGAACCTCATGGCGTTGGATATGAAGGCAATCGGTCGCGCGATTGGTCCGTTGAATCATTCGTATACCGTGAGAGATGCGATACTCTACGCCCTGGCCGTCGGGGCCGGCGCTTCAGAGCTTGAATTCTGTTATGAAAAATATCTGAAAATTCTCCCGACGTTTCCCATGGCAACAACATTCGACTTTTTCTGGCACATCGCCCGCGAGGCACATATCGATGTGGCGGGAATTCTCCATGGCGAGCACGAATTGATTTTCCATAACCCGATTCCCCGTGAAGGAACATTTATTACGAACGGAACCATTACAGACTATTTCGACAAGGGAAAAGACAGGGGCGCCCTTGTGGTCGGCAGAGCAGATACATTTCATTCAAACGGGGAGAAGATCGTCACGAATGTGTACACGCTTTTTGCCCGCTTTGACGGAGGATTCGAAAGCAACCCGGCACCAAAACAATCGATTTCATTCCCCGCCCGCAATCCGGATTTTATCGTCGATGCCGCACCATCTCCTGATCAGCACCTTCTTTACCGGTTGACCGGTGATTACTTTGAACTTCACGTGGATCCCGAGTTTGCCCGAAAATCCGGCTTTGACAGGCCCATCATGCACGGCGCATGTTTTCTTGGTTATGGATGCAGGGCGCTCATCAGAAAGCTGTCACCGGGGAAACCCGAAAAGTTACAACGGCTTGCATGCCGTTTTTCCCGCCCTCTCTACCCGGGAACCCCCATACAGACACACATCTGGAAAACCGCCGCGGACGCCGCATTCTGGCGTGTTGTAAATCGTGAAACGGGAGAAATCGTCATCGATAACGGAATCGCTGAGTTTTAACTGAGCACCTCTATTATTTTTTGACGCAACTCATCTATCTGGTAAGGTTTCTGGAGAAATGCATTGCATCCCCGTTCCATAATTTCCCGGGCCTTTCCATCGATGCTGTATCCGCTGGACAGAATGACTTTTATCTTGGGATTGATCTTTCTCAGCATGTCGAATGCCTGACCGCCGCCCATTCCCGGCATGATCATGTCGAGGATTACAAGGTCAATGATTTTATACTTCTCCTTATACATTTCGACGGCTTCGCTTCCACTCCGTGCGACAAGAACGTCATAGCCGAGGGCAGTCATGATTTCGCCGGTTACATCAATAATGATATCTTCATCATCCACAAGGAGTATGGTTTTTCGGGCATCAAAATCTATTGTCTCCTGAACATGTTTCAGAACGATTTTATTTGCCGAGACAGGCAGATAGATGCGAAATGTGGTTCCACGATTCTGTTCGCTTTCAACGGTTATGGTCCCGCCGTGCCCTCTGACGATACCATAGACGGCGGCGAGACCGAGTCCGGTACCCCGTTTCATTTCCTTTGTTGTAAAGAACGGCTCGAATATTCGCTGCTGGGTCTTTTCATCCATTCCAATCCCTGTGTCTCGCACGGAAATTTCAACATAGCGCCCGGGCTTGATGCCATGCCATGTAATATCATTGTGACGGAGCGTTACATTTTTCGTCTCAACGTGGATTTCACCCCCCTTCGGCATGGCCTGCCAGGCATTGATGAAAAGATTCATGATCACCTGTTCAATCTGTCCACGATCCGCATCTACAGTCCAGAGTGAATCCTGGTAACTGCGGCAAATAAGAATTTCTTTTCGTGTCCGGCTGAATACGACGGCCGCCTTTTCCACTGATTTATTCATATCCAGAGGTGTGACTTCATATCGTCCGCTTTGGGCGAATCCCAGTAGCTGCCGGGTGAGATCGGCGCCACCGGCTACATTGGCCTCAATCTTTCTGAGCTTCTCATAATGGGGATGATCGGGCTTGAGGTTGAGAAGCAGCAAAGACGTATATCCCTGTATCGCCATGAGAAGATTGTTGAAATCATGCGCAATGCCCCCCGCCAGCGTTCCGATGGCTTCCATCTTCTGAGCGTCACGGAGTTGTTCTTCCATTTTTCTGAGATCCGTAACATCCCGGGCGATCCCGCAGAGACCGATAACATGTCCCCCATCGTCGGACATGGGTGTTTTGATGACATGAAATATTTTCGGTTCTCCCTGAATTGAAAGGGTATGTTCCTCCTCAACGATTTCACCGTTCAGGACTCTCAAATCCACCGCACGAATATGGCGATCCACTTCTTTGACGAATAACTCTCTATCGGTTTTACCCACGACATCGGAGACTGACTTCCCTAGTAACGAAGCCACGGCGGTGTTGGCAAGAGTATACGTCAGTCTTTGATCTTTGATGAAAATTGAATCCCTGGCTGAATCAATCAGCGTTCTGAAACGGGCTTCACTTTGCCTCAATGCATTTTCCACCCGCTTCGATTCGGTAACATCGATAATGATCCCCCGGATACCCCGGGGCTCTCCATCCGCCACTATGGGGGTTGAATAGACAACAACAGGGAAGAAACTCCCGTTCTTCCGCATGACCGTGTACTCCGTTGCCCCCCGCTTATCGCCCCGGAAAACCATTTCGATATTCTCGGCAGCCCGCAATCTTTCATGCGGAGCGATCAGATCAAGGACGTTAACACCCTCCATAAAGTCACTCTCACTATAGCCGAACGTTTCCAAAGCATGATGATTGGCAAATGTAAAAATTTTGTTACAACCGAATTCGAAAACGCTTTGGGGCAGAAATTCCACGAATTCCCTGTACTTTTTCTCACTCTCCCGTAAAGCATCCCCGACCCGCACAAGTTCCGTGACATCTTCATAGGTCAGAAGATGCTTTCCGTTTTCCAGAATGCTCCCCCTGAACTGAATATGTTTTTCCACTCCATCGCTACAGCAGACCCTGAATGTCCTGTTCCGCAATGCCCCTTTTTCATGCATCTCCACATAATCAAGGACCCATGCCTTCATAACCTTCTCCCGATAAACGGGATCGGGGTATGCCTTTTCGAACCATGTTTGTTTGTCGGGAAGATCGCCGGGCTTATATCCGAAAATTTTGTTAAAGGAAGGATTGAAGTATTCAAATGTTCTGTCGGATCTCATCAGAGATATTCCGATTGGAGCATACTCCGCCAATAAACGAAAACGTTCCTCGCTTTCACGAAGGGCGGCATCAATTCGCTTGATTTCGGTGATATCGGTTATTGTGGCGAACGCTCCGGCATATCGACCGCCGGAATCAAAGACGCCCATCGGTGATACGAGCGTGATCACGCGCTTCCCGCCTCTGCCGACCCACACCATTTCATACCGATCCGATATTCCCTGCCTCCTCAGTGCCATTTGATCGGCCATTAGTTCGTGATAATCTTCAGGAATTATTTCTATTATGGAACGCCCCATCATCTCGTCCGGTGTGTATCCGAACATATCGGCCAATTTCTGATTCACGTAAGTCCAGCGATAGCTGCTATCGACGGAACCAAACCCTTCGTTCATGGTTTCAACAAGGGTTCGATATTTCTCTTCACTGAGTCTGAGCGCTTCTTCCGCTTTCCGTCGCTCTGTGACGTCGCCGGCAAAACACAGGATGGCCGGCTGGCCCTCCCAGGTTATGACAACCGTGTTGATTTCCATCCACCTTACAGACCCGCAGGCATCGACAGCCCGAAACGCATACATCGACGGAAGATTTTCACCGCTTATCCGCTTCATATGGTGCTCTATGACAAAATTTCTGTCATCGGGGTGGATGAATTCCACAAATGATTTATTTGTAAGGTCTTCTTCACTATACCCGGATATTTCAACCATTCGCGAATTGGCAAACTTCAGGAATCCGTCCTGGGCCACAAAAATGGCTTGACCGACATTATCGATGAGGAGACGGTATTTTTCTTCCGATTCCTGCAGTGCAGTCTCGATCTGCTTCTTTTCCGTAATATCCCTGATGAATCCCCCGATCCCTACCATTCCGGAATTCAACGTGACAGGGAATTTCAATGTTTCAAATATTTTTCCTCCACCATGTTCCTCACAGACGACAACCGTTTTCTCATCAATGGATCTCATATCGGATTGTCTGCAGTTCTGCGCGGCATCCTTTGTCATCAATTCGAAATCCGTTTTGCCGATTATTTCGGCTTCCTCTTTGCCGAAAAAGCAGGAAAGCGCTTTATTCACGATAAGATACCGGTACTCATCATCTTTCAGAAAAATCATGTCCGATGCCGAATCAACGAATGTCCGGTACCGGTCCTCACTTGCCCGAAGTTTATCTTCCATATTCTTTTTTTCGGTAATATCAACAAACGACGCAATGCTCATTCTTGTCTCAGGGATATATGCAACCGTTACATAGGCGCATTTTTCGAGACCATTTCGATCAAAATACGCAAATTCGTAACTTCTTGGCGGCAACGTGGGATCGGCCATCCGCAACTCGTGATATTCCGACATCCGCTTCAAATCATCGGAGGAAATGAATTCGGACATGTCCCTGCCTTCCACTTCACGACGACTGTAACCACTGATGGTCTCCACCTCCGAATTCACCCGACGTATGACCATGTTTTCATCAATGATAACCATGGCGGTTCCCGTGGACTCAAAAACGGCCTGATACAGATGATCAGCAATCATGAACGGATCATCACCATGCTGTGTGGTTTTGGTTGTTGGAAGTAAAATCTCCTCATCGCCATCGCGCAGACGTTCGATTTCTTTTTGCTGAGTCTCCGACAAGCCTTCCAGTTCGGTGATGCGCTGGCGGAGCGCCGCCACCTCATCTGCAAGTTGCTCTCTCGTTTTTGCCGATTTTTCCATTAAAATCACTCCGACGTGGTAGTGCATGCATTCGATGAGAGGTTACGGATCCGTCTTTCGTCACACAACAATATCTTGAAAAGGACAAAGCGGAACAGTAATAGAAACAAGATCCATTCTGAGAGAAAAGTTTTTATGATAATCCACGGGGCACACTTATTATGAGAAACGGCCTGGGACACGATGTATGTAACCTGAGTAAACCGCACAATAAAAAAACCTCTCACACGAATCAAGAGGAATATGCCACATACCATGGCAGATCCTACTTATCAAATGATTTTTCAGAGACGATGCACCGGCTGCAGGTATTCCAAAGCAATATGGCCCCTGAACCTGTTATGGTGAAACACCGACAATGTACAGCATTTCCAAGGCATTTCATTCACACCATTGAAAAAGCGACGTTATGAGGTGGAGTCATTACGACACCAAACATCGAAAACGTATTCATGCATCAAGAGGAAACCGGTGGCCGACGAGGCGGAACAATAGATTGACATGATCCTAAGAATCCTCAATATCCGCAGGGGGCAGAAGCTGTCACATTGGAATTTGAGAGAAGAATGAATGTCATGCGACTTCGCATCACCGGCTTTGCAGCGGGAAGACCGCCTCGTAAATTGTAAAGCTCATGACTACGTGTGAATCGACAACATATTTCACAACTTCGTTACCGTTTCTTCAAGTACCTGCACAGTAAAATCCATCTCCTCCTGCGTTGTATCTTTCCCGAGGAAAAAACGTAATGTTTCTTGGGCGCCGATATCGCTGCAACCCATGGAGCGAAGCACATGTGACGATTCAGGCAAACCTGTGGCACAGGAAGAACCGGTTGACGCACATATTCCCTGAGATCAAGGTGAAGAAAAACAGATTATCCGTCTATGGCTTAAAAGGTAATGTTTGACATGTCAGGAATGCGGGCTGCTTTGAATCTCATATCTATCGTTTATCCTGAATCCAGAGCGAACCAAAGAAGCTCGCTGACGAGTGGTACGTATGGCTACGTCGCAGTGACTAAGAATAAGGGTGACGCCGCAGATGGGTGTTTTTCAGCAGTTTCTTTATCATTGACTTGTAATGGATCTTTTCTGTATTATTTCTTGAAAAAGGACACGTCGCCATCAACAAAGCCGACAAAACTCAGCCTATGGTCTTATAAGTTCCGGGATTGATCCGATGTGTTATGTGTCTGAGATACCAGGTCACGAAGGAGTGAAAAGACAACAGATGGATGAGATCAAACCGATTGGAGAGAGCTACGGTTACGTCCGTCTCGCCCTCCCGCTCATGTCGCAATACAACATACCTGTAACGCCTCAGAACTACACGGTCTGGTACCGGTATGTCTCCGGTGCGGACGCGGAACTTGCCGGAGTGATTGATGAGTTGCTCAAAAGTGAAACACCTTTCTCAGATGAGACGAACGAAGCCCTTTACAAACGCTGCTGCCGGGACAAAGACGAGGGCGAACTGAGGAAGATCCGTGACGACCTGCGCAACATCCTGCTTACAATTCTGAAGGAAGTCACGGAGTTGACCGGTCAATCTGAAGAGTACGAGTCTTTTGTGACCCGGTCCGTGGACACCTTGACGGAAGATGCATCAGCTGAAGAAATCCGGACAGTGATCGGTCAGATCATCGAAAAGACGAAAGCACTGGGGAGCTTCGGAAAGAACATACGGCGCAAGCTCAATGAGACAACAGAGGCGCTGCAGGCGCTGCGAGAGGACTTCGAGCGGGTAAAAACAGAGGCTTCTGCCGATTTTCTCACCGGGTTGGCCAATAGAAAGGCCTTTCACGACGCACTGACCGAACAGATGGATGAAGCCATATCCCAGCAGAAGGAGTTGTCGCTTCTCCTCGTAGATATAGACCACTTCAAACAGTTCAACGATGAATACGGACATCTCATCGGCGATGAGGTATTAAAGTTTGTGGCAAAAAAGATAAAGGAAATTGTGCGGGGAAGAGACTTTCTTGCCCGTTTCGGCGGAGAAGAATTTGCCGTCATATTGCCGCAAACTCCACTCGAGGGTGCGCAGGTCGTGGCAGAGAGTATCAACAGGCTTTTCGCCCAGACAACGCTCAAAGCCGTGAATACGTCAACAACTTTCGGCAAAGTGACCGTTTCCGTAGGGGTGGCCCGTTACCGCCCTGGTGAACCGCCGGATAATCTCATCAACCGTGCTGACCGTGCGCTTTACCGGGCCAAACAGACCGGGAGAAATCGTGTGGTGACGGAGCGGAACAGTTGAGTGTATGATTTGTTCCAGCGCGAAATTTTCAGTATAATGAATTACCCCGTCCACAGGACGGGGTATTCTGCGGCGGATTTCATAAACATTCGAGAAAACATGGCGGACACAACCGCTCATGTATGATTGCCGCACATAATATATTTCTCAACCCGGCGATTAAACGCATCGTTACCGTAACCCGATTGGTCTGCACAGCCATGGAGATTTGACAACGGCACCGGCACAACAAGCCCGTCCGGCGGATAAGACCGGCACTGCTCCAGCTGTTAAAAAGTACATCATTACGATCCACAACGTCTTTCTTGACTGGAATCGCCCTTCTATCGTGCGCCTCTTTGTCCGACAATGATTTGCGGTCATGAAAAAAGGAGCATACCGGCGCCTTGTAAACATAAAGTCACAGGACAACGTCACGGTAAATGAAACCCGGGGACGGGGACTCCGGTAACGATCACTATCACGTCATGCGATCATGGCGCACCGTCTATAATCGCTCAATTGCCCGCACCAGTTCCGGCACCACGCTTTTCATGTCCGCCACCATACGGTAATCCGACATGGTCATGATGGGGGCATTCTCGTCGGTGTTTACCGAGATGATGGTTTTTGCATCCCGTATGCCCACGACAAACTGGACCTGTCCCGAAACTCCCAGGAGCAGGGCAAGATCGGGCTTACATTTCCTGCCGGAAAGCCCGACAATCCTCTCTTCAGACAACCATCGTTTGTCCGTAGCCACCGGTTTCGTGCAGGCGACTGCTCCCTTCAGATGACCTGCAAGTATTTCCACTATTGGCAAATCATCCCGGCTTCCCATACCCTGCCCGACGACCACCAGTACCTCAGCAGCCTCGATATCGACGGAATCCTTCACCTTGGGCATGACCTCAACAACCTTTATAACCGAAAGTTCCGCTTCTACGGCAATATCGGTGATCGCCCCCTTTTCCCCCTCTTCCATCGTGTCATAGACTTTCGGGACAACGGCGATAACCTTATGATCCGATTCAATTGCCTGCGTCACAACAGTTGCCCCGCCGAGGGTGTTCCGCCGGCAGCAGAGTCTGCCGTTATCGATTGTCATGCCGCTCACATCGGTAAGACATCCGCCGTGGGTGAGGTGCGCCAGTCTGCCGGAAATTTCTTTCCCTCTGCGGTTTGAAGAAAGTAAAACGACCGGCGCGTTTTTTTTCTTCGCCACCTCGCTGATTACCAGTGCAACAGCTGCCGCATCCGCCATCAGTATCGCTTCATCCCGTATTCGGTATATCGTGCCGCATCTCAAGGCGAGTTTTTCTGCCTGGTCATCATTATTGATCGTCAGGGCCGTGACGCCATACCCTATTTCACCAGCAATGGTATGCGCCGCCGTTAAAAGTTCGCAGGCATAATCGGTATTGTCGCTGTATATAAGAATATTCCTCATTGTGCTTGCCTGTCCGGCTTTCGGTCATTTTTGAGAATCTTTGCCAGTTCATCGACGGATGTGATGACAATACCCTTCCGCCTGCTGACGGGCGCCAGATTACTGATCGTCGTAATGTTCTTTTCAGCGGGAACCTCTACGCACAACTCATTGAGGTGATACACTGCTGTCGGTTTTTTTCTCGCCTTCAGGATATTTTTGACTGATGGAATCCTCGGCTCTTTAATCTCGGAGACGACGCTGATAACAGCGGGAAGCGGCACCTCGATGATTTCATCAGAGTCCTCCAGTGAACGGGTAACCCGGGCAAGAGAGTCATTCAACTCAATCCGTTTGGCATACCCTACCTGGGGATAACCCAGTATTGCCGCTACGGCGGAAAAGACCCGACCCGAATAGTTATCGGCGCTTCCTTCTCCGAAGACGACGATGCCCACGTCACCGATTCTTTGTATGGCGGCTGCCAGCACACCTGCAATGACGGAACTGTCCTCATCAGCAAGATCATCATCCTCAATCAGTATGGCCTCATCTCCACCGGCCGCCAGGGCTTCCTTGACGGTGTCCCTGATCTTTCTATTCCCCGCCGACATGATGATGACACGTCCCTGGGTGGTTTCCTTTAACTCGACGGCCGCCGCCAGGGCGCTTTTGTCGATGTCACCGAGAACCATGGGAATATCGTCGAGAACGGGTTCGCGGTTACGTATCCGAATATGATGTAAATCAGGCACTTGTTTCATTGCCACGATTATATTCACGGCTTCATTTCTCCCTGTCCATCCGATTTCAAAAAGTCACTCTTTCGCTGATTCTCACCTTTTCCATAAGCGCACCGTATTCTACTCCCGCAGGATCGTTCCGGCGACGATCATCTTCTGCATGTCTCCCACGCCTTCTATCTGGGGACCGATGATGGCATCACGATACAGACTCTGGACTTTATAGTCACTCATGACCCCGTAAGATCCGTGAATATCCACGGCGACGCGAGTAACATCGACGGCATTTTCGCATACGAAACTTTTCGTCAACGCCGCCTCCCTGGCAAACGTCATGGGGTCTTTCACATTATTGGCAAGACAGCCGAGGCGGTAGGTGAGCCATCGAGCCGCTTCCAGTTTTATTGCAAGTTCTCCGACCCGGAGCTGCATGGCCTGAAACTTGGCGATGGACTGCCCCCTGTGTTTCTTTTCCATGGCATATTTCACAGCCTCCTCATAGGCACGAAGTGTGATCCCGAGATAGGTGGAACTGATCCCTATTTTGCCGTAGGCAATGCCGGAAAGAAGAATATTGAATCCACGGCCGACCTTCCCGAGCATATTTTCAGCGGGAATTCTCACATTCTTCAAATAGACGTCGACAATCCTGTTGCCCTTCAGCCCGATTTTATCCCACGCTTCGGAGATGGAATACCCCGCGCAGAACTTGTCCACAATAAATGCCGTTACTTCATCACTTTCGCTTTCACGGGCAAAGACGACGATTGGACCGTGGAAATTCGCATTGGAGATAAACCGTTTCGTTCCATTGATGACGTAGGAATCACCCTCCCTGATTGCCATCGTGGTTATCTGCCGGGGATCGGAACCGGTTCCCGGTTCGGTAAAAGCGAATGAAGCCAACAGTTCGCCCGTCAGACCCGGTTCCATGTATTTTTCCTTCTGCTCTTTCGTTCCGTATGTGCAGATCGCACCGAGCCCGAGTCCGTTTACCGACAGAATCATGGAAACACCGGAAGATACGCGTGCTATCTGTTCCATGGCAAGGACATATCCGTCATACCCACCGTCGGAACCGCCCCATTCTTCGGCAAACTGTATCCCAAAGAGTTCCAGCTCCGCCATACGATCTATGATTTGACGGGGCACATCGTTTTCATCCTCAATCCGCCGGACAAGTGGTTCTATATACTTCTCAGCAAAATCCCGGGCCGTGTTCCGTATCAATAACTGTTCCTTGCTCAAGGTAAAATCCATATTCCCGTCCCTCCTTTGACTATTTTCGACAGTGAATTACCCCGCCCGCAGGGTGGTATCCAAGAAACTTGAATGGGTGATACTACACTCTCTTCACAACCACATTGCATCCATCCCCGTCTCAGGGATGGTTTATTCTGCCGAGGATCCGACAATATGCCTGATTATACATAACAAATGCACAAGGTAAAACAGAAAACCGCTTAGAGATACAGTCAATGATTTCAAATGGTCTTTGCCGATGGGAAATAGGTGAAATAGTAACCACTTACCTGAAGACATCCAGAAGCATGCATCCGGTCATTTATCGAAAGCATTTCTCAGATATTTAATGGACGATTTCGAAAAACAGCAGGAAATGTTTAGCCGTGGTTCTGGTAAAGATTTTGT
This sequence comes from Deltaproteobacteria bacterium, assembly GCA_011056835.1. Classification (GTDB taxonomy): domain Bacteria; phylum Desulfobacterota; class Syntrophia; order Syntrophales; family UBA6807; genus DSDU01. The sequence goes on from DSDU01000015.1 coordinate 49,587, forward strand.
AAAGAAAACGGGGAGCCAGCCTAATACTAACTCCCCGAAATCTTAGTTATATTTTGGTAGCGGGGGCCGGATTCGAACCGACGACCTCTGGGTTATGAGCCCAACGAGCTACCTGACTGCTCCACCCCGCGTCATATTTATTATAAGAGCTGACTTATAGACCAATAATTCAGAGATGTCAAGGACATTCTCTCGTTGTGATGTCGTCATTGTGACGGCACAGGGGATGTTCTTATTTTTCCAATGTTGACAACAGGTTTTGTGCCTGCATGAAATAGGCATGGGCGTCGCACTGATGAAAGAGTGTCATCGCTTCCCGGATGCATCGCTTCGCCTGCTGAGTCCGCCCCATTTCAATGAATAATATGCCCAGATCAAGATTAACCTGAGCAATGATACCTCTGGCCCCTATCTCACGTGCCACGGTTCGGGCTTTTTTGAAATGCCTTTCAGCCAATACGCCTGCAAAAGGCGCATTTTTCATCATAAACCAGATATTTTTGATAAACAGAAACAGTTTGCTTTGCTGCCTCCCCCTTGCAATTTCAAGATAGATCTTTCCAAGCAAATGCTTCACCGTGGCATAGCGATATTTGCTGCCTTTGACAAGCCACGCCTGCAAGGTATTTTCAGTTATCGTAATCCCCTTTCGCAAATCTCCCCGGGCAATACAGACAATTCCTTTGAGTGCTTCAGCAGAGGTTCCTATAATTTCCAGGCCAGAATTTCCATTAAACGCAATGACTTGCTCAAATGTTTTTTCCGCATCCTGAAGTCGCTTATCCAAAAGGTAGCTCATGCCGAGCAGAAGCATGGAAAGGCATGAAATCATCGGATCCAATGCAATTTCAATTGCCGACTTAAACTGATCCACCGCCGCGGTGAAATCACCGGCAGAATAATACGAAAGCCCGACCATATTGTATCCCATGGCAGACGATCGTATATCCGCCTTACGGCTACCATATGCATGGAGTATCTCTCCGATTTCATGTGTCTTGGATACCTCGCCCCTGAAAAAATATGCCACCCCAAGGCTGACCATGCAAAATTGGAAAAACAACTGTTCATTTTCCAGGAGATCGGTGAATCCACGTGCCCTTATGCCGAACACAACGGCTTCATCCAACCGCCCCATATCGGTATATACGTGAGTCAGCCAGGCACAGGCATATCCGACAACGCGCCTGCTGCCGGTCTCTTCACCGAGAGCAAGCGCCTTTGTCACGTAATGGAGCGCATCATCAAGGTTCTCCCTCTGGCGAAGCGACCATCCGAGCCAACCGTAATACATTGCGATCCGTTCCTTATCTCCGAGAGCCACAGCATCATTTTCATGTTCCTTGAAGAGATCGATCAGCGTGCCGTAATCGCCTCGCTGATTGTAGACCACCGCCCATCTGATCAACAGATCAATCAGAAGAACTTTCTCATCTTCCGATGCATTACTTTGCTGCACCAAAAGGGCATAGGCGGCTTGAAAATTCTTATGGGATTCATCAAGAGAATTACGCCGGAGGTTCTTTTCTCCCGATTTCATCAGATAATCAACGGCACGCAATCCCGACAGACCCCGTGTAAAGTGATAAGCAAGCATTTCGTAAAATTCGGGTTGCCTCTCCCGGAATACTTCTTCCATGACAAGCGCAATCTTTTCATGAATGATCCGTCGCTCCGCCTTGAGAAGCCCGCTGTACACGACTTCCTGCGTCAGTGCATGTTTGAAGAAATATTCGAGGTCGGGGAAGAATGACCCCGTGGTAATCACATTGCGTCTCTCCAGGTTTGTAAGGCACTGATCAACATGGGTACTTAATTCGGTAACCCGGGACAGAATATCGTAAGGAAATGTTCTTCCGATAACCGATGCCTCCTGAAGCACTTTTTTTGTTTCCTGTTCGAGACGATCGATCCGCGCTGAAATAACGCCGTGAAGAGTAGAAGGAATCCGTGTTTCATCAACATCACCGGAAAGCGTCCATGCATCCCCATCACAGGTAAGCGCCTCAGAGTCTATAAGGGCATTGATTACTTCTTCGATATAAAAAGGATTCCCCTCAACCTTCTCACGAATGTAGCGCCTCAGACCGTCAGGCACCTCTCCCGTTTGCAGCATGGATTCAATCATATGCTGTGCTTCTGACGGTGGAAGATCATTGAGTCGTATCTCGTGCCCGATATGGTCGAAACCATCGTATCCGGGCAGGAGGCTGAATGATGGTCGATAAACACACAGGAAAAGGGCCTTGTCTTTGAAAGCCGTAAGAACGGATCGAAGAAATTCCAGTGATGCGTTGTCAGCCCAGTGGAGGTCCTCAAGAAAAAAAATAACCGGTCCCTGATCGACAAGGGCCGCAACGATGGTATGAATTGCCTTGAGGAGACCGGTTTTCCACAATTCAGGACTCATGTTACGCATATCAGGGTGGTTCAGATCGTAAAGTCTTTCGATATAAGGCATAACATCATTTCCGCATCCCGGAAGATCTTGGATACCCGACGCTATTTTGTGACGCAGTGTTTTCAATGAGTCGCCTTCTTCTATGTTAAGCGTCCTGTTGAGAATGTCAATGATCAAATAATAGGGCATGTTTTGAGAATATGCATAAGCGCGGCCCTCCAGCCACCGCACGACCTTTCGATCCATAGTAGACTTGAATTCGTCGATGAGCCTGCTTTTCCCCGTTCCCGCATCACCACAGACGGCTACGATGGAACCGTTCCCCTCTCTCAACTGAGCACAGGCTTCAACAAGACGACTCATTTCGGTGTCTCTTCCGATCAGATCAGCCCGCAGGCCTGTGTAGCGGGATACCTTCGACGGTTTCTTTTTTATAGACCGAACTCTATATATGGAAATGAGCTCTGTTTTGCCCTTCACTTTCACCGGGGCAAGCCTCTCGAAATCGACATACCCCCGGGACCGATAATACGTGTCGGAACCGACGATTACTTCTCCGGGTCGAGCCAAGGCGGTCAGACGCGATGCTATGTTGATAGTGTCGCCGGTCATACCATGTTTGCCTGCCTTGACATCCATCTCGTCCGTCACAATGATGCCCGTGTTGATTCCGGTATGCATCGAGATCGGCCTGCCGATTTTCTTTTCGACCTGGGGGCTGGCGGCATCCACGACAGTGTGAATTTCCAGGGCTGTCATGATGGCCCGGAACGGATCATCCTCATGGACTTTCGGTACACCGAAGATGGCCATAACGGCATCTCCGATGAATTTATCGATGTACCCCCCGTATTTTCCGACAATCCGGGAAACATCAGCAAAGATGCAATTCATAACTTCTTTGACTTCTTCGGGATCCAGTCGTTCAGACATGGAGGTATAACCTGTGAGATCGGAGAAAAGAACGGTTACATATTTTCGTTCGATTTCAATCGTCACCCTTGCCGATGGTGCCGCATGATTTGAAGGTGTCGCGTTGGAATGCCGGAGAGAATCCCCGGGGATTGATTGACTCTGAGACTTGACTGCCGCCGCCAGCTTACTGCCGCAGTCACTGCAATATGGATCGGTAAGAGGATTGATTCTACCGCATACGGCACAGACTGTTCGCCTCAATCTGGTACCACATTGGCTGCAGAAATTCGCACTGCTTTGATTCTTGACGTGACACGTGGGACATCGCACCGTTTTGTCCTCCCAAGCCGAATCCCATGACCATGGGATGTTCTCGATCCCATACGAAACTAGTGGGAAGGAAACAAAAACGGAATGACGAATCCGCGCAGACTTCAGTCACACCTTTTTCTAACCCTCTTATCATTAAGAGGTAACGTATGATCTAAACCATTCCTTTGCTATTAGAAAAGAAATACCGCCGCAGCCACAACGGATGTATACCCTTTATTCTTTACGATGGCTGATTGGGTGATTTCCGCTGTCCTTACGATTTTACCGCTGATCTTGAATATTTCTTCCTTTTCATTCCATGCGGCATCGATATCAAAGTCAATACCCAGCGTTGAGGCAAGCATGGCAGCGGCAAGGTCTTCCGCATACTCCCCCGACTGTCTTGCCGTCTGACCATAAGAATGATGCTCACTGATATATCCATAGGTGCTCTTGTCGGCTGGTATGGCACATCCGATCGATGCCGAAATAAGCCGCCTGGGTTCATTGCTGCAATTTCTGCTCATAACACAAAATGTAATCGCACCGGGCCTTAATTCTCTCATCCCCTGGTTTTTAGAAACAATCTTGCAACTGGGGGGAAGAATGCTCGACACCTGTACAAGGTTGCACTTTTCAATCCCCGCATCCCTCAAGGCGAGCTCGAAAGAATGGAGTTCCTCCTTATGGGAACCGACACCTTTTGTTAAAAAACATTTTTTTGGTACGAAATCTTTCAATATAGTAACTCCTTTTACTGGCTATCGTTTGGATGTTATGTACCCCATAATCCGATAAATCAGCTTGGCCGCCGTGAAGTCGGGTGCAACCATCCCCGGAATAGGGGCAAGTTCAACAACATCGAAGCCCCGTATGATGCAGTTTTCCGAAACCTCCCGCATGAGACGAATGACGTCCTTCCAGTATACACCGCCGGGTTCGGGTGTGCCCACGGCAGGCATAATCGACGGATCAAACACGTCCAGATCAATTGAAATATAAACTTCATTCGTCAATTTACCACAGATTTCCTTTTCCCATCCCTCATGCTCGTGGACAAATTCAGAAGAATACGAGGGGATACCCTTGTTCCTTATAAACATCGGCTCTTCGCTGCTCATACTCCTGATGCCGACTTGAACGACGGGACATCGTTCGAAGATCCTGCGACTGACGCAGGCATGACTGTATGGAGTGCCTTGGTATGAATCTTTCATGTCGGCATGAGCATCAAGATGAAGGACCGTCATAGAAGGATATTTTTCTATCAGTGCCTGAACCACCCCAAGGGAGATGCTGTGTTCGCCGCCGAGAACCACGGGCACCTTATCATGTAAAAGGATGTCGGCTACTTTCATCCGAACCGATTCCACCATTTCGCCGGGGCCGCCCGCTTCGATTTCCAGAGGGTCAACGGTATGTATCCCCGTCAGGTATGTTTCCATACCGAGTTCCTCGTCGTAGAGTTCCATCTGATATGATGCGTTGATAATCGCCGCAGGCCCGTTTCTCGTTCCGGCCTGGTATGTCGTCGTAAGATCATACGGCACGGGAACCACAACAAATGTGGCTGTTTCAAATGATGCATAATCCTTACTTATTCCGCCGTATATCATGGCGACTCGCTCCTCAAAAATATGGATGATGTTGCTATCACATATGATCGCCCCTGTCCATATTTTTTATCTTATTCCGAGGGGATTCTCGAGTGGGTAAAATCCCCATCAACATATTGAATATACGAGCAATGATCGACCCAGTCACCGGGGATTGCAAATGTCCGTTTTCTCCCATCGATCATATACTGTTCCAGCACCGGTTGATGACAGTGTCCCAGGATAACCGCATCATATCCCTCTTCGAACTTCCTCATTGAAAAATTTCTCATGGTATCGGCCAGGCCTTCCGGCGACCTTGCCAGGTGGTCCTTGCTCATTTTTGAACTGATCCGGGCTACCCGCCAGAGCACGGCAGACGGCATTCCCTTTTGCATCAGATAAAAGATCCTGCTCCTCAGGAAACTCCGAAGAAGGAGATATGGCCTGTTGGACAGATCGACAGTATCACCATGCGATACAAATATTTTCTGATCGTCCAGCTTAAAGGTGGCTCCGTCCTGAAATATTCTGACACCGAACGTTCCGAAGAATTCATCAAGATAAAAATCATGATTCCCTTCAAAATAATTTATGGCAACACCGTGGTTTCGTAGATCAAGCAGTTTATCGATCATAATCCTAAACTCCGGATATATGTTCCCGTTGTCACAGAACCAGAAATCGAAAAAGTCACCGACAATAAACAACGCATCGATGGTGTCTTTTACTGCATCGAGAAGACTGAGAAGATTATGATATCTTTTACTTCCCTCATCTTTCAAATGTGCATCCGATATGAAGACTGCTTTCATGGTATATTTTCAAAAACCTTATTTTTGGGATACTTTTATCGACATAATCAAGTCATTGGTTGTCGTTTTTCACGGTGAGCAGACCTGTGATATTCACGGAATGGCTACCGTTATTCGGCTATGATCCATAGAAGCGGAAAGGAGGAACTGAACATCATGGATCTGCAAGCAGTGTGTGCCTGTTTTCCTATCGATCTTTATCCCTGTTCCCGTCGCATCTGATATCTGTCTCCCGACCGGGGCGTTCTCGGTCGTCTCTACTCACGATTTGCCAGATATTCGGAATTATGAAACATTTCTTCGATCTCCCTATCGTTCATTCCTGCCCCGGCCGCAATGAGTCGGGCCTTTTCCCTGGACACCAGATCTTCCGGTGCATGACTGTCCGTATTCAACACAAGTTTTGCTTTATATTTTCGGGCGGACTGCACAACATGTCCGTTGGTCAGGCTGTGTCCTCTTCGCGCTGATATTTCAAGATATATTGAATTCTCGGCAGCGCGCATCGCTTCCTCGTCGGACAGCAGCCCCGGGTGGGCAAGGATATCAATGGGAGAATTAACAGCCGCCATGTTGGTACCGGGCATGACCGGCTCCACAATCGTTTCACCGTGAACGACAATAATTTTGGCACCCAATGACCGTGCCGTCTTCGACAGTTCGTTTATATGATCCGGATGGACATGGGTCAGTTCGATACCCGGAATGGCCCTGATCGAAAAGGCTGATGAGATTTTTTCACAGACCTTGACGATACGGGGGATTATAAAATCGAGATTCGAATGGTCCGCATGGTCGGTAATGGCGATGACTCGACAGCCGGCCATCTCCGCCCGCCGAGCCAATTCAGTCGGAATCAGAACGCCATCGCTGAAGATGGAATGGGTATGAAGATCAATCACACGGCATCTCCTGATATTTAGTGTAATTCGTTATTTTCGTAATTGGTTCCAACGATGTAGCAGATTTGAACTGCCAGGTCAACATCGTTCGATTCATTTCACCACATGGCATAATCCGTTCGATCTCAATTATTGAACAATTGCAATATTATCACAGGTGGTATATGGTTGGTCGGTAATAAAGAGACGGGACCCATGACGTGTTTAAATGGTAAGAATCATTGACAGATACATCTTAAGAGAAATATGTTTCCCGTTCATTATGAGCCTGTTTATCCTGACGTTTGTTTTGCTCATGGGAAGAATTCTGCAGTTGATGGACCTGATGATCAACAAAGGGGTGGGAGTTATCGACATCTCACGGCTCGTGTTGTATCTCATGCCGCCTTTTTTACTGATCACCGTGCCTATATCGCTTCTTATCGCCATACTGATCGGCGTCGGACGGTTGTCGGCAGATAACGAGATTACCACATTGAAATCGGCGGGAATGAGCATTTCACGAATCATGCTCCCTATAATGGGCGCATCGATTATTGCTGCCATAATAACCGCCTTTATAGGATTATACTTTGTCCCTTACGGTAATACGGCAACGAGAGATCTGCTGTTTACCATTGCCAAGCAAAAGGCCAGTATCGGCATTAAGGAAAAGGTATTTAATGATGACTTTAAGGGACTTGTGCTCTACGCCGACAAGATACCCCTTCATGGCGATTATATGGAGGGAGTTTTTATATCGGACAATCGCCTTGTGAAAGATCCGACAACGATCGTAGCTGAAAAAGGTTATCTCGTATCAAATCCCGCGTCGATGACGGTGACATTGCGCCTGAGAAACGGCAGCACCCACAGCGTCGATTCAAATCTCAAAACTTACAAACGCATGGATTTCAGCTCATATGACATTAATCTCGATTTATCAAGCCCGATGGAAAAGGAAGGGACAGGCACGGATAAGAAATCACGCGAGATGAACATTCAGGAGTTGCTGGAACGATCGAAAAAGCTTGATTCGTCAAGCGCCCTAAAACGGGAACTCGTGATCGAAATCAACAAGAAGTTCTCAATTCCCCTGTCATGCATCGTATTTGCGATCCTGGGACTCCCTCTCAGTATCGGTCAGGTCCGATCGGGAAAGTCTCGAGGTTTTACTGTCGGTCTTCTGGTCATCATGATTTATTATGTCCTTCAACTCGGTGGTGAAGGTCTGGGGGAAACGGGCAGAATTTCTCCGGTCATCGGCACCTGGGCTCCGAATATCATTCTCGGAATCACCGGCATAGCCCTGTTTCTCATGGCGGTCAGGGAAAAACCGATCACCTTTGATTTCATTATAAAGCCCATTGAGAAAGGAATCGCAACGATTAAAAACCGGTGGAGAAGAAATTCTTAACAAACCTGAAGAGTGACGCGTGAATTTGTATCCGAACCTCGTCTTCATCCTATTGACGCATGTGAAAAAGGGACTGCCATCAGTCGGGGATCTTATCTTTTGTATGGACACATAATAGAGACAGGCACTAATCAATAATGGAAGTACTGCCGACATGAAAACGCTTGACCGCTACGTTACCGGAACATTTTTAAATATATTCATACTGATTGTCATCTCTCTCATCGGTTTATATCTCATCGTAGATTTTTTCGAACGGATACGCATGCTTCTCAGTAACGATGCCACGTTGCGTCAGATTTTACTCTATTTTTTGTACCAGATCCCCATGATCCTTTCGCTAATGATTCCGATCGCCGTTTTACTTTCATCGCTTCTGACATTCGGAATCCTTTCCAAAAACAGCGAAATCATTGCCATGAAGGCAAACGGCGTCAGTCTTTATAGAACATCCTGTCCAATCATCATTTTTGCCGGTCTTATGTGTCTCGTTTCCTTTTTTCTGAATGAATTTGTCACCCCCTATACCAACCAGCGTACAAAGTACATAAAACTTGTCGAAGTTCAAAAAAAAGAACAGATCGGTGTATTTAAACAAAATCAAATATGGTACAGAGGTCGGGACGGCATATACAATTTCAACATGTTCGATTCCATGGCCGGCACACTCAAGGGAATACGAATCACCTATCTCGACCGCACAATGAACCCGACAAAACGGATCGACGCTGCAAGAGCCGTATGGCTTAATGACACGTGGGTATTTTATGAGGGGC
>DSDU01000096.1 GCA_011056835.1 Deltaproteobacteria bacterium
GTCCATCCACGTGCACGGTTTTTGGCCCCCGGTGTTCATTTTCCGGGCACCAATTGACCCGTAATATACACGTAACTAATTACTATATCAATGTGTTTTACTTTTTCAGGAGGCTCTAATTATGAAAAGCAGTACGACCAACTTATTTTTTTCTTCAATGACAAAGACATCCTGACGCACTACGGAGCAAGCTTCAATGCAGATGAGGCATCATATGGATTTCCGTTTTAAGATCATCATCTTATTGGGAGGGATTTCGATATTTCTCTTCGTTGGATGCGTTTCATACCAGATGGTAAAATCCGTGGAAGGATCACCGGTGATTTCACCGGGCACTACTCTTGTCATCGGCAAGACAACCCTGTATGATGTATTATTCCGCTTCGGTGCCCCGAATCAGGTGATCGAGATGGAGGGAAGAAATCTCATTCTCTATGAGAGGATATTGTATCGACAAAACGCTCTTACGATCGGCATCCCCGTCATGGGCGAAATCGGGGGGCCGAACTTCGATTTCTCTGCGCGAGGCGGATTGACCCGATACGACACGCTGGCTCTTTTTTTTACGCCTGACCATATCCTCTGCGATATGGTATGTGAACGAGGGTCACACCGACCTTACCTGAAAAGTTTGTTTTCTGATAAAGAAAAGTAGCGCCCCAGGTAATTGATTCGAGGGTCATAACGATTTTGTATGAGGTCTTACATCTCGTATCACGAAATATCGATGTAAACGCTCCGAAGGTGAAGTTTGTCAATACGTGTCATAATCGAAAGTACGTTTTCTAACCGTAACGATCGGTCGGCATTCATTTTTTTGAACAGATCGACATGCTAACAACGGTGATTAATCTGAACTAGGCAACGCTCCAGGAAGTCCTGTCATGCATATCTTTGAGAATAATTTTTTTCGATATAAGAAGATCACGTATTTCGTCGGCTTTCCGCCAGTCCCTGGCAACCCGTGCTTCCCAGCGCTCCTTGATGAGGCTCTCAATTTCATCAATATCCAAGCCTAATTTTTCCGCCTCTCGCCTCCTGTCCTGTTCAAAATACTCATCCGGCTCTTCCATAAACAATCCCAGCACGTTACCAACCTCTCTCATGATTGTTTTTCCTTCGTTCAGGACAAAGAGCGATTCCTTCGTCGCCTTGAATGTCTTATCTGTGTAATAGCCGTTTATCACCCTAACCGCATCAAATATATATCCAAGCGCTCTGGCCGTATTGAAATCATCATCCATGGCTTCTATGAATCGTTCCGGGAGCGAACGAATCTTATTATACATCTCTTCATCGCCACTGGTCAGGTTTCTCGGCGATACGGCGGAAAAATCAACATCCATGGCGAGGTACCTTTCAATGTTCCGAAGTGTGTCATAAAACCGCTCCATTCCGAGGCGGGCATCCGCCAGAGACTCTTCAGAAAAATCAACAGGGCTCCTATAGTGACTGTGCAACATGAACATCCTCAAGACTTCGGGGTGGTATCGCTCCATCGCCTCCCGCATGTTAAAGATATTGCCGAGAGATTTGGACATCTTCTCCTGGTTCACCCTTATAAAACCATTATGAATCCAATATCTCGCAAATGTTTTTCCCGTTGCCCCCTCAGACTGGGCAATCTCGTTTTCGTGATGAGGGAAAATAAGATCCCGCCCGCCACCATGAATATCAAACGTTTCCCCCAAGAATCGTTGACTCATAACGGAACACTCGATATGCCATCCCGGTCGTCCCCGTCCCCAGGGGCTCACCCACCATGGCTCACCTTCTTTTGCCGATTTCCAGAGAATAAAATCGAGCGGGTTCTTTTTCTTCTCATCAACTTCTATTCGAGCCCCCGCCATCATTTCATCGATATTTCTTCCCGATAACTTTCCATATCCCTGAAATTTTTTCACCGAATAATAAACGTCACCATCGACGACATACGCTAATCCCTTTTCGATCAGATCTGAGACAAGCCTGATCATACCTTGAATATTTTCCGTCGCCTTTGGCGTTATTGTCGGTCGGGCTATGCCAAACTTGTCCATGTCTTTATTATGTTCTTTTATGTATCGCTCAGATATTTCAATGATATCAGTGCCTTCCGCGTTTGCCTTTGCAATGATCTTGTCATCGACATCAGTAAAATTCTTGACATATGTTACATCGAATCCCCGGTACTTGAAGTATTTAAAAATAACATCGAAAACCACGGCCGAGCGGGCATGTCCGATATGACACATATCGTAGGCAGTAATACCGCAGACGTATATCCCCACTTTCCCCTTCTCAAGGGGAACAAAATCTTCCTTTTTGTTTGTTATCGTGTTGTAGAAGCGTAGGGCCATGCCAACCTCCCTCTCCTTTCCTGTGGTCTTTATTTGCCGGTGGTTTGGTGTGTATGATTACGGAAAGAGGGGGACCATATTCAATCCCGTATCCTCAGGTAAACCGTACATGAGATTCATGTTCTGTACCGCCTGACCGGCGGCGCCCTTTATAAGATTATCGATCGATGATACTATTATCACTCTTCTCGTTCTTTCGTCAAGGGCCAGTCCGATATCACAATAATTCGAACCCTTGACTGAGGAAATATTGGGAACCATACCGTCATCATAGATTCGTACAAATTGTTCACCCCTATAGAATGTCTTATACATATCAATAAGTTCCCCGATAGAGGTTTCATTCAGAATGGTCGCGTAAATCGTACTTAAGATGCCGCGATTTGCCGGTATTAAATGGGGAATGAATGTCACGGCAACGTTACATCCGGCTAAGATACTTAATTCCTGGTCTATTTCGGGGGTATGACGATGGGTTCCTATTTTATACGCCTTAAATCCTTCATTGACTTCGCAGAACAGAGACCCGACTGAAGGTTCACGTCCGGCACCGCTTACACCTGACTTTGAATCAACAATAACCGACGACGGTTCAATAACACCGGCTTTAATGATCGGCGCCAGACCGAGAATAACGCTTGTCGGGTAACACCCGGGGTTTGCGACAAGATCTGTTTCCTTAATTTCATCTCTGTATAATTCGGGAAGTCCGTAGACAGCCCTGCGAACCAACTGAGGTGACGAGTGTCGCTTATACCATGACTCGTAGACACTGACATCCCGCAGCCGATAATCTGCACTCAGATCAATAACCTTGGTGCCGTTATTCAAAAAAAGCGGCGCAGCTTCCATGGCCTCGCCATGGGGAACGGCCAAAAACACCACATCGCAGAGATCTGCAACGTCTTTGGGTGACGCGTCGACATAGTCCGCCCTCGTCAATCCCTTGAAAAGGGGGTATACATCGGCTATCGGCACACCTTTATATTTGCGCGACGTCAGTGCAACAACCTGCGACTTTTCGTGCCGTATCAGAATCTTCAGCAGTTCCTGCCCCGTATATCCACTGGCCCCATAGATGCCGACCTTGACCATAACACCCTCCATAAACGAAAAAAGGAGGCCACAGCCCCCTTTTCGATCTGCTTATCTTTTTGAATATTGGAATCTTTTTCGTGCTCCCGGCTGGCCGTATTTCTTTCGTTCCTTCACCCGGGCATCCCGTGTGAGAAAACCCGCTTTTTTTAATATTGGTCTGAACTCTTCATCGTATTCAACCAAAACTTTTGATATCCCATGCTTCACAGCACCGGCCTGTCCGGCGATTCCCCCTCCCCTGACATTGATATAAAAATCAAAGGCATCATTTTTGCCGACCAGATTAAGAGGTTGCTCAATAATTCGTACAAGGCTGTCACCAGGGAAATAGGTCCTGACATCCCCCTTATTAATAACCCAGCGTCCGCTTCCTTCTTTCATCCATACCCTGGCTATAGCCGTTTTTCTTTTCCCCGTTGCGTAGTATCTTCTTTCTGCCATATTAGACTCCACCATGTAATCTTTTCTGATGCATTATATTTCGAGGGATTGAGGCTGCTGCGCCCGGTGTGGGTGTTCCTCTCCCGTATATACTTTAAGCTTCTTAAGCATTCTTCTCCCCAAACTGTTCTTTGGAAGCATACCCCGTACGGCAAGATGCAAGAGTCTTTCCGGCTTCTCCTTCAGCATTTTACCCGCAGGAGTCGATGTCAGACCCCCCGGATAACCTGAATGACGATAATATATTTTATCGGTCAGTTTTTTGCCGGTAAGCGAAATCTTGTCCGCATTGACGACAACCACGAAGTCCCCCGTATCAACATGGGGCGTATAGACGGGTTTATGCTTTCCTCTCAATCGCCTCGCGACCTCACTGGCAACCCGTCCGAGGACCTTGCCCTGAGCATCTACGATAAACCACTCTCTTTTAACATCAGATTCCTTTGCACTATATGTTTTCATATATTGATCACAGCTCCCTTGAGACTTAAGCAGACAAACTATGAAATTTATATAGCTTTGTCAAGAAAAAAACCCCCTATTCCCCACTAATATTTTCCATATCAGCTTCTGCACGGGCAATCTTCCCCAGACCGTACAGCGACAGTATGATCATGAATTTTTTATCATCGGGCGTGTCCGAATAGGCCATCTCGACGCTCCAACATTGACTTGAATAATTAACACCGTAAAGTGATTCAAGCGTTTTATTATCCAGTTCATTCTTTCTGAGTTTATAGTTCATCTGCAGCGAATCGGTGATGTGCGCCTTCAACAACAGATTGATCTCTTCAACCGAGTTCTGGGTATATCGATACTCAACAGTACAAGAATCTCCCCGCCAGTCGCTCACCCTCGCATGGTAATTCGTTTTCTTCCATTCACCGTCATTGACGTCATAACTTGTATCAGCATCAAACGACAGATACCTGAACGGATCAATATTGAGCTCCATACGGACAATACCGAAGGGCCGTTTCTTATCAGTCGTGCCGGTCGTTTTCCCTCGTGCTTCTCTGATATCGTATGTCTGGCTCAGCTTAAACCTGAAAAATTCATTATATCGCCTGTTTCCGTGGTCGTCAGCCAATCGGGCGATTAATGTGTTTGTCAACGAATAGGTGATGGTATTCTGTTCCGGGATCTCATCAACATAGTCGATTCTGTCTCCTTGGTAAACATAAGGGATGTATCTATATGTAATTTCGGGCCGTATTCCATGTCGTATCATCTGTATCGTTTGTCCGCCTACATTGAATATCCGGTGAACCTCCGTTGAAGCCGTCGCGGCTGCATCATATAATTCACGATTACCCCGTTTGCCCGGTGATGTGTCGTCGGAATGTGAACCGTCCCACATGGTTTCCCGAACCCCGATCTGGGGTGTAATTTGAAAATAGTTCTTGTATCGAAGGGGAAGTGAAATAATCGGATGCACATCAAAGTAATGGCCTCGATATCCTTCGTTTCGGTAATAGTAGTCGTACTGTGACTCCACTTCAAAGTTAAACGGCGTACCGAACAGAGGCTGTGTAACTCCCGTAATGGTAATCTCGGGATATTTCTGCAACGTAGCATCATTCGAATATTCTTGTAGATTATCCGTATATTGACCAAGTACCGTTACATTGAATAAATTCCAGTTCTTCACGAGGCGTGCCGTTGAGTCGAGCGATGCGATTGATTTGTCGGCACGGAAAGAAATCTTTTCGAATCGTTTCTTGCCGCTTTTCTCGTAATGATCAAGATAATAATTACTATCGCCAAAATCCCTGAAAAACCAGTGATCGGAAACCTTCATGATATCCGCCCTGAAATAAAAACCGGGGCTGAATGTTGTCTCATGATTCAGATAATAGGACCACCGTTTCTGATTCCCTTTCCAATCGCGCTGAAGAACATCGTTATCAGAAATTCCCTGCTCTTTCGAGTCATTGAGATAATCACCGTAAAATGTTCCAAATGTATCTTCGCTGATACAATAACGAAATTCGACTCCTTCCTGAAATCCCCGTTCACTCATGTATCTTTGATAGAATGTCGCATCGGCGTTATCGGAGAACGCCCAGAAGAATGGTATTCCCACATCCCACCCGTGCTTATCACTGGAATAACTGAAGCGTGGATAGAGCAACCCTGTTTGTCTGGTTGTTTTTGCAGGGAAGATGACATAGGGGATGTAGATGACAGGCCGATTTTTTACCTGAAATGTTCCATGTTTCAGCGTTCCATACCCATCAATAGTAACATCTAACTCTCTTCCGGTAAACCGCCAGTCAGGACGATCTCCATCGCATGTCGTTGCCGTTGCATTTTTAAGAAAATATGATGTTTCTCCCGTCTTCTTTATTTCTGTCCCGCTCAGATAAAAATGATTTTTCTCGAAGAACAGACTGCCGTTCCAGACCTCTCCAGTTTTTGACTGGATGTTAAAACGGGCTTTATCACCGTAGAGTCGATCTTTATCACTCATAATAAATACATTGCCCTCCGCAGCCGCCTCTCCCTTCGTCCTGTTATAGTCTACGGTATCCGCCTGAAGATAACCTCCTTCAAAAGTAATAACGACATTTCCTGTAGCGGTATACCTGTCGTTGTCACTGTCATATGTCATGTCATCAGCTTCGATATTTACCGGTCCCCGCGGCTCGCTCGTTTCGAAGGCGGCAATCGGCTGAATGGCACCGAGGGTTATTACACAAACAGCCAATTTCAGGATCACATCGCGAACTCTCACAAGCCAGTCTCCCCAGCTCATCACCGGTATCACATTCTGTATCGTATCAAAGGACTAACTTAAGGTTATGCCTTCGTAAATATTTTTTTCACAGCCCCCACAAGATAGAATGAACCGGTAACGCAGATCATATCATTATCTTTCGCGAGTGAAAGGGCTTTGTCCAGAGCACCTCGAACATCTTCAATACACCATACCGCATCGGTATAGCGCCGGGCGGCTTCCGATAAAACCTGCGGATCAAGCGCACGTTCCGAATCTGGTTTCGTTACAATGATCATAGCGGCCGGTCGAGCGAGACTGCGCAGCATAGCACGGTAATCTTTATCCCTCAAGACACCGACAACAAGGATCATCTTATCATATGAAAAATCAGTAGCAAGGGATTGAGATAAAGCTGCAGCGCCTGCAGGATTATGAGCTCCATCGATTACAAGAAGAGGTTTTCTGCTCAGCACCTCTAATCTCCCGTCACATCGTACATTTTTCAGTCCTCTTGAAATGGCATCCGGACTAATCGTGAATCCCTTCACGGTCAGGATATCAAGGACTCCCAAAGCGAGAAGCGCGTTATCTTTCTGGTGCTTTCCAGCAAGAGAAACTGACAGATTTTGATAGTCGTTGAAAATTCCATAATAGGAAAAGGTATCATGGCCCGACCTTCTCAAACGTATATCCCGTCCCGTGCAATATAGAGAAGCATTCAGCCCGCGACAGATCTTTTCGAGCACAGACCTGACAATCCGTTGTCTGGCGGCAGTCAAACAGATCCCGTTACGTTTGATAATTCCCCCTTTTTCTCCGGCAATTGCCTGTAACGACTTACCCAGATAGGCCGTATGTTCCAATGAAACATTCGTGACGACCGAAACCTGGGGCACCACAACATTCGTGGCATCCAACCTACCCCCCATGCCGACTTCGAGAACGGCAATATCGACTTTACGTCGCTCAAAATAACAAAACGCCAGGGCGGTGGCAAATTCAAAATACGTTATATCTTCCGTGATCTCTCTCCGCATCCGCTCTATGATATCGCAAAGCTCCTCATGGGAAATCATAAGAGTATCAACTCGTATGCGCTCCCTGAAATCAATGATATGAGGAGAGGTATACAGCCCCACGGTCAATCCGGCTTCGAGGAGCATTGATGAAGTCATCGCAGCAACCGATCCTTTCCCGTTCGATCCTCCGATATGAATGGTCGGATACTTTTTATGCGGGTTGCCGATGCGTCGAAGAAGTCTTGTTACAGGGCCGAGGTCAAGATTGATGCCTTTACTCTGAAGATTAAGAAAAAATGCGAGAGGATCAAGATTTGTCATAAAATCAATTATTACGGAATTTCAATATTATGATTCGGAATATAGAACATTCAGGCTCGCTTAACCCCGTTTCCATATTTATTCTGACAATAGGATTTTCCCCATTCCTATCCGAGACTTTACCCGAGGGCGTCATGAATTATCGATAAAAGGTTCTGCCTTGTTAAATCTCAATAATCTCGCCTTCTTTAAGGATCTTGACGTTGTCCCTTGAAATTGAACTGATTTGATCTTCTATGAGTTCACGGTACTGTGGCTTAAGATGATATAAATATATATCGACAGTTTTAAGTAAAAAAAGTTTTTTCAGCTCATCATTAAAACTTGCCGGGGTAAAGTGGCCCGCCGCCTCGGCTATGCTCCTCATATCATTTGGGAATGATGTTTCAATAAAAATTGCTTTTAGGTCGGGAAGTATATTTGCAATCTCCCATATATCTTCTGTTGGTCCCGTGTCGCCGACAAAAATCACTGAACCTCCCTCAAACCGAACAACAAATGCCATTGTTTCAATTATGTGATTAACCAGTACCGCCTGTATTGTTAATGAATCAACTGAATATGAACTTCTCGGATCTAACGCCCGGAATTTGATAACAGGGGCCTCCCTATTAGGGATTTCGGAAAAGTCGGGCCAAATAATATTGTTGAACAGATTCTCTCGAAGAATATTAATTATTCCTTGTGTTGTAATAATTTCGACGGGATGTTCCTTTCTTCCATGGAGGTTATCAGCTAAAAATGCAATGTCTTTAACATGGTCGAGATGAGCGTGGGTTATAAAAATATAATCTATCGCGATCTGTTCATCCAGGCTCAGAAGAGATGTTACTGTTCCCGCATCCACTAAAATATTCTTATTAAGCAAAAAACTGGTCGTGTTATAGCCAGGAAGTTGTGCCCCATGACAACCCAATACTCTAATTTTCATTCATTCTCTCCGTTATGTTCTTATAAGACGGATGAGCAACCACGGAAAAACAGCGTTACAGATGCCTTTACGTAATAGAATTATTCAATAAAGTAAAGAGGTATTTGGATTGTAAAGAAAAGGAACAGATCAAAAAAAGCCATGGAAGAAATTAGTTAATCCCCCATGGCAACCTGAAATTCATCAAGGTATGACGATTTTTACTTAAAATCTATCCATATAATATTTTAATCCGGAGTTACCAGAAAAACCTCATCTCCAGGTCGAACCCGGTCAGAGGTTTTTATTCCGATGTAATCGCCTTCAACGGCTTTTTCAACTTTCTCGTTATTAATCTCCATAGAATTAATAAGTTCCTCGAAATCGGTCGTGTGTCCTGAGAATTTTATCGTATCACCCACTTTCAGCTCACCCGATGTAATCTTAACTGCTGCAACACTCGGTTTGGCAAAAAATTTTACAACCTCACCAATCTTTTCTTCAGCCATGACCTGTCCTCCTTCCATTATTAGTTCCATAAATTATGACATGATTTCTTTTATTGCACGTCGGTTCTTTATTTGGCGCGGCGAAAGATTAAAAAATATAAAAAGTGTCAACATTATAGAATTTTAAATGAAAAAAGCAAGGTATTTATAACCTTGCTTTTGTGCTGGCTCCTAAATATTTACAGCGCAACTCGGTGGTGCCGTGTATTTAAAAACTTTTTTTGTGTGCTAGACAAGTTCTATCTGTGAAAGGGGTGCATTATCGCCGACTCGACGACCAAGTTTGATAATTCTCGTATACCCGCCTGCCCTCTCAACGTACCGAGGAGATAATTCATCAAAAACTTTTTTCGTAACTTCACGATCCCTGATATAGGAAAGTGCCTGCCTTCTGGCATGGAGCGTACCCCTCTTGCCTAAAGTGATCATTTTATCGGCAACTCTCCTTAATTCCTTTGCTTTTACATCCGTCGTGACAATTTTTTCATGTTGCAGCAAGGATGTTACCATATTTCTCAACAAAGCCTTCCTATGGCTCGAAGTTCTTCCCAGTCTCTTTACAGCCTTTCTATGACGCATTGAACTAAATTCCTTTCCGAAGCATGAGGATGTTCTATTCTTCGCTACTCTCCATTGTATCTTCTCTCTGTTCACCTAAAAAAGGATGGAAATCCATCTTCATACCGAGAGCGAGTCCCATTTCCGAGAGAATCTCTTTGATTTCATTCAGTGATTTTCTTCCGAAGTTCTTTGTTTTGAGCATTTCCGCTTCACTGCGCTGAACGAGCTCCCCTATGAGATGAATACCCGCATTCTTCAAGCAGTTTGCTGATCTGACTGAAAGTTCCAGCTCATCAACACTCTTGAACAGGTTTTCGTTGACTTGCTCTCTCTCTTCTTTTTTTTCCTCTTCCTCAATTTCTTCGATTTCTTCGAAGTTGATAAAGGGATCAAGTTGCTCCTTCAATATCTTTGCAGCATACGCGACGGCATCCTCGGGAAAAACACTCCCATCTGTCCAAACTTCAAGCACAAGACGGTCGTAGTCGGTAATTTGGCCGACGCGGGCATATGAAACAGTGTATGTCACTTTTTTTATTGGCGAAAAGATTGCATCAATATTTATCGTGCCTTCCGGCTGATCAGGATCCTTCTCTTTTTTTGCCGGAACATAGCCCTTCCCAAAATCGACAACCATCTCGGCGTTAAAAGAATGACCGCTTGACAGCGTTGCTATGTAATGTTCCGGATTCAGTACGTCGACAGTACCATCCGTCATGATATCTCCTGCCGTTACGACACCACCCGTTGTCACATTAATACTTACTGTTTTTGCTCCATCATGATGAAGTTTGAATCGAACGCCTTTTAGGTTGAGTATAATATCGGTAACATCTTCCTTCACACCGGGAACTGTTGAAAACTCATGAAGAACTCCGTCAATCCTAACGGATATAATAGCCGCACCGTAAATTGATGACAGGAGCACTCTTCGCAAGGCATTGCCCAGGGTATTACCGAATCCCTTCTCTAGCGGCTGGCACTCAAATTCACCATAATACTTTGTATGGGTCTTTTCATCAATTTCTATGCGTTTTGGTTTTATTAAGCTTCGCCAGTTTCTCTGCATAATTTTCCTTCCCTTTAACAATGGGTTCATTTACTTGGAGTAAAGCTCAACCACCAGTTGCTCCTGCATCGGCATCGTCAATTCTTCACGTGTGGGTAATCGCTTGACAATACCGGTATAGCTATCCTTATCCAATTCCAACCATTGCGGGACACCCCTTCTGGCGACCGTTTCGACGGCTTCGCTGATCCGACCAACTGTTCTGCTTTTCTCTTTAACCTTTATTGTATCTCCGACCTTGACAAGATATGACGGTATATTAACTTTTTTGCCATTAACCAGGAAGTGATTATGCCGTATAAGCTGCCGCGCTTCATGGCGTGACGCGGACAACCCAAATCGATATACCATATTATCTAATCTCCGCTCGAGGAAAATAAGAAGATTCGTACCGGTCACACCCTTCTGCCTATCTGCCTTTGTAAAATATCCTCTGAATTGTTTCTCAAGAAGACCATACATTCTTTTGACCTTCTGCTTTTCCCGAAGCTGAATACCATAATCCGTCCGCTTCCGCCTAGATTGTCCATGTTCTCCAGGAGCGTAGCCACGCCTTTCAAAAGCACATTTATCACTGTAACATCTGTCTCCCTTGAGAAACAGCTTTAAACCTTCACTTCGGCATAATCTACATAATGAACCTCTATAACGTGCCAAAGTATTCCTCCATTTCTTTTTTTAATGTATTTATAGTCGTTATACTCTTCGTTTTTTCGGGGGCCGGCAACCATTATGAGGAATGGGAGTAACGTCTTTAATCATCGTTATGTTTACGCCAGCCGACTGTATCGCTCTCAATGCCGATTCACGGCCTGAACCCGGACCTTTTACATATACCTGAACCGTTCTTAATCCGTGTTCTTTTGCCTTTTTGACTGCCTCCTCTCCGGCCTGCTGTGCCGCAAAGGGAGTTCCCTTTCTTGATCCCTTAAACCCCTGAACTCCGCTTGAAGACCAAGAGATGACATTACCGCTTACGTCCGTAATCGTAACAATAGTATTATTGAAGGTAGACTGAATGTGGGCAACACCTTCACTGATATTTTTCTTTTCTTTTTTCTTTCCGCTTTTTCTCGCGCGTCTAGCCATTTTTCCTCCGGATCTTCCTTATTTCCGTTTTCCGCCAATTGCTCGCCGTGGACCTTTTCTCGTCCGTGCATTTGTGCATGTTCGCTGTCCCCGCACCGGGAGACCTTTTCTATGCCTTAAACCCCGGTAAGCCCCGATATCCATAAGTCGTTTCATCGACATAGCAATTTCTCGTCTCAGGTCACCCTCAACCTTGTGCTCCTTATCGATGATATCTCTTATGGCGGTAACCTGCTCGTCTAAGAGGTCGTCGCTTTTAGTATCAAATTCTATGCCGGCTTCTTCAAGTATAACTCGCGCTTTTGACCTTCCGATTCCGTAAATATAGGTCAGAGCAATTTCCATTCTTTTATTTTTCGGTAAATCAACACCCGCAATTCTTGCCACCGTCTGCTAACCTCCTGTATTTTAACCCTGTCGTTGTTTGTGCTTCGGGTCTTCACATATTACACGCAGTACGCCACGTCGCTTAATAATTTTACATTTACTGCACATCTTTTTTACTGAAGCTCGTACCTTCATGTTTTAACTCCCCTATTATTCCGACAAAACTCTCTGTAAGAACTCTATTTTGTCCTGTAAACTATCCGTCCCCGTGTTAGGTCGTATGGTGAAAGCTCAACGGTTACTTTATCTCCCGGCAGAATCTTGATGAAGTGCATCCTCATTTTTCCTGAAATATGCGCAAGAACCCTGTGTCCATTTTCAAGCTCCACACGGAACATGGCATTCGGAAGTGGTTCAATAACCTTACCCTCTACAACAATTGCCTCTTCTTTTGCCATATGTTTCGTCTCCATATACTCTAACGAGCAACAATGACAGATCATGTGCCGTTATGCATGTTTACTTAATATATCGGGACCATCTTCCGTAATAGCGACAGTATGTTCAAAATGTGCAGAGAGTTTGCCATCCAATGTTACGACTGTCCAACCGTCCTTCATCACCTTGACGTGATATGTACCCTCGTTCACCATCGGTTCGATCGCGAAAACCATCCCAGCCTTCAGGGCGATACCTCGTCCTTGAATCCCAAAATTCGGAATTTGAGGTTCCTCATGGAGTTTCCGGCCGATCCCGTGTCCAACAAAATCTCTCACGACGGAAAATCCTGCACGTTCAACATGATTCTGAACAGCGGCAGAAATATCGCCCAATCGATTTTTCGTCCGTGCTTCGGCAATTCCTTTATAAAGGGCTTCGTTTGTTACGTCGATCAGTCTCTTCGCATTCCCTGAAACGTTACCAACAGGAATGGTCATTGCTGAATCACCGTAGTATCCTTGATAATATGAGCCAAAGTCAAGGCTTACGATATCACCATCTTTCAGCACTCGATCCGACGGTATGCCATGGACAACTTCAGAATTCACGGAAACACACAATGACGAAGGGTAGCCCATATATCCTTTAAAGGCCGGCTTAGCCCCTTTCTTCAGTGTCATTTCCTCAGCATATCGATCAAGATCCTGAGTCGTTATGCCTGGTTGTATTAATGTCTTCAAGCACTCCAAAACCTCGGCTACGATTTGATTGCTCACCCGCAACTGTTCTATTTCTTCACG
This sequence comes from Deltaproteobacteria bacterium, assembly GCA_011056835.1. GTDB lineage: Bacteria > Desulfobacterota > Syntrophia > Syntrophales > UBA6807 > DSDU01. Next base: position 13,647 of record DSDU01000096.1, read on the forward strand.
AGATTTCAATATAACCATAACAAAACGATCTCGACTCGGTGAGTTGTCACCGTCTCCGTCCGATCCGCCCCTTTTTCATGAATCCCTCGTATTGCCGGGTCAACATATGTGCTTCTATTTGCCCCGCAGTATCAAGAGCAACACCGACAACGATGAGAAGAGCCGTACCGCCGAAGTAAAAGGGAACATTAAACTTACTTATTAGAATACTCGGCAGGACACATACCGCTGATACGTACAGGGCACCGCTGAATGTCAATCGTGTCAGGATCTTATCGATATATGCCGCCGTTCGTTTCCCCGGTCTGATTCCAGGAACGTAGCCACCGTGCTTCTTCATATTGTCAGCCACATCGACGGGGTTAAAAGTTACCGCCGTGTAAAAATAGCAGAAAAATATTATAAATGCCACGTACAGGGATTCGTAGAGCAGTCTCCCCGGCATAAGATAGTCTGAGACTGCGTTCATCCACGGATGCGGCACGAAATTCGCTATTGTCGCCGGAAACATAATGATGGACGACGCAAATATAGGAGGAATGACACCGGCGGTATTGACTTTCAAGGGCAAATGCGTTGTTTGCCCACCGTACATCTTCCTTCCGATGATCCTCTTAGCATATTGTACCGGTATCCTTCGCTGTCCACTCTCAACAAACACGATGAGCCCAACAACGGCAAGCATCAGAACGAAAAGAATAACGATGAAAAAGATACCCATCTCACCCGTGGACAACAGACGAAACGTATTGATAAGACCTTCCGGACCTCTTGCTATGATGCCCGCAAAAATGATGAGAGATATACCGTTTCCTATACCTTTTTCAGTAATGGTTTCACCAAGCCACATAATAAAGGACGTACCGGCAGTCAGAGTGATGACACTCATGAGTCGGAACCCCCAGCCCGGGTGAAGAACAATGGATACACCTGTGGGTCCCGCCATATTCTCCAATCCAATAGCAATACCGAATCCCTGAATCACACTGAGGATAACCGTTCCGTATCGCGTATACTGGGTAATCTTTCTTCTCCCGGCTTCTCCCTCCTTAGAGAGTCGCTCAAGATGAGGAAACACCACCGTCAACAGTTGAAGAATGATTGAGGCACTGATGTATGGCATGATTCCCAGGGCAAACACGGAAAGCGTGCTCAGCGCTCCCCCTGCGAACATATCAAAGAGCCCTAAGAGTGAACCCTTGGCCTGATCGAAAAATGCAGCAAGCGCCTGCGTATCGATTCCCGGCGTAGGAACGTGTACCCCGATTCTGTATATCGCGAGAAGAAGCAACGTATATAGTATTCTCTTCTGCAGTTCTGGAATCTTCGCAATGTTTCGAAAGCCACCTATCACTTTAGATAACCTCTACCGAACCACCTGACGCTTCAATTTTCTCACGTGCACTTCTGCTGACTCCACTTACTTTAACCGTCAGGGGATATGTGATCTCACCCTTACCGAGTAATTTAATTCCGTCACCTGCCTTTTTAATAATTCCTAACTCCAGAAGATGAGTGGCATCAACGACCGAACCTTCCTCGAACTTATTCAACACTTCAAGGTTGATGGTGATAATATTTTTCCGAAACTGATTGCTGAATCCCCGCTTTGGCAACCTTCGCGTCAAGGGCATCTGTCCTCCCTCGAATCCGGGCTTTACGCCTCCTCCGGAACGGGCGTTTTGCCCTTTCGAACCCTTACAGGATGTTCCTCCATGACCGGATCCATTGCCTCGACCGACACGCTTTCTCTTTTTTTTTGCACCGACAGGCGGTTTTAATTCACTTAATTTCATGCCTTTTACACCTCACATTCTTCGACAGAAATCAGGTGAGAAACCTTCTGTATCATACCTCTGATTTCGGCAGTATCCATCAACAAGACTGTTTTATTCATTTTTTTCAGCCCCAAACCGCTGAGAACTTTTTTCTGCTTATCCGGTCTTCCTATGGGACTCCTCACCAGCGTTATTTTCAACTTATTTCCCACGATTATGCACCTCTATCCCAACAATCTCTATGCCTCAACAGCGGTACTTGTCCCGAGACGTGCCACTATATCTTGTTCACTCTTGAGTTTTATCAAACCGTCCATCGTCGCTTTTACAAGATTATGCGGATTGTGAGAACCCAGACATTTCGTCAAAATGTTATGAATCCCCGCACATTCAAGAATTGCCCTGACGGCGCCACCGGCAATAAGACCGGTTCCTTCCGAGGCCGGTTTCAACATGACCTTACCTGCACCATACCTCCCGATTATCTCGTGAGGTATCGTATGTTCCATGAGGGCAATCTTTTTCATGTTCTTTTTGGCCTTTTCCATACCCTTCCTGATTGCCACTGGCACTTCCTGCGCTTTTCCCAATCCAACGCCAACCGAACCGTTTCCATCACCGACAACGACAATAGCGCTGAACCTGAATCTTCGACCGCCCTTGACGACCTTAGCCGTCCTCATAATCGCGATTACCTTGTCAAGAAGTTCTAATTCTTCCATAAGTCCCTTTTCCACTTCATCTGCTTATAAAGTAATATTTCTTACCGATCACTAGAATTTCAGGCCCGCTTCGCGCGCTCCTTCGGCTAACGCCTTCACTCTTCCGTGGTAGAGAAATGGCCCCCTGTCAAACACGGCCGTTGTTATATTTCGAGCAGTCAATTTTTGTGCGACCAAAGACCCAACTTTTCTTGCCGCTTCACTTTTTTTCAATCCAGAGAGATTTCCTCTGAGCTCTTTGCTCAGCGTGGAAGCGCTTGCTATCGTCTGTCCCACATCATCTGCCACAGCCTGCACATAGATATGCTTCGCACTCCGAAATACTGAAAGACGGGGTCTATCTTCGGTGCCGAAAAGTTTCCCTCTTACTCTTTGTTTCCGCTTTGCCCTAATTTGTTCTAATTTCTTTATTGAACCCAACGTCGGACCTCTCTATCTAAAAATTATTTTCCGGCAGACTTGCCAATTTTCCTTCTGATCTTCTCACCGGCATATCTGATCCCCTTTCCTTTATAGGGTTCGGGCTTTTTAATGCTTCGTATCTGGGCCGCTACTCGTCCTACGAATTCCTTATCAAAACCGGACACAACCATGTTGACCTGTTTGTCAATCTTGATGGATATACCTTCAGGAATCGCATATTCCACAGGTTTTGAATAGCCGACAAATAATCTGAGAATCTTATCATCGACCAACTCTGCCCGATATCCGACACCACTGATTTCAAGGCCCTTTGTAAAGCCGGAACTTACACCGGTTACCATATTGTCGATTAATGTCCTCACAAGACCGTGAAAGGATCTTCCTTTCTTATCATCTGCAACCCTCTGTATAATTATCATGTTGTCGTCTATAACAACTTTCACTTCGCTCGGAATATTCTGCGACAACTTTCCCTTCGGACCGTCAACAACCACCATCGACTCTTCCACGGCAACCTTGACGTCACTTGGAATTTCTATCGATTTTCTACCAATTCTAGACATGCGTGAATCTCCCAGTTACCCTTGCGTGTTGTTTTCTACCATACATTACAGAGAATCTCCCCCCCGACATTCATGTCACGCGCCTCTTTGTCGGTTATAATACCCCGTGATGTCGAAAGGACTGCTATGCCATACCCATTGAGAACTTCGGGGATTTCTTTACTTCCAACATAGAATCTCCGCCCCGGTTTACTCACTCTTTGAATATCCGTAATAATTCTTTCATTCGAATCCGAATATCTCAGGTAGATTCTCAACAGCCCCATCCGTCGTTTGCCGTCCCGCTTAACTTCAAATCCACTTATATAACCGCTCTTCTTCAGGACTTTTGCAATATTCAAATTCATCTTCGAAAAAAGCACATCCGCACTTTTAAACTTTCGATGATTTGCATTCCTTACCCTTGTCAGCATATCAGCAATAGGATCCGACATTCCCATAAGGCTTCTCCTCTACCAACTCGACTTTATCACACCGGGCAATGCCCCGTTTGATGCGAGTTTTCTCAAACATAACCTACACATATCAAATTTTCTGTAATACGCCCGCGGTCGTCCGCAGAGGGGACATCTATTATACTCCCTTACAGCAAATTTCTTCGTCCGTGTCGCTTTTGCAATTAAGGATTTTTTCGCCACGCTCACTCCTCCGGGTTTATCTGCTAATTTCTAAAAGGAACTCCCATCAACCGCAACAATTGTCGAGCCTCATCATCAGACTTTGCCGATGTAACAATCGTAATGTTCATTCCTCTCACTTTGTCGATTTTATCATATTCAATTTCAGGAAAAATGAACTGTTCCCTCACGCCGAGAGAAAAATTCCCCCGTCCATCAAAAGATCGAGGTGAAATTCCTCTAAAATCCCTTATGCGCGGAATTGCAACATTGACCAGTCTGTCAAAAAACTCATACATTCTTTCGCTTCGCAACGTAACCGAACAACCGATAGACATTCCCTTCCTGACTTTAAACGTTGCTATCGATTTTTTCGCTTTCGTGATCACCGGCTTCTGTCCAACAATCACGGAAAGTTCGTCAGCTGCATTATCGAGCACTTTGATATTCTGGGTGGCCTCACCAAGCCCCATATTTACAACAATTTTCTCGATCTTAGGAACTTGCATCGTATTTCTATAATTAAATTCCTTCATTAACGCAGGAATGACTTCTTTTTTATAATATTCTTTCAAACGTGCCATGAATTTCCCTCGTCCTATTCATCCAATATCTCGTTACACTTTCTGCAGACACGAACCTTTTTCTTATCTTCCAATACCTTAAAACCAACCCGAACACCTGTATTACACTTATTGCACAGCACCATCACATTCGAAATGTGAACGGACCCTTCTTTTTCAACCACTCCACCTTTGCCCCTTGCATCGGGTCTTTGATGTCTTTTGACGACGTGCAGTTTCTCGATGACAACGCGATCTCTCTCTTTTACAACTGATAAAACCTTGCCGGTTTTCCCTTTTTCCTTACCGGCAGTTACCTGAACCATATCTCCTTTTTTTATATGCATTTCCCGCATTTTTATATCCTCAACTTACTATAAACCACGATATAATATTAAATAACCTCAGGAGCCAGCGATACTATTTTCATAAAACGTCGTGCCCGCAACTCCCGCGCAACCGGCCCGAAGATTCTGGTTCCGATTGGCTCACCTGCATCATTTATGAGCACAGCGGCGTTATCATCAAATCTTAGACTTGAACCGTCATCCCGACCGATTTCTTTCCTAGTCCTCACAACGACGGCCTTCATTACATCCCCCTTTTTAACCTTCGAATTGGGAATAGCCTCTTTGACGGAAACAATGATAATGTCACCAATCGAAGCATATCTTCTTCTGCTCCCACCCAGCACTTTTATACAAGCTACTTTTTTAGCGCCTGAGTTATCTGCAACGCTCAACCTAGTCTGCATCTGTATCATAATTCACCCCAAAACATACCCATCACACACAGCTATCAACGAATTTCTATTATTTCACCCGCTCAAGAATTTCCCGAACCTGCCATCGCTTCTCTTTGCTCAGAGGACGTGATTCAACAATCAGCACCGTATCACCAATATTGCACCCGTTGTTTTCATCATGGGCTTTGTATTTCTTATGTTGTCTTAAATATTTATGGAATTTGGGATGCTTAACCAATCTTTCCGTCAAAACAACAACTGTTTTATCCATTTTATTACTCACAACAACGCCCTGAATGGTTCTTTTGTTACCCCTCGTCTCCATACCCTACTTGCCATCCTCCTTTTCACTCAGAACGGTCTTTATGCGTGCAATATCTTTTCTAACTTGTTTCAATGCAGACGTGGAGTCCAGTTGCCCTGTCGCGTGTCTGAAACGGAGCTTGAAAAGTTCCTCAGTAAGATTTTTCTCTTTTTCTTTTAACTCCTCACTACCGAGGTCACGTATCTCTTTAATCTTCATCAAAAATCTCCCTTGTCAGAAACTTTGTTTTTAGCGGAAGCTTATGAGCTGCCAATCGGCATGCTTCTCGCGCCATCTCCTTGGATACACCTTCGATTTCATAAAGGACACGGCCCGGTTTCACGACGGCAACCCACTCTTCAGGAGATCCTTTTCCCTTGCCCATTCTGGTTTCCGCAGGTTTCTTTGTTACTGATTTATGAGGAAATATCCTGATCCATATCTTTCCGCCACGCCTTACATGGCGGGTCATGGCAATACGAGCGGATTCAATTTGTCTCGCTGTAATTCTACCGCACTCGAGAGCCTGAATACCGAATTGCCCAAACTCAATTTTGTCACCGCCCTTTGATTTTCCACTCATGCGGCCTTTTTGTATTTTTCTATACTTTATTCTCTTTGGAGCTAACATATCGTTTATCCCGCTTTAGAAACAATCAATTATTTTTAAACAGCCATCTCTTTTCTGTCCGGCAATATCTCACCGTGGAATATCAGCACTTTGATGCCGATTACACCGTAGGTTGTTCTTGCCTCGGCAAAACCATAATCAATATCAGCCCGTAAGGTATGGAGAGGAACACGTCCCTCCCGGTACCACTCTCGCCGCGCCATCTCCGCACCGCCAAGCCTCCCTGCGCAGGCCACCCTGATCCCCTGTGCACCAAATTTGAGAGCAGATGTAACGCTTCGTTTCATTGCCCGCCTGAACGCAACCCTTCTTTCAAGCTGGAGGGCAACATTTTCAGCAACGAGCTGCGCATCTACCTCTGGTTTCCGCACTTCCAATATATTGATAATGACTTCACCCGTCATTATCTGTTCGAGCTCTTTTTTCAGTTTCTCGATTTCAGCACCTTTTCGTCCGATAATGATTCCCGGACGGGCCACGCGCATGTTTATCTTGGCCTTATCTGCGGCGCGCTCAATTTCAATCTTTGAAATACCGGCGTGATAAAATTTATCTTTTAAATATCTTTTAATTTTAAGATCTTCGTGAAGGACCTGGCTATAGTTTTTCTCCGCAAACCATTGGGAGTCCCATGTTTTAACAATTCCTAACCTCAGCCCGATCGGGTTAACCTTTTGCCCCAAGCTTCACCTCCTGCTTCTCTATTGCTCACCAAGTATTATTGTAATATGACTCATTTTCTTTCGTATGGGCGCGACTCTCCCCTGCGCACGAGCCCGCCACCGTCTCATCGTAGGCCCTTGACCGACATACGTTTCCTTTACATAGAGAATATTTTCGTCGATATTCGGATTCTGGGTTGCATTTGCGACCGCAGATTTCAATATTTTCTTTACAATACCAGCCGCCTTTTTCGGTGTAAACGTCAAGATACGATCCGCATCTTCGACTTTCTTTCCCCGAATCATATCAACAACCAACCTCACCTTTTGCGGTGAAATGCGAACATATTTTGCAACAGCTCTTGTTTCCATATCTCTCAAAACCCCGAGCATCAATTTTTCTACTGTTTATCGCCTCTTCATCCGCGATTTTCTGTCGCCTGCATGACTGTAAAAGGTCCTTGTCGGGGCAAATTCGCCGAGTTTGTGCCCGACCATATTCTCGGTAACAAAGACGGGAATGAATTTCCTTCCGTTATGAACGGCAAATGTATGCCCCACAAATTCCGGCGTTATGGTCGAACGACGAGACCACGTTTTTATCACAGCCCTGCTACTCGTTTCTTCAGCCTTTTGAACCTTAGTGAGCAGATGGTCGTCTACAAACGGACCCTTTTTGATTGATCGTGCCACCCTTTAACCTCTTCTCTTTACTATATATTTATCGGAATTTTTGTTTTTTCTCGTTTTATAACCCTTCGTCGGTACACCCCATGGCGTACAGGGATGACGTCCGCCCGAAGACTTTCCTTCGCCTCCACCCATGGGATGATCAATCGGATTCATGGCAACTCCGCGCACCTTTGATCGCCTTCCGAGCCATCTCGTTCGTCCAGCCTTGCCGACGCTGATATTCTCATGCTCTATATTCCCGACCTGTCCGATGGTTGCCCGGCATTCAACATGCACCTTCCGGACTTCCCCCGATGGGAGACGAACCTGCGCATACGATCCTTCCTTCGCCATAAGCTGTGCATACGAACCGGCGCTTCGTATCAACTGTCCGCCCTTACCGATTTTCAGCTCAATATTATGAATCTGAGATCCCAGTGGTATATTTTTCAACGGCATTGCATTACCCGGCTTGATATCAGCGCGTTCGCCACTGATAACTGAAGCCCCCACTGTCAACCCCACGGGCCACAAGATATATCGCTTTTCACCATCAGGATAGTGAAGAAGAGCAATTCTAGCAGATCGATTCGGATCATATTCGATGGAAGCCACCTTTGCCGGTATATCAGTTTTTTCTCGCTTGAAGTCTATGACTCTGTAACGTCGCTTGTGACCTCCGCCAATGTGCCTGCTCGTTATTCGCCCTCGATTATTCCGTCCGCCCGATTTCTTCAGTGGTCGCAAAAGACTCTTCTCAGGCTCCATAGACGTAATTTCATCATACGTCAGATAACTCTGATACCGACGACTTGGTGACGTTGGTTTAAAAAATTTAACAGCCATTCCTATCGTGCCCTTCTCTCGTTGCGTTTATACTTGACCAAATATTTCTATTGTATTTCCCGGTGCGAGCGTGATCACTGCCTTTTTCCAGTCTCTCCTCCTACCCATGATTCGCCCAAGACGTTTTTTCTTTCCTCTTATATTAATCGTCCGCACATCCACGACTTTTACCTTGAAAATCTTCTCAATGGAATTTCGTATGTCGACTTTCGTGGCTTTGCGATCAACTTCGAAGAAATATTTATTCTCCTCATCCCTCGCAACAGTCGTCTTCTCAGTTACAATCGGCCGCTTAATGACGGAATACATTTCCATTATGACAACAAAGCCCTTTCTATCATTTTTACCGATGGTTCCAGAAGAACAAGATTATCATATTTCAAGATGTCATAGACATTGATACCTTCCGAAAGCATCATTTTTACATCCTTTATATTGCGCGATGATTTTTGAAGCTCCGGGTTCGCCTTGTCAATAACGAACAGAACACTCTTCATGTCAAACCTGTCGAGCACTTCCTTGAATTTCTTCGTTTTTATCTCTTCCAATTGAAAATCATTAAGGACAAGCATCTTATCCTTCTGAACCTTGAGCGTTAAAGCGGATTTAATTGCCGCTTTTCTTACCTTTTTTGTTATTTTAAATGAATAATCCCGCGGTTGTGGTCCAAACACGATACCACCGCCCCTCCAGATTGGGGAGCGTATCGTACCAACTCTGGCTCTACCCGTCCCTTTCTGCCGCCAGGGCTTCTTTCCACCGCCGCTGACATCACTCCTGCCCTTCGTGGACGCTGTCCCCTGCCGTCTCGACGCCAACTGCATACGGACAACATCATAAATTAAATGTTCCTTTACGGGCACAGCGAATACGGAATCATCCAGTTCCAGCTCGGACACCTTATTTTTCTCAATATCATAGACGTTTACAATGGCCATTTCTCTCACTCAAAACCTTTATCTGTATTTCACAGCATTTTTAATAACAACGAAGCCATTTTTCGCACCGGGGACCGCACCCCTGACCAATATGATATTCTTATCAGGTTTGATACCGACCACAACGAGGTTCTGCACCGTGTGCCGTTTGCTGCCCATCTGTCCCGGTAATCTTGTTCCCTTAAACACACGAGATGGATCAGCACTGGCTCCAATCGATCCGGGAGCCCTGTGAAACATTGACCCGTGAGTCGCTCTGCCGCCATGAAAGCCGTGTCTCTTGATAACCCCTGCATAGCCCCGACCTTTGGTTGTTCCAACCACATCAATATGATCACCGATTGCGAACATATCAGCCTTCAGTTCCTGTCCCACTTCATACCGATCGGGCGAATCTGTAAGGAATTCCTTCATATATCGGAAATATCCTTTCCCTGCCTTATCCTGGTGACCCTTGATCGGTTTTGTAACCTTCTTATCCTTTATTCGACCGAAACCCATCTGGATGGCATCATATCCATCCCTTTCCTTCGTTTTCTTCTGAATGACAAAGCATGGGCCGGCCTCCAAAACGGTCACAGGAACGGCATCACCATCATCCCAGAATATTTGGGTCATACCCAATTTTTTCCCTAATAATCCCTTTTCCATTGTCAGTACAGTCTCTTCTCAATCGGTTTTTATTTTGGATAAAAAAGAGGAGATGGATCGCAGACAGAAGCCATCTCCCCGGCCCAAATCGTAACTATAACTTGATCTCAACATCGACACCGGCTGAAAGATCGAGTTTCATTAATGTGTCAACAGTCGCCTGAGTCGGTTCTATTATATCTATAAGTCTCTTATGTGTTCTAATTTCAAACTGCTCTCTCGATTTCTTATCAACATGAGGTGACCTGTTGACACAAAACTTGTTGATTGTGGTGGGCAGAGGTATCGGCCCCGCAACGCGGGCACCTGTCCGCTTCGCTGTTTCAACAATGTCCTGCGCGGAACGATCCAACAGCTTGTGATCATATGCCTTCAATCTGATTCTAATCTTCTGATTTTCCATAGTTCCCGGTTATCCGCTACTCTATAATTTCACTTACGACTCCGGCGCCCACCGTTCTGCCGCCTTCACGAATAGCGAACCGCAACTGTTCCTCCATGGCGATAGGAGTAATCAACTCGGCCCGTATCTCGACATTGTCACCAGGCATAACCATTTCAACGCCCTCCGGCAATGTTGCAACACCCGTAACGTCAGTTGTCCTGAAGTAAAACTGGGGACGATAACCTGAGAAGAACGGCGTATGTCGCCCTCCCTCTTCTTTAGTCAACACATACACCTGAGCCTTGAACTTCGTGTGCGGCGTGATTGACCCTGGCTTCGCAACGACCTGCCCTCTCTCAACTTCATCACGCTTCGTGCCTCTCAGGAGGACGCCTATGTCGTCACCGGCTCTTCCTTCATCGAGAGTCTTACGGAACATTTCAACACCGGTACATACCGTCTTGAATGTAGGCCTGATTCCTATTACCTCGACTTCCTCACCGGTTCTGATTATTCCACGATCAACCCGGCCCGTAACAACAGTACCACGGCCCGAAATACTGAACACATCACCCACTGGCATGAGGAACGGCTTATCGAGATCCCGCGGCGGCTCGGGTATATAATTATCGACTGCGGTCATGAGTTCCCAGATGCTCTTAACATCTTCCGAATTTGCGTCATCGCTTTCAAGAGCTTTCAGGGCGGATCCTCGAATAATCGGTATGTCGTCTCCCGGAAAATTATACTCTGTCAAAAGTTCCCGAACTTCCAACTCGACCAGATCTAGCAATTCCGGATCATCTACCAAATCAACCTTATTCAGATACACCACGATATAGGGAACCTGAACCTGTCTTGCCAGGAGGATGTGTTCGCGCGTCTGGGGCATAGGACCATCGGACGCGGCCACGACAAGAATCGTACCGTCCATGTGGGCGGCTCCCGATATCATATTCTTAATATAGTCGGCATGGCCGGGGCAATCAACATGGGCGTAGTGCCGTTTGTCGGTTTCGTACTCTACGTGGGCTATGTTAATCGTAACGCCTCTTTCCTTCTCTTCGGGCGCACTGTCAATTGCATCGAACGACATATACTGCGCCAACCCTTTGCTCGAGAGATGTTTCGTAATAGCAGAAGTGAGGGTCGTCTTACCGTGATCCACATGTCCGATCGTTCCGATATTAAGATGCGGCTTCGTCCTTTCAAATTTCTTCCTAGCCATTTTCAATTACCTCCTTTAGTAAAAAATGGTTGATTGGTTCGTTCAATTATGTCTTTTAATTTTTTGTTCCAAACGTTCTTCGCGGTTAACTCCCATACCAATGGGCCGTATACAGCATCAAGCTTTAAGTAATCAAAGTAAACTGCCTTCCTTCCCCTCACCCTGCACCACATTTTTTATATACACGAACATGTAAGCTACTGAAACAGCAAGTTGCACGTGCCTCCACCGCTTTTAAACCACTGAATCGATTCTGTAAGGAGGGCATGAATAAACCGTCTCCAACAACTCTTTATTTCAATAAGCACAACAGACACAACCCGTCTCACAAACGGTGCACAGTTCAGCTTTACTCTATCAGTCCATATCGCTGAACCCCATCATCAAGACAGCTAGAACCTGTAGTGAGCGAATGCCTTATTAGCCTCCGCCATTTTGTGTGTATCTTCGCGCTTCTTTACGGCAGATCCTCTGTTATTTGCCGCATCAAGAAACTCCGCCGCCAATTTTTCTCTCATCGTATGCTCTGAGCGGTTGTTCGCGCTGGCTATGAGCCACCTTATAGCAAGGGCATTTCGCCTTGTAGATGATACTTCCGTAGGTACCTGGTAGGTGGAACCTCCCACTCGTCTTGATTTAACTTCCACCACAGGTTTCACATTGTCGAGTGCTCGTTCAAAAACTTGAAGCGGCGAATCCTTGGTTTTTGCTTCTATAATATCAAAGGCTCCATACATGATCGAATTTGCAACGCTCTTCTTGCCTTTTTTCATTAAATTGTTGATGAACTTCGCCACTTGCGGATTACTGTATTTCGGATCCGGCAATACTTCCCTTTTTGCTATTTCCCTTCTTCTCGGCATATACGAACTTCCTTACTTATGCTGGTTTTTTTGTTCCATATTTTGATCGACCGTGTTTTCTACCCTGAACGCCCATCGCATCAAGCGTACCTCGAACGATGTGATACCGTACACCGGGGAGATCCTTGACTCTTCCCCCCCTTACAAGCACGACCGAGTGCTCCTGAAGATTATGACCGATGCCGGGAATATATGACGTAACCTCATAACCACTTGTGAGACGAACTCTTGCTACCTTTCTCAAGGCTGAATTCGGCTTCTTGGGTGTCGTCGTGTACACCCTGACACACACGCCTCTTCTTTGCGGACACGCCTTCAGAGCAGGTGTTGCCGTTTTCTTTTGTATTCTTTGTCTCCCTTTTCGAATCAACTGATTTATCGTGGGCATTATCCCTCCAAAATTATACGAAAACGAATATCAGAAAAAACTCAAGCTAATTATCAATTCACACTTGGTATGTCAAGGCTTTTCTCACTTATTTCTGTATTTTCAAGCAAAGCGCCATCTTCTTTTGCAGGAATACGAATACCCAATTTCTTATACATGGGAAGACCGGTACCGGCCGGTATCAGCCTCCCCATGATAACGTTCTCTTTCAAACCTCTAAGGTAATCAATTTTTCCCGCCACCGCCGCTTCGGTAAGCACTCTTGTCGTTTCCTGGAACGACGCCGCCGAAATAAAACTCGGCGTGCTTAGGGATGCCTTCGTGATACCTAGAAGAACCGGTTCGGCAATTGCAGGTTCACCTCCATCGGCAACGACTCTTTCGTTTTCTTCCTGAAACACCACTCTATCAATCTGCTCATCAGTCAGAAAAGTAGTATCACCAGGATCAACGATCTTTACTTTCTTCAACATCTGACGAACGATAATTTCGATATGCTTGTCGTTGATCTTGACTCCTTGGAGACGATATACTTCCTGAACCTCGTCAACAAGGTATCGGGCCAATTCTTTCTCCCCTTTGATCGTCAGGATATCATGAGGATTGCTTGCCCCGTCCATGAGAGCCTGTCCTGCAAGAACCCGGTCTCCCTCTTGTACCGTTACATGCTTTCCCTTGGGAATAAGATACTCCTTTGGTTCCCCAACCTCAGGCAATATGATCAATCGACGCTTTCCCTTGAGATCCTTCCCGTAGGCGATGGAACCATCGATTTCAGCAATAACGGCATATTCTTTCGGTTTTCTCGCTTCAAAAAGTTCGGCAACCCTGGGAAGACCACCTGTTATGTCCTTTGTCTTCGTGGTTTCTCTCGGGATCTTTGCGAGAATATCACCGGCCCGCACAGGATCACCTTCCATAACAACAAGATTGGCTCCAACCGACAATAAATGCCTCGCATCCTGATTTGTGCCCGGTACTTTCGCTGTTTTACCTGATACGTCTTTTATCGACACACGAGGACGCAAGTCAAGCTCCCGGTATTCAACAATTACTTTTCGGGACAAGCCGGTCACTTCGTCGACCTGCTCCTGCATGGTTTTTCCCTCTACGATATCACCGAACTTCACCGTTCCGTCAATCTCGGCCAGAATCGGTATTGAGAAAGGATCCCACTCGGCCAAGCGTTCACCCACTTTAACTTCTTTTCCTTCCTCAACCTTAAGGTGTGCGCCATAGGGGACTGGATATTTACCGCGGTTTCTCCCCTCTTCATCAAAAACGTGGATCTCTCCCTTTCTGCTCATAACAACAAGATCATGTTCATGCCGTTTTGCCACATTGAGGTTGACGAATCTCACGATTCCCTCGTGTCGTGCTTCAAGGGTGGAATGTTCCTCAAACTTGGCGGTACCACCGATATGGAATGTTCTCATAGTGAGCTGCGTCCCCGGTTCACCGATGGACTGGGCCGCTATAATACCGACGGCTTCGCCGATATTCACCAGGTGACCGTGGGCAAGATCCCTACCGTAGCAGTTCGCACACACACCGTATTTGGACTTACAGGTAAGAGTAGATCGTATCAAGACCCTTTCCAAGCCCGCTTTGTCTATCTTCTCCGCGAGGGCCTCATCAACTTCCTGGCCTGCAGAGACCAGCACCTCACCGGTAAAGGGGTCCTGAATATCTTCAAGAGCAACCCGCCCCAGAATTCGCTCTCCCGCCGTTTCGATCATTTCACCACCTTCAACAAGGGCCGATACGTATATCCCATCGAGGGTTCCACAATCTTCCTCAGTAATGATACAGTCCTGCGATACATCAACGAGTCGCCTGGTCAGATATCCCGAGTTCGCCGTTTTCAGAGCCGTATCAGCGAGTCCTTTTCGGGCGCCATGAGTAGAAATGAAGTATTGAAGAACCGTCAACCCCTCTCTAAAGTTGGCCGTAATGGGCGTTTCGATAATTTCACCGGATGGTTTTGCCATGAGGCCTCTCATACCGGCAAGCTGCCTTATCTGAGCCGCACTTCCTCGGGCACCCGAATCGGCCATCATGTAAATCGGATTAAAACTCTCACCGACAACAGCGAGATCCTCGGACTTTTCCATTCCGATATCTCTCAGCATTTCAGCGGCAACTTTCTCTGTTGCCTGAGCCCAGATATCAATAACCTTATTATACCGTTCACCATCGGTGATCAATCCATCCATGTACTGTTTCTGGATTTCTTTCACCTCAAGATTTGCCCGGTTTACAATTCCTTCCTTTCCGGCTGGAATGACCATGTCGTTGATAGAAATGGAGAGTCCCGATTTTGTTGCATACTGAAAACCGAGATCCTTCAGGCGGTCAGCCAGTATGACCGTCGTTTTCGCACCGCACGTCCGGTAAGTGTAATCTATAAGATTGGCCATCTCCTTCTTGGTGATGACTTTGTTCACTATGTCAAATGAAATTTCGTCGGGAATAATTTCATACAGCAACACTCGCCCGACGGTTGTATCAGTCATGTCCCCGTTTAACCGAAGCTTAATCTTCGCATGGAGCGCAACTTCGCCGGCATCAAAGGCAGAACGAACTTCTTCGGGGTCTGCAAATTTCATCCCTTCTCCCTTTGCGCCATCCCGTGATCTCGTCATATAATAAATTCCGAGAACGATGTCCTGACTAGGCACAATGATGGGCTTTCCATTAGCGGGCGACAGAATGTTATTCGTCGACATCATCAGAACTCTTGCCTCAACCTGCGCCTCAAGAGAAAGGGGGACGTGCACAGCCATCTGATCACCATCAAAGTCTGCATTGAATGCCGCACAGACGAGGGGATGAAGCTGTATAGCCTTTCCCTCGATAAGAACGGGTTCAAAAGCCTGGATACCAAGTCGGTGCAGGGTGGGGGCTCGATTGAGCATGACGGGATATTCCCGGACGACCTCATCAAGGGCGTCCCATACTTCGGGCGACTCTTTCTCCACCATTTTTTTAGCGCTCTTGACCGTTGTCACATAACCTTTCTCCTCAAGCCGATTGTAGATAAAAGGCTTGAAGAGTTCCAAGGCCATTTTCTTCGGTAAGCCGCACTGATGCAATCTGAGATCGGGACCAACGGTGATGACGGATCGTCCCGAATAGTCTACACGCTTGCCAAGCAGATTCTGTCGGAATCTCCCTTGTTTCCCCTTAAGCATATCCGATAGAGATCGCAAAGGTCTCTTATTTGAGCCGGTAATCGCTTTCCCTCGTCGGCCGTTATCGAAGAGGACATCCACCGCCTCTTGAAGCATTCTCTTTTCATTTCTTATGATTATTTCAGGGGCATTGAGTTCCTGGAGACGTTTCAGGCGGTTATTCCGATTTATGACTCGTCGGTAGAGGTCGTTGAGGTCCGACGTTGCAAAACGACCGCCGTCCAACGGCACCAACGGTCTCAGATCAGGCGGAATCACAGGCAACACCGTAAGAATCATCCACTCGGGCCTGTTTCCGGATTTTTTCAATGACTCGACAACCTTCAGCCGCTTGGCCAATTTCTTTTTTTTCGTTTCAGAAGTCGCTTCCTTCAGTTCGCTGCGAAGAATTGTGTCGAGCTCGAGCAGATCGATCTCCTCAAGCAGTTTTCGGATTGCTCCGGCGCCGATGTCCGCTTCAAACTCATCCTCACCATACAGCTCCTTGGCTTCCCAATACTGCTCCTCTGACAGGAGATCCTGCTTTTTAAGCGGTGTGTTTTTCGGATCGACGACAATCCAGGATTCGAAATAGAGCACCCGTTCAAGCTCCTTCAGGGTCAGATCGAGAACATTCCCTATTCGACTCGGCAAGCTTTTCAGGAACCAGATGTGAGCAACCGGTGACGCCAACACAATGTGTCCCATCCGGTCTCTCCGCACTTTCGACTGAATGACTTCAACTCCGCATTTTTCGCACACGACACCCCGGTGTTTCATTCTCTTGTATCGCCCGCAAAGACATTCATAATCTTTGACGGGACCGAAAATTTTAGCGCAGAAAAGCCCATCCCGTTCAGGCTTGAACGTACGATAATTAATCGTTTCGGGCTTCTTCACTTCACCCCGGGACCATGAAAGAATCCGTTCAGGTGAAGCAAGACTCACCTTGATTGCATTAAATCGTATAGGATCTTTTGGCTTTTCAAAAAAACTGAATATATCTTCCACTGGATCAACTCCCTGTATGGTCTCTATCGTTTATTGTTTATGACTCGGCATCGCAAACAGATTCCATCGAGTATAAAATTCTACGGTTCGGTCTCTTCGATGAGTTCAACATCAATTGCAAGGCCTTGTAATTCTTTTACCAGCACGTTAAAGGATTCGGGCAAGCCCGGTTCCAACGTATGTTCCCCCTTTACAATTGCCTCGTATATTCTCGTTCTTCCGGCAACATCATCGGACTTGACTGTCAAAAATTCCTGTAACGAGTAAGCGGCGCCATACGCTTCGATAGCCCATACTTCCATTTCACCCAGTCTCTGGCCGCCGAACTGGGCCTTTCCGCCGAGCGGCTGCTGCGTAACAAGCGAATACGGGCCGATTGACCGGGCATGGATCTTGTCATCGACAAGATGATGGAGCTTTAACATATAGATCATACCCACCGTTATCTCCTGATCGAATGGTTCGCCCGTTCTCCCGTCAAAAAGGGTCACGCGACCGTTCGCAGGCAGATTGGCCTTATCGAGCATCACTTTAATCTCTGATTCCTTTGCTCCGTCAAAAACAGGGGAAGCCATGGGAATCCCTGCCGTCAATCGAGTAACAATATGCTGCAATTCTTCTTCAGTCACACCGTCGAGAGAATCGAGCAGCTGAGGAGACGTATAGATATCCTTGAGCTCCTGTTTCAGTCTTTCCGATTCTGCATGAGCATCCATAAGCCCCTGGAGCCTCTCCCCAAGTCCTTTTGCAGCCCAGCCGAGATGAGTCTCCAAGATTTGCCCCACATTCATTCGCGAGGGAACTCCCAGGGGATTCAAAATTATATCGACGGGTGTCCCATCAGCAAAGAAGGGCATATCTTCCTCAGGTAAGATCCGGGATAGAACACCCTTGTTACCGTGTCGGCCCGCCATTTTATCACCGACGGAAAGCTTACGCTTGATCGCGATATAAACTTTAACCAGCTTTATAACACCAGGCGGCAACTCATCTCCCACCCGCAACTTATCTATTTTTTCTGTAAAGAACTTTTTAATATACTCAATTTTTCTCGTTAGATTCGCAAAAATAGTCTGTACTTTTTCTTCAACATCTTCGTCGATCAGCGGAATTTCTTTCCAAGAGTCAATGGGGAGAACATTGAGTATATCTTCGGTTATAACATCTTCTTTTTTTAAGAGAATCTTCTTTTTCCGCGGATCAGATACCTTGCCAGCAACAGTCCTTCCGATGAGCAGATCGTAAACTTTTCCCTTCACATTCTCAGTAATAATTCTTATTTCGTCTTCCTGATCTTTGAGAAGCTTTTGTGCATCATCATCCTCTATCTGCTGGGATCGGATATCCTTTTCATTGCCGCGACGGTTAAAGATCTTGGCATCGATGACGATTCCCTCAACCCCCGGAGGCACCCGCAACGATGTATCTCGTACATCGCCGGCCTTTTCACCAAAAATGGCCCGCAACAGTTTTTCTTCCGGGGATAGTTGTGTTTCCCCTTTCGGTGTAATTTTGCCAACCAGGATATCTCCGGATTTGACAAAAACTCCCATTCGAACGATACCGCTTTCATCGAGATTTCTGAGGGCTTCTTCTCCCACGTTCGGGATATCCCGTGTAATTTCTTCCTTACCAAGCTTCGTATCCCTCGCAACAGTTTCAAACTCTTCGATATGAATTGATGTATAGACGTCTTCTTTGACGACCCGTTCACTGATCAGGATAGAGTCTTCGTAATTATAACCGCCCCATGACATAAAGGCGACCATAACGTTTCTGCCAAGCGCTAATTCTCCGTTTTCGGTAGCAGGTCCGTCGGCAATAATGTCGCCTCGCTTAATGTAGTCACCCTTCGTAACAATGGGCTTGTGGTTGAAACATGTATCCTGATTTGAACGCTGATATTTCGTCAGGTTGTAAATGTCTACACCGGTATCGAACTCATCACCGATATCCTCGTCGCATTTGATGACAATTCGGGACGCATCAACGTCTTCGATAATGCCGGATCGCTTGGCAACGATGACGGCACCCGAATCACGGGCAACTACAGCTTCCATCCCGGTTCCGACAAAAGGAGCGGCAGGCTTCAATAATGGTACAGCCTGTCTCTGCATGTTTGATCCCATGAGCGCCCGGTTCGCATCATCATGCTCAAGGAAAGGAATCAAACCGGCGGCAACACTGACCAGTTGGCTCGGGGACACATCCATCAACGTCACCTCTTCTGTCGCCACGGTCACATAATCTCCGCCTTTTCGAGCGATGACCATATCGGTAGTAATTCGTCCGTCCCGACCAACCGGGGTGTTTGCCTGGGCAATAATATAATTCTCCTCCTCCGTTGCGGAAAGATATCGAATTTCGTCTACCAGCCTGCTGTTTTTAACGACTCGATACGGTGTTTCAATAAACCCGAAATTATTTACCCGCGCATATGAGCTTAGTGACACGATTAGACCGATGTTTGGTCCTTCCGGCGTTTCTACGGGGCAAATGCGCCCGTAGTGAGTATTATGAACATCCCGAACCTCGAAACCCGCCCGCTCCCGGGTAAGGCCACCCGGTCCCAGCGCCGATAACCTCCGCTTATGAGTAATCTCGGAGAGGGGATTCGTCTGATCCATAAACTGCGACAACTGACTGCTTCCGAAAAACTCATTTATGACAGCGGAAACAGGCTTGGCATTGACAAGATCATGGGGCATCATTGTTTCCACATCAAGCAAGCTCATCTTCTCTTTGATGGCCCGCTCCATTCTGACCAAACCGATTCGGTACTGATTTTCAATTAGTTCTCCGACCGACCGGATTCTCCTGTTTCCGAGGTGATCAATATCATCAAGAGAGTAATTGCTCTTACCGTTTTTAAGATTAATGAGATAATCAACAGCATCAAGAATATCCTCTTTGCGGAGGACCGTCATTTCCGAAGGAACATCCAGCCGGAGCTTGTAATTGATCTTCACCCTTCCCACATCAGAAAGGTCATATGTGTCGGAACCGAAAAAGAGACTATTGAAAAACTTGCGCGCTGTCTCAAGTGTAGGAGGGTTACTCGGCCTAAGTCGCCTGTAAATTTCGATTATCGCTTCATCTTCCGTTTCAAGCTTATCCAGCAGGAGTGTATTCCGTATGTAGGCATCTGTTCCGTCTTCCTCGATATGTACAAACTGGATCTTTTTTATCCCCTTCTTCATCATCAACTCAACACCATCCAGAGAGAGTTCATCGTTACATCTTAACAGAACTTCTTCAGTATCAGGATCGACGATGTTTTGGGCACACACCTTGCCGACGAGATCCTCTCGATTTATCTCGATACGATCAATCCCCCCGTCCACCATTTTTTTCACCGTGGCTCGGGAAAATTTCCTTCCCTTCTTTAAGATGACCTCCCCCGTTTTCGGATCTGCAATATCATCGGACGCTCGTTCGCCCACAAGAGATTTATCAACTGACAGATAGAACTTTTCATTCTCTAGCATGACCGTTTCGATGGAACCGAAGTGTTTGAGCAGATCCTCAGTCGTATATCCCATGGCCTTGAGAAGAATCGTCACGGGCATCTTTCGCCTTCTATCAATTCTGGCATAGAGAACATCCTTGGGATCGAACTCAATATCGAGCCATGATCCGCGAATCGGCATTATCCGCGCTGAATAAATCAGCTTTCCGCTCGCATGGGTTTTTCCTTTGTCATGATCGAAGAAGATACCCGGGGAACGGTGAAGCTGACTGACAATGACCCGTTCAGTTCCATTAATGATAAAGGTACCCTTATCGGTCATCAAGGGTATTTCGCCAAAGTAAATTTCCTGTTCTTTGATATCGCGTATCGTTCTCTGACCGCTCGCGCGATCACTGTCAAAAACGACAAGCCGCACGACAATCTTCAACGGAGCGGCATACGTCATGCCCTTCTGCAGACATTCCGGCTCATCATAACGACTCGCTCCGATGCTGTAACTAACGAATTCGAGTGAACATTTACCACCGAAATCTACAATCGGCATGACACTTTTGAATGCTCCTTGGAGTCCGAAATCACGTCGCGCCGAGTCGGCAACGCCACGTTGCAAGAACTTCTCATAGGATTTTTTCTGAATATCGATGAGATTTGGTATCTCAACGATTTCTTTAATACGACCGAAATTTTTTCTATAGCTAACCATAAGGCCCCTTAAAAGTTATACCCCCCACAATAAAGCTTGTGAGGGGCGTAACAATATTTTTACTTTACTTCAACGGTTGCTCCCACTTCTTCCAATTTTGCTTTTATGGTTGCAACCTCGTCCTTTGAAACCGCTTCCTTTACAGCCTTGGGAACACCTTCAACAAGTTCTTTTGCCTCTTTCAAGCCGAGACCGGTCAAGGCTCTCACGACCTTGATCACCTGAATTTTCTGCTCGCCAAATCCTGTGAGAACAACATCAAATTCCGTCTTCTCTTCAGCCGGTGCCGGCGCCGCACCACCCACTCCGCCGACGGCCGCCACAGCGACGGGGGCTGCTGCCGATACGCCCAGTCGCTCTTCAAGTTCCTTCACCAGTTCCGACAATTCAAGAACCGTCATTCCTTCGATAAATGCAATTACATCTTCTTTTGTGATTTTTGCATCTGCCATGTTCGTTATTCCTTCCTGTTTAGTTTAATTATTTTCTTTCTTCGCTCGGTAAGCCTCAAGAACCTGCACGAATTGCCGCGGAACACCGCTTAACACGTTGACCAAAGACGTCTGTGCACCAACCATAACCGATAGGAGTTGTGCCAGGAGGGTCTCTCTGTTCGGCAGTTCGGAAAGAGCCATGATCTGATCTATCGTCAAGGCCTTGCCATCCATTACGCCGGCCTTGATTTCAAGTTGTGCGTTCTTTTTGGCAAAATCAATGAGGGCTTTCGTCGGCGCCACAACATCGCCGAAGTTCATAACCACTGCCAGAGGTCCGGCGAGATGATTGTCGAGCACACTGAATCCCGTGTCTTGGGCGGCAATCCTGAACAGCGTGTTTTTTATCACACTTAGCTCTGCATCCGATTTTCTCAGCTCATTCCGTAACTCAGTAATCTTCGCAACGTTCAGCCCGCTGTAATCGGCAAGAATCGCCAGTTTGACGTTCTTTAGTCTTTCTTGAAGCTCGGCAACAACCTGTTCCTTTTTGCTTCGATTCAAATTATTGGCCTCCTTTCACTATAAATTCAAGAAGTTGAAAGTCAGACCGCTATACAGGAAGATAAATAACCAACACCTTCGTCTCGGCAGGCCGATTATGATCGATTAAACTTCCTGTACCTGCTGTCTTGAACTTCCGATGTTCTCTTTACTTGCTATCGTAAAATATTCCTTACATCCAGAGGATCTACCTTGACCCCGGGTCCCATGGTCGACGACAGAGAGATGGATCGTAAATACGTTCCCTTACTGGATGCAGGTTTCAGCTTGACAATGGTTTCTATCAATGCAAGAAAATTCTCCATCAACTTATCCGCTCCGAAAGAAACCTTTCCCACCGGACTATGGACGATGCCTGCCCGCTCTACCCGAAATTCAACTCGGCCGGCTTTCATTTCCTTGACGGCATCTGCCACATTAAAGGTTACAGTACCAACCTTGGGATTCGGCATCAACCCACGGGGCCCCAAAATCTTACCAAGCTTTCCAACATTTCCCATCATGTCAGGCGTCGCAATAGCCCTATCAAAATCCAGCCACCCGCCTTTTATTTTTTCAATCAGGTCATCCGACCCCGCATAATCGGCTCCGGCATCCAGAGCCTCCTTTTCTTTATCACCTTTTGAAAAAACCAGTACTTTTACCGACTTACCTAATCCATTCGGCAAAACAACGCTTCCTCGGACCATCTGGTCTGCGTGACGAGGGTTCACCCCCAAGCGAATAGCGGCATCAACATTTTCATCAAACTTTGCCCGTGCCGCTGATACAACAAGGTCGATGGCATCCTTGATCGCATAGCGCGTCATTGAGTCGACCTTTTTCTTTGCTTCGATAATTCCCTTTCCCCTCTTCGACATTCTATCAATCTCCGGTATAAGTTTATTTGATGATTTCTATTCCCATCGATCGCGCGGTTCCCTCAACGGTCTTTATCGCTCCATCTATATCAATAGCGTTGAGGTCTTTGTATTTCAATTCGGCAATCTCTTTAACTTGCGCGGCAGATACCGTCCCAACGACATCACGTTTCGGATCTTGCGCACCCTTAGCAACCTTGGCCGCCTGCTTGAGAAGGACAGATGTCGGCGGAGTTCTGGTAACAAAAGTAAATGACCGGTCAGCATAAACCGTAATTAAAACAGGTATTATCATACCTTCTTGGTTCTGGGTTTGTGCATTGTATGCCTTGCAAAATTCCATGATATTAACTCCGTGTTGACCCAATGCCGGACCAATCGGTGGCGATGGCGTTGCCTTGCCTGCCTGAATTTGAAGCTTTATGTTCGCTATAACTTTCTTCGCCATTCCAATCACCCTTATTTTTTATTATACAGAGACATTTCAGTCCGTTTCTCAGCTTTTCACCGCACCCATTCAGCTCTGCACAACCTGAATGAAATCAAGCTCAACTGGGGTTGACCGGCCAAAGATACTTACAATGACTCTCAACTTACCCTTCTCGGGCTTCACCTCATCGATTACACCATCAAAATTCGTAAAGGGTCCATCGATTATTTTCACATGATCGCCTTCTTCGAATTTATATTTCGGTTTTGGTTTCAAGGTTCCTTCATCTATGCGAGTCTTCAGCGACTGTACGTCTTCATCCGATATCGGCGACGGCTTATCTTTACTGCCGATAAAACCCGTCACTTTCGGCGTATTTTTCACGATGTGCCATGTATCGTCATTCAGTTCCATTCTGACAAGCACATAACCTGGGAAAAACTTTCTTTTTGACGTTTTTTTCTCTCCCTTAATAAGCTCCACGACATCCTCTTCAGGTATGAGAATGTCATCAAAATACGCCTCCATGCCGGCAGCGGCGATCGCATCCAACAAGGAAAGCTTCACTCTGTTTTCAAACCCCGAATAGGTATGAATGACATACCATCTAAAAGCCATCTTGCCCTACCCCAGCACTAACCGCACAAGCTTCGTGAGACCAAAATCTACAACCCCGAGAAACATAGAAACAATAATGACGACGACGATGACCACCGATGTGGAAGCCAGCGCTTCCTTTGGTGTCGGCCATGTGACCTTTCGAAGTTCAGCGCGGGACTCTCTTAAAAATTGCATCGACCTAGCTACTATTGTCTTCACCTTTTCCATATACCCTATCCAATTACGTCGACGGGGGAAATAAAATGGCAGGCCAGGAGGGACTCGAACCCCCAGCATCCGGATTTGGAGTCCGGCGCTCTATCCATTAGAGCTACTGGCCTGTACTACCAAGTTTATGACCTTAATAAAGTCTATTTCGTCTCTTTATGAAGCGTGTGGGCCCGACAGAACCGGCAGTATTTTTTCAACTCAAGTCGGCCCTGCATGGTCCTTTTATTTTTTGTCGTCGTGTAGTTTCTCTGCTTACACTCGCCACACTCTAAAGTTATTATGTTCCTCATTATTATAAGCCCACTCTCGTTGAAATGGAGCCCACGACCAGGATTGAACTGGTGACCTCATCCTTACCAAGGATGTGCTCTACCGACTGAGCTACGTGGGCGTATCTTTACCTGAAAAACCATTCATTACACTCGCACAGATCCGGCATCCGCATCCGCACTGGCGTTCTAAAAATAATGGAGCGGGAAACGGGATTCGAACCCGCGACCCTCGGCTTGGAAGGCCGATGCTCTAGCCACTGAGCTACTCCCGCCTTTTATCTGAAACAAAATGGTGGAGGGGGGAGGATTCGAACCTCCGTAGGCTCCGCCGGCAGATTTACAGTCTGCTCCCTTTGGCCGCTCGGGAACCCCTCCACAAGCTTTTATCGCTACATGGAGCTGGCGATGGGACTCGAACCCGCAACCTGCTGATTACAAATCAGCTGCTCTACCTGTTGAGCTACGCCAGCGTTTGTAATGGCACCTTCCAGTTGTTAAAAAACAGCTATCCCTCAAAAGCTAATTTGACACCTTAATCGTAAAATTAACTTTTTGTCAAGAATATTTTTACCGTCTCTCCCACAAAAACAACTATTGATGTTCTGCGAATATATCGGCTGAGAAAACATAAATCTCTGTTTCTCCATCCTTCCATGCATTGGCCGGCAGACCAGCCTTGTGACATGTTTCTTCCAGGAACGTGACCTTATCCCAGTTATATTGGGTTGCCACCTGGGGAAGCAGAACACCCCGGTACATCCCCCTCATAACATAAATACCGTGCTTGCCTACCTCGATCTCATCGATGCTTTTAATCTTGCGCAATGGCGACAAGACCGATATCTCAATTTTCATCTCCTTCAACTCATTCGCCGACACCGGTGGAAAACGCGGGTCATGAAAAGCCGCTGACCGCGCCATTTCCTCAACGGTTTTGTAAAGCGATCCCCTTGCTTCAAATGATCCGATGCATCCTCGCAATTCTTCGTTCTTTTTCAACGTCACGAAAGCGCCCCGATTTTCATGAAGACTTCTCAAATCTCTTGAAAATTCGGGCAATGCCTGATCCCTCAGCTGTAACTCGATACTTTTACGTGCGATAGCAAGAAGTTGTCTTTTTTCGTCATCACTTAATCCTGATACCACACCCGCGTCCCCCCCCGCAGGCGATCGACCTGCGGCATGCTTCTTATAAAAGACGGCGGCGGCGTAACCGACAACCCCTTGCCGATCTCCCGTCACATCACCTGAGTTTGCATATTTCAAAATTTTTGCACTGTCAGCCCCCCGCTTTTGAGCAATCATAATCGCGGCAGCCACAGGTCCGCCGCCACAGGCTTCACACGAACCACTGTCGAGGTCCGCCAACAATCCCTGCCAATCCATCTTTTCAATATGCTTCAAAGCAATGGCATCCATGGCAGTCGCACGGTCATACCCATGGAAATGAGAGAGATCGGAACTTGCCACGATCAATACATTCTTATTTTTTGTTACGGCGGCTACTGCCGCGGACAGCGCCTCGCAGGTCCTTCGGTCCTGCGAGCCCATAACAACGGGAACAAAGGGAAAGTCTCCCAGCACGACCTGCAAAAAGGGGAGCTGAATTTCAACAGAATGCTCCTGGACATGAGCGGCCGGATTTATAGAAACAACATCACTCTGGGCGATGATTGCATCAGCCAATAACTTATCCACCTTCACGATTCCCAGCGGAGTTTCATATCCCCCATCATTATATATAGATGCCCCCTGAAAGTATGCCCGATGACTCGGGCCGATGATGATCACCGAATCAAAGACTTTCCCGGCAATCTGCTTGTATGAATGAGCGGCCACCTGACCGGAATAGGCATAGCCTGCGTGGGGAGAGACAAGAGCAACAATGATTCCGTCAACGGCGTCCGCCGGTGTGTTTGCCAGATACTCTTCCACCTGGTTCTTCAAAACGGTCGGATTTCCCGGGTACCATGACCCCGCAATGACCGATTTTCGAATACCACTTTTCACTTCGCTACCCCCTCCCTCATGAGAAAACAAAAAAACAAGGAAGATAACTGCGATTGCTCCCAGGATCTGTCGCATGGAATCATTCATTTTGACTGCACTTTACAGGTGAGATATAACCTATAATTAATATAAACTCATTAATTCCTTGTCAAGAAGTGATTTCATATTTTTTATACATACTGGGAGATTACTATAACTCATCTACGAAAAAACATCAAAAAACATATTGACTTGCTGCATTCTGGCCGTTAATATCCATGCGTCCCGGCATGAAGTTAGATCTTGAATATCGTCATCTCTCTGTCCGGGCAACCATAATTCGTTATAATCATGTTATAATAAAACGATACTGGAGGTCTGCCATGAGCATAAAAGTCGCGATCAATGGTTTTGGAAGAGTAGGCAGGTACTTGGTCAGGGCGAGTCTCGGACGAGACGACATCGAGATCGTCGCCGTTAACACGCGGGCAAAGGCGACAACGCTCTGTCACCTTCTCAAATATGATTCGGTCCACGGGATATTTAATGCGGAAATCACTGGTGAAGAAGGCAAAATCATTGTCAACGGCAAACCAATTACCGTAACGAACGAAACAGCAAATCTCGCACAGCTTCCCTGGAAGGACCTCGGAGTGGACATTGTCTTGGAATCGACGGGTAAATTCAGAAAAAAGGATCAGTGCCGTCCCCATCTCGATGCCGGTGCTAAGAAAGTCATTATTGCCGCCCCCGGTAAGGGCGTCGACGGAACGTTTGTCATGGGAGTCAATGAAGAAATGTATGACCCCGCCAGACATCACATCGTTTCGAATGCATCCTGCACGACAAACTGCCTGGCCCCGGTTGTAAAAGTCATTCACGATAATTTCACCGTTGTCCGAGGACTTATGACAACAATTCACGCTTACACTATGGATCAACGCCTTCTCGACGGATCGCACAGCGACCTGCGAAGGGGTCGTGCGGCTGCGCTTTCCATAGTACCGACATCAACAGGTGCGGCCAAGGCAGTCGCCGAAGTCATACCAGCTCTCGAAGGCAAGCTTGACGGAATTGCCATGAGAGTCCCCACACCAAATGTATCCGTTGTCGATCTGGCCGTGGAGGTTGGAAAAAGAGTCACTATCGACGACATCAACGGGGCACTTAAAGAAGCAGCAGAAGGCAGGCTCAAGGGAATCATGGCATTCTGCGACGAAGAACTTGTATCGGTGGACTTTACAAGCGATTCCCATTCTTCGATCGTGGACGGTCCGATCACCACGGTCATTGACGGTAATTTTGTTAAAGTATTCTCATGGTATGACAATGAAAGCGGCTTTGCGTGCAGAATGGTCGATCTCGCCACATTCATGGGCAAAAAGATGACGGGATGACACTATGATCAAACCACTTATTGCGGCAAACTGGAAAATGAACAAAACAATCGCCGAAGCTGAGGATTTTGCAATGCAGGCAAAGAAAAAGTTTGCCGCTATCGGTCGCGACATTATCTTTGCGCCACCATACACGGCCCTCTATGCCGTAGGAAAAATCCTGAAAGGATCACCGGTACACTTGGCGGCTCAAAATATGCATTGGGCCGAAAAAGGCGCTTTTACCGGAGAAGTGTCGGCGGCGATGCTTGTCGATGCCGGATGCGACTACGTCATCATCGGCCATTCGGAGCGGCGTACCATCTTCAGTGAAGATAACCGCCTGATCAACCAGAAAGTTGTAGTCGCATTGAAATCAAATCTGAAACCGATCTTCTGCATCGGAGAAACTCTGGAAGAAAGAGAGTCGGAAAAGACTTTCGACATCCTTCGGCAACAATTACAACAGGGATTGAATAATATTTCATCTGATGATATAAGGCATTGCATCATTGCGTACGAACCTGTCTGGGCAATCGGTACCGGCAGAACGGCAACACCCGAACAGGTCGAAAAAGCTCACTCTTTTACAAGAAAAGTAATCGGCAATTTACACGGCGCGGCGATCAGCGACAACATACCGATACTGTATGGCGGCAGCGTCAATCCCGAAAACGTTTCCGGCCTCATGTCGCAGCGCAATATCAACGGCGCCCTCGTTGGCGGAGCGAGCCTCGACATTGAATCGTTCGCAAAAATTGTCGGATTTTAACAACACAAGGAGATAAAAAACATTGCACGCATTTATTAGTATCCTTCACATCGTGATCTGCCTGCTTCTCATATTCATCGTTCTCGTTCAGTCAGGCAAGGGAGCGGACATGGGAGCCGCCTTCGGCGGATCGAGTCAGACCCTTTTCGGAAGCGCGGGACCGGCAACCTTTCTCGGAAAAATGACCTCAGTCATCGCAACGGTTTTCATGATCACATCTCTCTGGCTTGCCTATTTTGCCGTCCATAAGCCCAGTTCAGTAATTGATAATTTTTCCCCGCCGGCAGTAGAACAAACCATCCCGATAAATGAAGCCGGAGGAAGCGCACCCGCTGAGCCTGGAACAGTGTCGACGCCTGCGGACAGGGACGATCAAAAATAAAAGCCATTGATTGACGCACATAAAAAATTGTAAAGTGCGCTTGTTTTTTGTATTGACAAAGAGAAAAAAAACACATAGCCTTTGACCTCAAAGCCGAAGTGGTGGAATTTGGTAGACACGCTATCTTGAGGGGGTAGTGGGCACAACCCGTCCGGGTTCAAGTCCCGGCTTCGGCACCATATACAAAAGCAGGGGGTTATCCTGAAAAAGGATAACCCTTTTTTTAACATCAAATGTTTTTGATCAACGCATCAGTCAACATTTAGATTTGATGGCTTCGTAGAAAGTCGGACCCGTATAACTATTCCGAGAAAACATTCTACATTCCTCGCCCCTCACGCGAGGATGAACCGGACGATGTATCAGATGCAGCGCCGCCTGACTCTGGAATCCGATTATCAGAGCATCAGAGCGGCCGCGGCGCCTGTCACGAGCATGAGACAAAAACCAGGCAGGATCGCCCGGCGGAGAGATGGGGCCCCCATAAACAGGACAAGGCAACCCTTGAAAAAGGTGTTTGAAACGGCGGCAAACATGACTGCCCGTCCGGCGGTCTGAAGGGAACTTCCCGTCTCCCCGCGGCTGAGATCGGCTACCGACAGGGCGATGGCATCCACGTCAGCCAACCCGGCAACAATACTTGAAAGATAGATGCCCGTGTCCCCCAGGTACACATGGGCTGCCTTGGAAAGAAACAGAATGATTACGAAAATGATACCAAAGGTTACCGCCGGCACCAGTTCAAAAGGATTGTGAAACGCTACATCGGCTTCCTGATCGGTTTTATGCCTCAGATACAGGTAAATACAATAGGCCAGCCCTGCGACAATGGGAACCATGATGGGCAGGAAAATCTGTCGTGCCAAGGGGAAGTTGACCACCGCCACTTCGACGATAACCCGGGAGAACATGACCGTCCACGCCACGATTATTGCGAGAGCAAAGGGTTTTGAAAACTCCTCATCGGTTTTGCTCTTAGAGGTAAAGCTGAGGGTAACGGCCGTGCTGGATGCAAGACCTCCCAGAAGACCGGTCAGTCCGATTCCTTTCCGAGCTCCGGCGATCTTGATCAGAATGTATCCCACGAAACTTATTCCCGAAATCAGAACAACGAGAAGCCAGATTTTGTAAGGATTGAATATATCGAACGGTGCGGGACCAAAAACCCGGTTGGGGAGTACAGGCAGTACGATCGCCGTGATGACGGCGAACTTCATGGTGGCAAAGATATCTTCTCGGGTCAGGCGCTCGACGAACCGGTGCATCTCCGGTTTGATGGAAAGAAGGACCGCCGTCGCCACACCGATAGCTACGGCAAGGGCAAGCTGATCCCAGTAGGCCAGGGCGCCGGCCAAAAGGGTTAGAATCCCCGACGTTTCAGTGGTGAGACCAGTATCCCCATTCCATGCATCGATAAAATAGTTGACGGCGAAAAATATGCCAACGATGATAATAATCGCCGTCAGTGGCCACGGAGACCGCATGAGATCAGACAGAAAGGCCCCCGCACAGCCGAGAAGTCCCATGACGGCAAGGGTTCTGACGCCGGTGGCCAGTTCCTTGCCCGGTGTATCGAACGCATATTCCCGCTGCATACCCACAAGAACTCCGATTATGAGTGCGACACCGAATCGGATAAAAAGACCGGATTCTTCCATGATTTGAACCTGTTTCAGCTTTTCCGATCGTTGGTTATTTCCTGTGAGCGGGACCCTTCCGGAGAATCGCCCGCCTTGATATGACTACCCGTACATAAGTCGTCTGGTTGCCCACTGTATCGACAGTGCAGGAAACGTTTTTATTTATGCAAAAGTATATGGGGCGAGGCTCATAAGTGTCAAGGGGGGATTTGGCCTGGACACATGGAGTATTGCTGTATGTATGGCAAAATCCGATCTCGAAAAATGAATTTTTGACGGAGTACCGGAAATCCGATCGCTGATAACCGAACATCTTCATCTCCGCATGCCTGATTGCCGCATCCTTGAACTCCGGAATCCAGGCATGGCAGCATCTCCATCCGAGGGAAAATTTCCTTGTCAAAGAAATTGTTACCTGTTATCTAACAACATGAATGGCAATGCCCGCGAAGCGGGACACAGGGGAAGTTACAGCGTTGTCGCCTACGCCTCAACTGACCGGGTAATTTTTTCTTCCCTTTCTAAGAAAGGCTAGAGTTTAGAGTTTCCTTAGCGCCTGTTGTTCTTTAAAAAAAGCATACCTCACCGTCGGTGCCTTTTTAAGCGGCAAATAACGCATTGATTGTACAGATGTAACGCTGTTATTCAGGCAA
>DSDU01000094.1 GCA_011056835.1 Deltaproteobacteria bacterium
ATATATATGTTATTCATGGCCATCGAGGCAAAAGTCCTGCATTCGATATTTATCACATACGCCTGATAATTTCGGGTGTCTTGCATCCAGACATTTTTGAACTGCCTCACCCTGGGACTTTTTCAATTTTCTGTGAAGGGACAAGAGATCGGGTGCACCGGGCATCCGCACCACGGAGAAAAAATCCTCATTTCCACTTATTCTGTTTCTTTCCGTATTTCCTCAAGCAGTCTCATGTCTTCTTCACTCAGGGGCGCCTTTTCAAGTAGATCGGGTCTTTTCATCAATGTCCGCTCCAGCGATTTTTTCCGTCTCCACTGATTGATCTTTTTGTGATCGCCCGACAAAAGAACCTCAGGTACTGTCCAGGTACGATACTCCTGCGGTCGCGTGTACTGGGGGTATTCAAGCAGGCCTGTTGCGAATGTGTCGAAGAGAGCCGATTCATTATTTCCAAGAACGTTGGGAACGAGACGGGAAATTGCATCGACAAGAATCATGGCGGGCAATTCTCCCCCCGTCAGGACATAGTCGCCGATGGATATCTCCCGATCAACCAGGTTCTCGCTGATGCGCTCGTCGATCCCCTCATAGTGGCCGCATATAATTACAATGTGGTTGCATCGGGCGAGGTCTTCAGCAATCTTCTGGCTGAATGGTTCGCCCTGGGGCGTCATGAGTATTACTCGGCAGTCGCTTTCTTCAGATACGATATCGTCGAGCGCCCGTGCTACCGGTTCGACCTTCATCACCATGCCGCCGCCGCCGCCGTATGGATAATCATCGGTCATCCTGTGCTTGTCCACAGCATAGCCACGGATATCATGAAGACGAACATCGATAATGTGCCTGTCAAGAGCCTTTTTTATGAGGCTGCTGCTGAAGGGACTTTCGAACATCTCGGGAAAGATCGACAAAATATCAAATCTGATCATTATTCCCTACAATCCCTCAAGTAAGTCGACAATCATAATGCCCTGATCGATATCGATTTCCATAACGACATCTTCGATGGCGGGCAGTAATATTTCTCGCTCCCCTCCCGTGCAGACATATACGTCGTTGCTCCCCGTTTCAAAAACCTGATCGATTTTCCCGAGCTCCCGGCCGTCTTTCGTGAAGACCGTAAGCCCTATGATGTCGTGCCAGTAATATTCGCCTTCCGGCAGTTTTTCAAGTCTGTCGGCAGGGACGAAGACATCGCAGCCGATGAATGATCGTGCCGCATCGGTATCGTTCACTCCCGCAAGTTCGAGAGAGATACTTTTTCGAGAATAACTCACATACCTGACCCCATAGTTGACCGGATTCCGGTCACTGCACTTAATAAATATCTCTTGCAGGGAGTCAAGTATCTGAGGTGATTCGATGTATGAAACGACCTTTAAACGGCCTTTGAATCCGATAGGCTTGGTGATTTTTCCTATTTTGAGGAGATCCTTTTTCAAGTCCTTCAATTATTCGATAATTTCCAGGACCGCCCGCTTATGGAGCTTAGATGATGCAGCGCTCAAAATGGTTCTCATTGCCTTAGCGGTTTTTCCTTGTTTGCCGATAACTTTACCCAGGTCTTCTTTCGCCACTCTCAGTTCGATTACGGATGTCTGCTCGCCGATAACCTCAGAAACATCAACATCATCAGGATTGTCTACCAACGCTTGAGCCATGTACTTAACCAAGTCTTTCATCCCGTCAACCTCCGGTGATTGTTGTATGTTAAAACGTTTGATCTACATTGGCTTAAACAAATAAAGACCGGGCAGCAAGTTTTCGTCTATCAGGCTACCGTCACCTTTTCTTTATTTACACTGACGCCTTTCTTTTTGAGCAGATGAGACACGGTTTCCGTCGGTTCAGCCCCTTTTGATAACCATTCCAGTACACGATCTTCCTTAATGGTGACCTCTGCGGGATCTGTTTTCGGATCATAATTTCCGACAATCTCAATAAATCGTCCATCTCTCGGTGCCCTGCTGTCTGCAACCACTATTCTGTAGAAGGGCTTCTTTTTTCTACCTGCGCGCGTTAGTCTGATTTTGATTGCCATTCGTTTTGATATCACCTCCTTAATAATATTTCTGATGTTAGATAATTAGCATATCTTAATTTTTATTTAAAGGGGAAATTACCTCTTTTTAAATGTTTGCCTCCCCCTTTGGTCAATTTTTTCATCATTTTTCTCATTTCCAGATAATTCTTGAGTAACCTGTTGACATCCTGAACGGTTGTTCCGCTTCCCCGGGCGATGCGCTTTCTTCGCGATCCGTTAATAATACGGGAGTCAAAGCGTTCTTTTTTCGTCATCGAGTCTATGATGGCGATAATTTTAACAAATTCTTTCTCGTCAACCTGCACGTTTTTCATTGCTTTTATTTTACCGAATCCGGGAATCATTGCCAGCAGATCTTCCAATGGTCCCATCTTTCGTATCTGCATCAGCTGATCCCTGAAATCCTCAAGGGTAAAGGAGTCTTTCCGTATCTTTCTCTCCAGTTCCCTGGCGGCCTTCTCATCATATGCCATTTGAGCTTTTTCAACCAGCGTGAGAACATCACCGTGTCCGAGTATCCTTGAAGCCATGCGGTCGGGATGAAATACTTCAATGGCATCCAGCTTCTCTCCGATTCCTATGAATTTAATGGGCTTCCCCGTTACAGCCTTGATTGAGAGCGCCGCCCCCCCGCGGGCGTCGCCATCCACTTTTGTCAGGATCACGCCGGTAATATCCAGAAGTTCATTAAAGGTTTCAGCCGTGGATACGGCGTCCTGACCCGTCATGGCATCAGCGACAAAGAGAATTTCCGCCGGATTGACGGAGTCCTTGATTTTCTTCAATTCATCCATTAATGAGCTGTCGATATGAAGTCGTCCGGCCGTATCGATGATCAGAGTGTCATAACCCCTGGTCTTGGCATCATTCAAGGCATCGACACAGATTTTGACGGGATCATTGGCCGGGGCGGATTCAAAAAGCCCGGAACCGATCGTACGTGCCAGAATTGACAACTGGTCGATAGCCGCCGGCCTGTAGACGTCAGCGGACACGAGGCACACTCGTTTCTTCTGGTTCATCAGGAATCGAGCAATTTTAGCTGCCGTTGTGGTTTTCCCGCATCCCTGGAGACCAACCAGCATTACCGGGGCAGGAAAACGATTTGCCAGTTTCAATTGGCTGGCGTCTCCGCCCATGAGCTCAATGAGCCTGTCGTGAACTATTTTTACGACCTGCTGGCCCGGTGTTATGCTTTCTAATACCTCTCTGCCGACGGCGCGGCCTTTCACATCATCTATGAAATTCTTCGTTACCTTGAAGTTTACATCCGCTTCGAGGAGAGCCATCCTGATGTCCTTCAGCGCCAACCCTACGGACTCCTCGTCAAGGACACCTTTCCCTTTCAGTTTTTTGAAAACATTGTCGAGCTTTTCAGTGAGATGTTCGAACATATCTAAACCTTTATGGTTGCGAGGTATTGATTTACTTACTACTACCGTTCGGCTGTCATTGATCCGTAATTGAGGATTGTATGAACTTAAATCTCTATGACAAATACAGTTGTGAATTCGAAAGCCTTGATTCTAAACAAGAAACAAAATCGAAACTCGAATTTATTTCTTGCGGATAACCATGCATTTCAGTCCCCTGATCTTCGTTTCAAGGTGTGTTGCCGCAGTGCCGGCTTCCTGCCGGCCCTGGAACCCTGTCAATGTTACGCGAAACCATGTTCCCTTTGCCGTGAGGTCTGTCTCATCGATCTTCGGCGTATATCCCATAGCTGTCAGTCGATCTTTCAGGTTTTCCATCCGATTCCTATCTTTAAATGAAGCAACCTGAATGATGTAATCACCACTTTGTGGCGTTGTGTGCCTGGTCGAAGATTTTACCGTCGGTGACGGTTTTATGACGTCATGGTCTTTTTCTGTCAGCTTCTTGTAGAAATCGAGTTCCACGCTTTCCTGTTTTTTTTGTTCCTCATCTTTCTGCGTATCCTGCAACTCGGGAGTCCCTGTAACGGATGAAAAAGCCCTGTTCGATGTATCGGTGATCTTTTCTTTAATGGCCTGGGGGATCCCTTTTGCTATCTTTTCAGGATAACTCTCGATGTTTTTGCCGACCATAACACCGAAAATAAACGAGAACAGAAGCAAAAGAGCATTCCCGAATGTGAACAGGACTAATCCCAGTTTGCCGAGTTTGAATTCAAAGTCTCGCGAATTACGGGATGCCATGTTTTACCTTACGGACTTCAACTAAATGTTATGAACAATCAACGATGTACTTTTTGTATGCCGTGAAATCATATGGGTGATATCTCATGTCTTGATGTATTCCGCCTACATACGGTCAGGGGCTGAGACTCCCAGGAGACGGAGGGCGTTTCTAAGCACAATACCGATACACTTCACGAGAAAAAGCCGGGCTTTAGTCAACTCGGCATCGTCGGAAACGACCCTGTTTTTATTGTAATAGCTGTGAAACAGTGATGCAAGGTCGTTGCAGAAAAATGTTATTCGATGCGGTTCAAGTGCCTGCGCGCTTCCTTCGACCAATTCGGGAAATCTGTCGATTGTTTTGATCAATGCGAGTTCTTCAGGGAGGTTCAGAAGATTTACATTAATATCTTTGTATTCAGGGATCGCGTACCCACGTTCCTGTGCCGTTCTTAAGATACTGGAAATTCTTGCATGGGCGTATTGTACATAGTAAACAGGATTTTCGTTCGACTGCTTTTTCGCAAGTTCAAGGTCAAAATCGAGATGACTGTGAGACCTCCTCATCAGGAAATTATACCGTGAAGCGTCTTTGCCGACTTCCGCAACAACTTCACCTAAGGTCACGAATTCGCCTGCACGGGTTGACATGGCAACAGGTTTCCCGTCTCTCAGCAGGCTGACCAGTTGAACAAGAACAACTTGAAGAGCACCTTTATCTTTTCCGATTGCCTGGATGCCTGCGTACATCCGGGGGACATAACCGTGATGATCGGCTCCCCATATATCGATTACCGTATCGAATCCCCGTTCATACTTATTTTTGTGGTAGGCGATGTCTGCTGCAAAATACGTGGGCTCTCCGTTTTCTCTTACCACCACTCGGTCTTTCTCATCGCCGAAGTCGGTTGTTTTGAACCACAAAGTGGCACCGTCATTATAGACATATCCCTTCTTACCGAGCTCATGTAACAGTTTTTCAACCCCGTTGTTCTGATATAACGTTTTTTCACTGAAAAAACAGTCAAAAACCACACCGAAATCTTCAAGATCCTTCTTAATGCCGTCGAGGATCGACGCGGCGGCGTATTCGGTAAAAAATCTAATATTGTCGTCACTTCCGTTGTCTTTATAGCGTGTCCCGTATTTTTCAATAATTTCACCCGCCAGATCAACGATGTATTGCCCCTGGTAACATTCTTCGGGATATTCTATGTGTATTCCCAGGAGTTCCAGATAGCGAAGCAACACTGATTTCCCAAGGTTATTCATCTGGTTGCCCGCATCGTTGATATAATATTCCTTGGATACGGAAAAGCTACAGGCCTTCAAGATATTTGCAATGACATCACCGATAACAGCGCCCCGGGCGTGGCCGATATGAAGAGGCCCGGTGGGATTCGCACTGACAAACTCCACCTGAACACGCTTGTTCGCTCCAAGAGCTGATGTGCCGTATGTATCGTTTCTATCGTTGACTTCCTCGAGGAGCGTTACCCAGAGGATGTCTTTCATAAAAAAATTAATAAATCCGGGACCGGCAATTTCAACTTTTTCCAATATCCCATCATTGTCCAGAATGTTTTCCACTATCAGCGATGCTATTTTCCGAGGATTCATCTTCATGAGCGAAGCGAGAACCATGGCCACATTGGTGGCATAATCGCCGTGGGCCTCTTCTTTTGTCGCTTCTATCTCGATGGAGGGAATGTCTCTCGTTTCAAGTACCCCTCTTTCAAAACAAATATCCAGGGATTCCTTCAACAGATGGATCAGCTTCTGTTTCATTGATCTCCTTTATCAAGCACGGAAAATGAAAAAGTTGGCCCGAGGGCCAACTTCCCAGCTCCTTATATGTATCTGATGGTTAAGTCAAGTATTTTTAACGATAACCGCCGGCAATTCATATCGCCCAAGGGATGTTTTTTATGTTATCGTTCAATAAAACAAAAACCTGATCTTCATTTAGCCGGTTCCCACTCAGGGATCGTTCCGTAGAAAGGATACTTCTGCAATGCACGCGACGTTTGGACGCTCTGTGGCAGACGGTAAATTTCACGAGCCATGATGCGCCCATCAGGCAGCTCGAACCCTCTGATGAATACCATGCTTCCCTTACGAAGAGACTGCAGGGAAATTGCTTTCTCCTTGGCATTGCGAATCATCGTCTTAAATCGATTGAGTCCCCTCTTCATGTTAATGAGATCGATTCGCTGTTCGCCTACAATCAGATAACCCTTTGATTGGTTTATTTCCATGACAGCGCTGTGCAGTTCGTAGAAGCATTGATCATCTCTGTCTGTCGAAATTGTTCGTTCGGCGGAAAATGCCGGTGGGCAGACACAGCATGTTGCCAGGACCGCGGATAACAGAATATAATGTATTTTCAAAAGTATGCGTTTCATGAGACCCCCCTGTTAGAAAATTTGACGCCAGTAGAAAACGTTCGCATTGAAAGTCGAGACAGGATCTTCCGGGGCGACACCACCTTCGACGCCGATATACATCTTTGCGCCGCTTTCGAGAATCGCAATAACCGGAGCCGAGGGGATCGCTGTGCCGATGACTTTGCTACGGTCCAGTTTTCCTCTTTCAACAACATTTCCGTCCGCATCGGTTTCCGTTGCAGAACTGTAATCATGAACTGCGCCGCCTGTCAGGTAGTTCACGGCATAAAGCCGGGCCGTTCCCCGGGCTCCGGCCGCGTCACAGGGGTCCAACGGGTTCGGTCCGGTGCCGCTTGTATCGGGCGTGTATGTGGTGAAGTATACCACCCCTCCGTATACCGTCGGTGACGCCAGCACCTTTTCTCCCGTGTTTTCCAGCCTGATATACCAGCCTTTCGATGCTTTGAGATCCGCAAGAGCCTGGGCTTTCTGCGCGGCGGTTCCCATTTGAATGAGATTGTCCGTTACATCGACTAGATCGCTTTCATCGAGTGTTGTGAATGTTGATGTATCTTCCCAGGTATTTTTGATCGCATAAACACGATTGACGACAGAGGTGTTGCTGGGAGCGGCTCGATTGCCCGTGCCGATGAAGATCATGTCTCCGAAGGATTCGATGACGGCATCGGGGGCATAAAACATCTTTCGCTGGACACTGTCAACGGCGGATGCCGAGAAAAGCTTCCTCCCTGACCAGGTTCCGTCACCGTTGTGATCTTCGAAGGCGAAGATATTACCACCAAGGTCGCCTGCATAAACGGCATTGATATAACCGTCGCTGCTTGTATCGAATCCCGTTACATCAACAATGGAATGATCCATCGAGCTGAAATTTCCCTTATTGAAATTCAGGGTGTTGACACTCCCGTTGGTTACTTGAACGGCAAACACGGCCCTTCCGAGCGTGTCTCCTGCCGCCGGTGTTGAGAGATCCTGATTCGTGTCATAACCACCCCCTAGGATAAATACGTCGGCCCATGTGGTCGTTGATGTCTTGATAGTTCCTTGAGTTGCCTTGATCCATGACTGACCAAGTTGGGCATCGCCTCCGCCGAGGATGTCCGGACTGACCTTGTACAGCCAGCTCGGAGATGTCGGCGTCGTTATGTCCAACGCATAGTAATGGTCGCCTCCGCGCCGTTCTCCGAAGAAGAGAATCTTTTGACTCGATCCGCTATACACAACGGGGGAGCCGTCGACAAAGTAATCGTGATCATTATTCAGCAACAGCGGCAGCCGGCCGAGTTGCTCCGGCGGGATGAATCCCCAGAGCTCGCTCCCCGTGCTGTCGACGAAACAATGCATCATGCCGTCATTACTTCCGGTAAATATATATGTTTCGCTTGGATAATGGACGACCGCCGGCTCGGAATGAAGGACGTCTCCAAGATACCAGAATCTGCTGCCTCCGTAAATATCATTGATGAGAGCGGTTCGTTCCGTATCAGAAGCAACACCGACGACACTGTTTGTGATCAGGCTGTTGCCTGCCGTAAATGCATTGTCGGCGTTGGTCAGGGCGGACTGGGTGCCCATGTATGTGTAAAGATATCGCGTTGTCTGGTCCATAAGGACGCCTCCCGTCCCGCCGGATGCCACGTTTGATCCGTCCGCTGTTGTCGACCAGTATGACCGGGCATTATCGATGATCCTTCCGTCGGCCAGCGTGGCGGCTGCGCCATCAGCATCGATCAGATCGCCGTTTGAGTCGAGACCGTATTTTTTCAGATTCCCGAGCCAGCGACCCGTCTGCTGCGGTTTGAAAAATCCCACGTAGATGTAATTCCCCGCATAGGCACGGTTCATGCGGCTGACAGGGACGACCGGCGAGACGAACACGGCGTTCTGTTCCGAGATGTTGGACATGATTTGCTGGAACGCTTCATTGAGCCCCGATATGTTCTGGGCCGTATAGTAGGCGCCTCCGCCGTTAGTCGCCGTATCCTGGAGAAGCTGCTGCTCGGATTTGAACCCGATGGTGTAGGTGATGATGTTTTGTCGTTCGAAGGACGTTCCCGTCCCCAGGCTTGGGTTGCAGTCATTGACGTAGAGGTATTTTGCCACATCGTCGAGATAGTCGGTACCGTATGAAGCATAGCTTCCGGGATCGTTTCCGTCGTTGTCGTAATCGCCGATGGTATCGCCGTTGATATAGGCTCCCGATGAGAGTCTCCAGTCATTGTCCTGGGTCGGTTCGCCGTCGGTCATGAGAATAATGTAATTCTTTTGACATCGATCCGTCATGGGGCTTGTATAGCTGACGCCGCTGTTGTACCAGCTGTTCATGCCGGCGAAATAGAGCCCCGCTTCGGCAAGTGTTTCCCCCAGGGGTGTCCAGTCCGATGCTGTGAAACCGTCAACTGCGGTAGTCAATTCGGACGTGGTCGCGCTGCCGCACCCTTTAACAATTCTCCCCCCCTGATCATTATTGAATCGCATCAGACCGAAGCGAACGCCGCTTGTGGTATCGATAAGATTTTTCACAACAGTTTTGGCGACGTTGATGCGCGAGTCCTTGGCACCGGCACCCGATGCTTCATAGTTTCTGAAGTTGCCGAGACGGAGGTCTCTGTTGTAGCCGCCGCA
This sequence comes from Deltaproteobacteria bacterium, assembly GCA_011056835.1. GTDB lineage: Bacteria > Desulfobacterota > Syntrophia > Syntrophales > UBA6807 > DSDU01. The sequence continues at coordinate 9,243 of DSDU01000094.1, forward strand.
GGCGCCCGCTGTTGTCACCGCGTAGCGACAGAAACCGTCGACAAGGAGAAGATCCCTTGCCCCGGGGCAGATCGTATTGACATCGCCGGCAACCAACGTCCAGCCGTAATATGTCTTTCGATAGACCGCATTGGTCGGATACGATCCCGTATAGGTGGTAGCCGGGTCGTATTCTTCACTGACAACATCGACGGTGCCCATGCTCCCCGATGTGTCGAATATGATAAGCACGTTCGGTTCCACCGAGACACCGACGGTTCCGTAAATCTCCGTGTCATCCGCCCGGAGCGTTGCCGGGGTGATGATACAGAGGGCTGCTGCTATACAAGCGATTTTTTGTAAATACCTTTTCATGGCAGATCCTCCATACTAAACACCATACTTATGAAATAAGGATACATATTTTCGTAAAAAATCACTTACGTTCCGATCTGTCGTTCCCGTTAAGGCAGGAATGACATGTTTACGGACGGTTGTAGGTTTCCGAAAACAAAGCGCTAATTTTTATTGAATAATTTCCAGGTACCGACCTGTAGTTGCACATTCCCCGCCGTGTTGCTTGACGTAACGCCGTACCGGCGGACAATGAAATATTTTATGCTGCACCCCGATCCGCTCGGTGGTGGTCCCGTGTGTGACATGACGGGCAGATCATTCGCCGCACTGCTGAGTGTCCCGATGTCCGTGCCGGTACTCTCAATACAGCGAACCTCAACCGACGCATCATCCGTGCTGTCTCCGTTGACATCAACCGTTCCCGTGTAGTTTGCCGTTGTTTCCGCCGCGGTGAGAAAGGCCGTCGTCATCCATGTGCCCGTATTTTCCAGGGTGTCGACGAGTCCGCCTTCGGCATCGTAGAAATTGTCGGCAATCTGTCGCTCGTTGCCGGATATCTGGAGCTCTACGGACGATGTTCTGACTGCGGCGTACCCTATCATGGTGACAAGAGAGAGCACGAGAATGGCCACAAGGAGTGCGTAGCCCCGTTCATTTTTGATGATCGTCGGTGATGGTATTTTCATGAATGCCCCCAAATTATTCGCTAATACAGGTTTCTGCAGATGGCGCGAGTCGTGAGGGTCCGCGTGAAAGTTTGTCCCTGCGAATCCACATCCTGCCCCGTTATTGAGATAACAATCGTTCGAATCGTATCAAGGTCAGCCGCTGCTACGGGGACTGCAATCGTATTTCCATCGGCATCAAGGTAATTGAATGTCATGGCCGTAATATTTTCCGTCAGGTTATTAGAACTGGCGCTAGGCGTTCCTTCATAGAGGATCCGACGAATCCGCCGGTCGGCGGCGATATATTCATAGGTGATACGTTCCTCGTCGGCTTGCTCTATGGTTCCATCCATGTCCATATCGGCGGTGAATCGAAGTTTTGTAGAGGTCGCTTCCTTTATACCCGCCCCGTTGGTATCCGTCGCATCGATTGCGGGTGACAACGGATCAAGACCGGCCAGGCGGATTTCTCGAATCATGAAGTCGGCGCTTGCTCTTACCGTCTGTTGAACCGCAACGACCCTGTCCTGAGTTCTATAGGAATGGTTTGATGAAATGTAAACACCATATATTGCTCCGACGGTTACGGCCATTATGGCCATGACGATTATAAGCTCGGTGAGGGTAAACCCTCCGTGACGTCGTAACAGCATGCAATTACCTTTGTTAGTCATCAGAAACCGTCTCCTCGTGTAATCGTCGTCAATGCAACGTTGTGATTACGCCCCCGGTTTGTCCACGATACCGATACCGTGGCGGTTTGTGCGAAACCGCCTGCCGCTGTCAGTGTCCAGCTTCGATTATATATTCCGTCAACGTCGTTTCCGTCAGCAACCGTTGAGATATCAGAGCTGTTTTTCAGTTGTTCGAGCATGTCTTGGGCAAGAAACGTTGCCTGTGTGATTTCGTTTCCTGTCTGGTTGCCCCGGATTGCGCTCACCTGCATGGTGGCGGCCGCCAGGATGCCCACTGAAAATATGGCTATGGCTATCATGACTTCGACGATAGTGAATCCCCTTGTCTGCATTACTATCTTTTTAAATAACATCATGCGTCCTCAACCTTTGATTATCGCTTTATTTCATGTCTACCCATGTGGATCCGCTGTCCTTGCTTTCCTGCAGTCTTGTGAGGCCCAGCATGGTCTGGACTATACCTATGTACTTATCGTTCGTGTTTCTCATATAGCAATGTCCTGCCGCATTAGGGAGTCCTACTCCTCGAAATCTGACTCGTGCGGCGCCGCCAAATGTTACTTCATACATATCCACATCATCGGGAAGATCAACCGTTTTTATTTCAGTTTCTCCCCCGTTCCTGACCCAGTCACCGGCCGTTCCTCCGCCGGCTCCGTCATCGATAAAGATCGCATACCTGTTATTAGCCGTGTCGAATGTGACGGCAACACGGGCATTTGCTCTTACGGCTCGTATTTTCGCCAATTCCATATCAGATTTGAGATTTCTGACACTCTCTCTCAACCGTTCGTCTTTCATGTATGAGTTGAACAGTGGCGTGGCAATTCCTGCCATTATGCCTATGAGCGCCATTACGATGATGAGTTCGATCAAGGTGAAACCGTGTCTGGACATGAAAGATTCTCTCCCTGTTGTCTAATAATCGGTCTCAGTATGTATCGTCATTTTTTAAAGTGTTCTATAGTGAATTATATTTAGCAAATAATGTGCCATACAACAAAGCGCTTCCCGCTCACCGAAATAATAGCCATGTATGAAAAATGGTGACATAAAACACGCTAAGCGTCATATTCCCCTTACTCTTTCTCTGTGTATTACCCGTCAATCTCACCATCCGATCGGCAGTTTCACCGAAATCGTAGTGTTTTTAAGCTCTCGACAGCCATTGTTTCATTATCTGAGAAAAAGAAGCCGCGTTACGTATTCTCCGAAAAATAGATAGCCGACTGCCGCAACTGATAGAAAGGGCCCGAACGGAACGGCATATTGCATGTCTTTTTTCTTCATCATCATGGCAGTGATTCCGATAACCGCCCCTAAAATCGAGCTTACCATGATGATAAACCACAGAGACTGCCAGCCGAGGAACCCTCCCATCATTGCCAGAAGTTTGATATCGCCGCCGCCCATGCCTTCCGTTTTTCTCAACAGTTCATATGCAAAGGCGATTACGTAGAGAATGCCTCCTCCGATAATGATGCCCATAACGGCGTCGATCAGTCGCAGATTCATAATAAAGATCGCGAAGAGGAAGAAAACGGGAATTCCGGGGAGGGTGATGATATCAGGAATAATTTGATGTTTAAGATCGATAAAAGTGATGATGATCAGCGCGCATGTGAAGGAGAAGGCAGCAAGATATTGCAACGACAGACCGTAGCGCCAGAAGAGAAGGACTGAAAGTGACGCCGTTATGAACTCGACAATAGGGTATTGAGGCGATATCTCGGTTTTGCAGGTTCTGCACCGACCTCTCAAAATGAGATAGCTCACAATCGGTATGTTGTCATAGAACTTTATGGGCTGCTCGCATTGTGGGCAGTGAGATCCCGGAAATGCGATAGATTGCCCCTCCGGGATTCGGTAGATGCAAACATTGAGAAAACTGCCGACGATGCTGCCGAACACAGCCATAATGAGTATCGAAAAACCATATGTCAAAGATGTCACCGTGACTGCTCCTTACCTCTTATATGTGCACATGTATGAGGCGAATTTCAGAACGCGGTGTCTGTGAGTTCTGATGCTCGTTCGATGGAAGAATATCCATGATTGTCGACATGAGCAATGAATCGCTTCATATGGCGAGTGTGAAATGCGTCACATGTACGCTCTTCGGCCGGCCGGACTCCTCCGCTGATCGGCGGCCTGTATGCCGATATATAAGGTTTTGCCTGTTCAATAGTGGTTTAATCGGTGAAACACGGCGGATTTATAAATGTGCCCTTTTCTTGAGGCGCTCCAGATTAAGTATTTGAATCATATTCCCTTTTGTACTCACGAGATTTTTTTCACGAAGGACGCGCAATTCCTTATTTATGCTTTCCCGTGTGACACCCACCATGCTTGCAAGGTCTTTCTGCGTGAGACGGAGATCAATGTGCAACGTGTGATCATTTTCATCGGTACGTCCGTAATTTTCAGCCAGATCTACCAATCTTCGAGCCAGTCTGGTTGATATGGTTAGAAAGCAGACGTCTTCGAGGAGATCGTCGGTCTTACGGAGACGCATGGAAAGGAATGAAAAAATGGATTTTATCGCCTGTTCATTGTTTTTCAGGAATGACAAAAAGTCTTCCCTGTTGAGAGCATATAATTCCGATGGTTCCATCGCCACTGCATCGGCCGATCGAGGCATTCCATCGAGAAGCGCCATTTCGCCAAAAAAATCCTTTTCGCTCAGGATTGCCGGAGTGACTTCTTCACCTGTGCTGGAAGGGAGCACGATTCGTACGCTTCCTGATCGTACGATGTAGAGAGTGCTTCCTTCATCACCTTTTCGAAAAAGCACCTCTCCCTTTTTAAGTGATCGGCGCCGCAGTGAAGCGGCAAGTCGTTGACTGTCTTCAGTGCTCAGGGACTGAAAAAGGTGAACACCTCTTAAAAATTCTTCTGGTTTCATGGCATCGCTCTCTCATACTGAATGTCAGGTAAATTGAAAAACAACGTCGATTGATTTATAATCTATAGCCAATACTCAATAATAAGTCAAAATATATAAATCGGAGCATAGTATGAAACAGCTATCGATTCGAACGAATTCGCGGTTCGAAATGATCGACATCACGCGTGCGGTCGCTGACGCGGTGAAAGAAGAAAACGTCGTCAGTGGAATATGTTATGTCTTTGTTCCTCATACGACGGCGGCAGTAACCATCAACGAAAATGCCGATCCCGATGTGCCGCGGGACATCATAATGGAACTTGACAAGGTCATCCCTTTTCATGACAATTACCGTCATATGGAAGGTAACTCTGCTGCTCACATAAAAACATCTCTCATTGGATCTTCGGAAGCCGTTTTCGTCGAGAACGGAAATCTGGTTCTCGGCACATGGCAGTCGCTCTTTTTTTGTGAATTTGACGGTCCGAGAACAAGAAAATACATGGTAAAGGTTATCGCCACCGATTAAGGACTCTGTTTTCATATGGAAAATGTAATAATTACAATTCTCGGGTCGGGAACCTGTGTGCCGTCGTTGCAGCGAAGCTCTCCATCGGTAATCATTGAAACCCGGTCTGCAAAGGTGTTATTTGATCTCGGTGCGGGAACGATAAGACGGCTGCTCGAAGCAGGAATTACCATCTTCGATGTAACTCACATACTGTTAACTCATTTTCATCCCGATCATACCGCTGAGTTGGTACCGTTTATTTTTTCCACAAAATATCCCGGAACCTACCGACAGCGGACGCCATTCATCATCGGGGGAAGCCGGGGGATAAAAGATTTTTATAACGGTCTGCGAAATGTTTACGGTCAGTGGATTGAACTTGATCACGATCTGATCAGGTTCATCGAGTTTGATACTGTGTCCGCCGACAGGTGTCATGACGATGGGTTTGACATAGTGACATTACCTCTCAAGCATATTGCAAGCAGTGTCGGCTTCAGGATTGAGACGGATGACGGCTTGAGAATTGTTTACACCGGTGATACAGACGTATGTGACAATGTTGTGGCGCTCGCCGAGGATGCGGACATTTTAATCTGCGAAGCCGCACTGCCGGACCGACTGAAAGTCGATGGTCACCTTACCCCGTCGCACGCAGGTGACATCGCGTCGACGGCACGGGTAAAAACACTTATTTTAACGCATTTCTATCCTGAATGTGACGATGTCGACATGGAGGCTCAATGTCGCAAAACCTATACGGGTCCCCTTGTTCTCGCCAGAGATCTTATGCAGTTTGAACTGAACCGGGCAGGTATGCGGTTGCTGAGGCAAGGATTGTGAGGTTTAAAGATCAGCCTCAATCTATTGGTTGACGGCAGGTTGTTTTGTTCTTTGCATCAGCGCAGCAAAAAGCAAAGACGGAACATAAAGCGATCTTCAAGGCATAAGCGGCGCACAAACCATGCTTTTAACGGCCGAGATCGTATCGGTTATAGGACGGGGAAGGGGAAATTGATAAAAATAATGAAATCATCATTTATCCTTGCATCCGCCTCTCCACGAAGACAGCAACTTCTTCGAGACATCGGTCTGCAGTTCGATGTTATTCCGGGTGATGTGAATGAAGATTTTCTCAATGACGAATTACCTGTCGACTATGTTTCCAGGATGTCCCGTGAAAAAAGTGATGCTATAGCACAGAAGGTTCCTGATGCGTGGGTCCTGGGTGCCGATACTATTGTAATCATTGATGGTGAAGTTCTCGGCAAACCACTTACCCGTGAGGATGCCAGGAATATGCTTATAAAATTGAGTGGCAGGGAACATTGTGTCATAACCGGTTTTACCATTGTGAAGAAAAGCGCCCACACGACAATGACGAATGTTGTTGAATCGAGGGTGGTGTTTAAGACTATCGAGGCGGATGAACTGGAGTGGTATATTGATTCACCCGAACCGTACGACAAGGCAGGCGCTTATGCGGTACAGGGCATGGCCGGATATTTCGTGAAAGAGATTCACGGTTCATATACCAATGTGGTCGGTTTGCCATTGACTGAAGTTGTTACGGCACTGAAGGAAGTTGGAGCGGTGATGTTTTAATGTACGCGGTTCCGTTATTGCATATCATACTCGCAACGAGAAACAGAAGGAGGTACGAGCATGCATGCAGATGCCCCGCTTTCTATGCCGGCGCCGTTCGGTTTTGTGAACATATGTGCCTGATCTTTCGAAGGACTTGCTTATTGGGAAAGGGGGTCGGTCAATGTCGTTAATTGCGGATAATATAAAACGGATACGTGAAAACATTGCCGAAGCGGCTCGGCGGGCAAATCGCGATCCGTCCGACATCAGGTTGATGGGAGTGACGAAAACCGTTGATGATCAGCGGATCGCGGAAGCGATCGATGCAGGGTTGGATATCGTCGGGGAAAATTACGTGCAGGAAGGGAAGAGAAAGATTGAGAAAATGGGTAAACCTCTGGAGTGGCATATGATCGGTCATCTTCAGACGAATAAAGCCAAATATGCCGTCAGGCTGTTCGATATGATTCATTCCGTGGATCGACTGAAACTGGCTCAGGAACTTGACAAAAGGGCCGGAGCTGAAGGAGTGAGAATTAACATTCTCGTTGAGGTCAACGTGAGCGGGGAAGACAGTAAAAGCGGTGTTGTCCGGGACGATGCCGTCGCGCTGGTAAAGGAGATTGCCTCCTTCGATCACATTTTTCTCCAGGGGCTCATGACCATGCCCCCGTGGTTTGATGATCCGGAAGACGCACGTCCCTACTTTGCCGCACTCAGGGAACTGCGTGACAGGATCGTTACAGAGAATATTCCCAAGGTCGAAATGAAGGAGCTCTCCATGGGTATGTCACAGGATTACCGGGTGGCGGTGGAAGAGGGTGCAACAATAGTTAGAATCGGAACGGCAATTTTTGGAGAGCGTATATACTGAGCGCCGGCAGTCGACGACCGGTATGCGGATCTTGAGATTACTGGCGTATTGTTGCTCATATTCACTTGCACCGGATCAATTCCGCTTTTCGTATAGCTGCGGCTTGCTCCAGGCACATTCACAACCCATGCTTCGTGTTCGGACAGTGGAAGTTGCCGGTCTTTCGCTTTACTGAGATCTATCGGCAGGCCCCACTCAAATGAATTTTCGTTCATGCAATGGTCTTCCAGTGCCTGAACCTTCTTCGTCATCGCTTTCCTTGCCAATAATATCTTCCGCTTCCGAACGTTTGTATATAAAACGTTCAAAAAGCCTGTGATAGGGTGTCCAGTTCGAGTCGTCGTCATTGGAACTGTCAATGAATTCCCGGAATGCATTGACCTTGGCATCCATATCGTCAATCATATTAACAATCAGTGCTTCTAATGTTTTCGGTCTTTTCGGTGAACCGTATTCCAAAACTCCATGATGACTTAAGAGTATGTGTCTGAGTTCGAGTGCAAGCTGTTCGGGAAAACCTTCGATGTGAGCTATCTTCCTGTTGACCAGTTCAAGGCCGAGAATGATATGACCGACCAGCCTGCCTTCATCGGTGTAATCTATTATTTTCTGAAAGGAGAGTTCGTAGATTTTACCGATATCGTGAAGAATTCCTCCCGTTAGGAGGAGGTCTCTCTGTATGTTTTTATAATGCTCAGCCGTTATATCGAGAAGCCTTGTAACTGACAGGGTATGTTCAAGCAGTCCTCCGATATAAGAATGATGCATTCCCTTTGCCGCAGGGGCTCGTTTAAAGGCAAACAGAATATCTTCATCGCTGAATATCTCATGCAGCAATGCCTTGAGGTGTGGCGATGTAATTGTTTCAGTCAATTGTGTCAGAGTTTCGAACATGTCGTCTATATCGTAGTCGGTTGTCGGGGAGTAGTCCGCCGGTTCAATCTGGCTGTCGTCGATCTTTCTGATGTGTGAGACCGCCAATTGAATGGTATTCCTGAAACTAACCGCCCGTGCCCTGATTTCGATAACATCGCCTGCCTGGAACAGCTTGTTTATTTCATCGGCATTTTCCCAGACCCGGGCTTCCATGGTTCCGGTTTTATCTCTCAGCCGAAGACTAAGGTAGGGCATTCCTTTTTGCGATACGGCAAGGTTTTTGTCGGTGACGAGAAACAGATCATTGATCCTGTTCGCCACTTCGATATCTTTTATATATATACGCTTTGTCATCAAAAATTCACCCGTTCTTCGTGAGAATATACTCTCATCGTTCCCTTTCTCATATAGCCGATAATAGTGATTCCCGCTTCGAACGCAGTTGTAATTGCCCGTGAAGTGGGAACGGCATGTGATAAAATGACCGGTATCCCCAGATTCCACACCTTATAAACTATTTCCGTGGACACCCGCCCTGTTGTGGCGATGATCATGTCTGCACAATTCATGTTTGACAGCAGAGAAAAGCCCCCGATCATATCAAATGTATTGTGCCGCCCGATGTCTTCTCTCGATATAATAAAGGTTCCATCCGCATTGATGAGTGACGAACAATGCGTTCCATGAGTAATGCCGTGTATCACCGTTGATGCAAGATGCCTTTTCATAAGATCAAGAGTATTCGGAGCGGAAATCCGTAAGCCCGATGTTATGACCTTCCCCGGAGTTTCTATTACAGTTTCTTGTGCACCGCTTGAGAAGATCGACTTCTCGGAGGAATTATTTATTTCCTTTTTAAGTGACACATGCACGTTTGTGATATCATCCGATACAATGATGCGATCGATATCCTCACAGGATGATATAATGCCTCCCGATCTCAGGAAACCCACTGCCAGTTCATCAACATGGATGCCGGCACAGGCTATGGTTACAATCTTGTTTCCATTGACATAGAGACCGATTGACAGTTCTCTGATAATACTGTCGGTTACATATGAATAGGCTGTTCCGTCGTAGTACCTTATTGTCAGCTTGTCAATGGGTGGTAGTTCACCGCTCTGTTTCATGAGTCGTTCTTTCCCGGAGAATGCGGTAGTCCGCGACCCGTATTGTCAGCTTTGCCTTGTCAAAGTATTCCATAAGTGGAATCGTATATTTTCTTGACAGACCGGTCAAATCTCTGAACATCGCCGGCGTGGCCTTTTCATGCTTGATAAGGAAATCCCGATAGTCATCCTTAAGCTTATTGAACGGTATTGTATGAAAATACATGTCCTCGTTGACTTTAATAAGAAGCCCCTCCTGAATCATTACCGACAACACATTATTAACATCTCTTATTTTATGAGAAAATTGCTGGGCCAGTTCCTTTATCGATGGTGGCGTCAAGTTTGCGTCTCGATATATTGCCTCAATTTCTGAACGAAGCACGTTCAGATCTCCCTTGAGATCCACACGATGTTCAGGCGTCCTCAGAAGTTCCTTCTCAATGATGATTTTACCTTCCTTCTCCAGATCTCGAATTGACCTGTTGAAAAGCTTTACCTCAATGTATCTTCCGATTGTTGTTCTGAGCTCCTCCTTGGCATAGCCTTCCTTCAATGGAAATGCCTTATGGTATGAAATGGTGTCACGAAGTATTTTATCCTGCAGATGTTTATACGCAGGATAGGATACAACCGTCGATTCGTCTCTGTCCAGCAGCAGTGCTTCCTTACGGGAAAACATTTCCTCAAGAATTTTCATTTGTCTGTTCAGGGGGATTCCCGTTCTTACCGATAACTGGCGGCTGTTGATGCCGCTGAGTCCGGCACGTTCGAGAATAACCTCCGTTTTTTGAAGGTCACCGCCGCTTTTCAAGAGCGGTAGCTGATCGAATTTATTTTCAGATGAACGCTTGTATTTTATCGCGACAGGATCGAGAATTTTCCCTCCGCCGATCGTTGTCATTGGTGAATAACTGCGTATGACGAATCGATCATCGGCCATTGCCACCGCCGGCGATTCGAGCAGAATCTGGGCAAACACTTCTTCTCCCGGTTCGACTTCATTTCTACCGGGGAAAATGATCCGGGATATGATTTCGTTTGTGCCGATATGAAATCGGACAGGAGCACGGTTTTTTAGTTTTTTACCAGAAGATGAGAGATATCGAAGTAATATATCCATCCTGAGCGATGGCTTGAATGTGTCCGGTGCCGTCAGAACATCGCCTCTGTTCAGGACCTCTTTATCCACCCCTTGAAGGTTCATTGCGGTTCGCTGACCGGCGAACGCGCTTACCTCGGATTGACCATGAATCTGAATTCCCCTGATTTTTGCCTTTAACTTGTGCGGCATTATATCGACGGTGTCACCCACAGTGATTCTTCCCGACACAAGAGTCCCCGTGACAACCGTTCCAAAACCTTTCATGGAAAATACTCGGTCAATAGGAAGCCTGAAAAAGCCGGCATCGCTCCGCTCGTCCGTAGTGGAAATGATCTGCTCAAGTGCCGATGTAAAATTAGAAATGCCGTCACCGGTTATGGCGGAAAGAGGAATAATCGGCGCCTGTTCGAGAAATGTGTCCTGCAAAAACTCACGGATGTCTTCGGTGACGAGATCAACCCAGTCCCGATCAACGAGGTCTATTTTTGTAAGGGCCACGATGCCCTTTTTGATGCCGAGGAGCTGGCAAATATTGAGATGTTCCGTTGTCTGAGGCATAATGCCTTCATCTGCTGCAATCACCATAACAACCACATCGATTCCACCTGCACCTGCCACCATGTTTTTTACGAACCGTTCGTGACCGGGGACATCAACAATTCCGACGTGCTGCCCGTTTCGCAGCAGGAATTGGGCAAACCCGAGTTCTATGGTGATGCCCCTTTCTTTTTCTTCTTTGAGGCGGTCCGTATCAATACCGGTGAGAGCTTTTATAAGTGCGGTTTTACCATGATCAACGTGGCCCGCTGTGCCGAGAATGATGTGCTTCATGAAATCGTTCCTCTGTAATGTTCCTTCCGCATCCGACCATCCGGCAATTTTTACCACCGCAGGAGCAGCGGTTTTATTGAGCGTGTCGGCACATAATCCGACCGGCGGCTCCTATGGAGGCATGAGCGGCAATTGCACGATGCTTTGGGAAAATATCAGAATAAGTTCGTTTATACAATAATAAATGACTTGCATGGTCGTTGAGGCTTTTCCAGACGGTTTCTGTTTTTATCTTGTGCATCTTGTACTCTATGGGGTGGAGAATTGGGTTGATTATAGTGAATTCGATATGGTAGCGTCATAAACTTTAAAGATAAGCGGGCTGTCTCTCGAATTCATTATCCCCGTGCTCATGCCGCTTTTGGATAAAACGACGGCTTGTTAAAGAAAAGAACAAAAGTCAGTTTTCGATTCCGGGCGGGTGAAGGTGCGTGTTTTTTTTGTTAAGCTATGATTTCGCAGTTAAAAAGATTGATGACAGCTGCTCAGACGTATTTCGGTTTGGGAAGCAAACCGGCAAGGAGAAGAAATTGTGAGAATACTCGGCATTGATTATGGTGACAAGAGAATCGGACTGTCTGTCTGTGATGAACTCGGACTGACGGCACAGGGGCTTGCCACCATTGTACGTAAAGATATGGAACGGGATATTGAAGCGATTGCTGAATATATCAGGGAATTCAATATCGAAAAAATTGTTATCGGTTACCCCGTGATGCTGGATGGCACCGAAGGAATACAGTGTGAGAAAGTCAATAATTTTGCTGACATCATTGGGTCGAGATTTTCCCTCTCGGTAATAAAATGGGACGAAAGCCTGTCAACAAAGGAGGCTGAAAGAATTTTGATTGAAGCTGATATGAGCAGAAAAAAAAGGAAACGTGTGGTGGATAAGCTTGCCGCCATCATCATCCTTCAGGGATACCTTGATTATCTGTGGAGAATGAAAGGCGCGGAATGACGGATAACACAACGAAATCGAGATTTATCATCCCGGTGCTCTTTGGTGCCGGCTTGCTGTTTGGTCTGCTTATCATCATATTTTTTATTTTCTATGACTATATTTACACACCGGTCCTCGGCAGAGAGTATGATTCGACGGTGACCGTAGAGATTCCCCGGGGAGCCAGCTTTTCCACAACGACCGATCTGCTGGAACGATCCGGTTTCATAACAAACAGAAAGTTGTTTTATGTGCTCGCTTTTGCAAAAGGCGCCCCTTCTCACATAAGAAGGGGTGAATATGAATTAACCGGTTCCATGTCGCCTCTCGACATCCTCAACAAGCTTTTAAAGGGAGAGGTCAAGGGATACCGCATACCTGTCCCCGAGGGATTTACAGTGCAGCAGGTAGCTACTCGACTGTCCGCCTGGCGTCTTGTCGATGAGGATCGATTTCTCAATCTTTCAGCTGATGAAGAATTGCTGAAATCACTTTCCATCAGCGGGACAAGTGTTGAAGGGTATCTTTTCCCCGACACCTATTTACTGACTAAACTCATGGATGAATCTGAAATTATTAAGTTTATGGTCCGTCGCTTTCGCACAGTGGTTACTCCTGATATGAATGCCCGTGCACGGGAGCTCGGTTTCAGTATCGAAGAAATTATTATCTTGGCTTCAATCATAGAAAAGGAGGGTGGAATATCGGAAGAAAGGCCGTTTATTTCTGCAGTGTTTCACAACAGACTGAAGAAAGGAATGAGACTGCAAAGTGACCCCACCGTCATTTATGGTTTGAAAGACTTTGACGGCAATCTGACAAGGAAAGATCTAAGAGAGAAAACACCATATAACACATACCGGATTAAGGGACTGCCGCCGGGACCGATATGTAATCCCGGTTTAGAATCAATTCAGGCAGCCCTGCATCCGGCACCCATTGATTGTCTCTATTTTGTTTCCAAAAACAATGGAACTCACCATTTTTCATCCAATCTCAACGATCATAATAAAGCAGTCATAAAGTATCAGATTAAAAGAAAAAGATAGAACTTTTTTGCTTGACAAAGAGGGGGCGCCTCTTTATAGTCACCCTTAGGTGGAGAAAAGTGGATGATTGTGGAGGGGGCATCCTTTGTCGGTATTTCGAGGAAGATATTACCACACGATAGACGAGAAGGGCAGAATTATTTTTCCCGCCAAGCTCCGTGAAATCTTTACGGATAAGTACGACAACAGATTGGTCATAACGAACTGGGATGGCTATCTGCTTGTTTTCCCCTATGCTGAATGGTCAGTAATTGAAGAAAAGATTTTTCAGCAATCAATCATTCATAAAGAAGTGAGAGCATTTCAGCGGCTTTTTATGTCGGGAGCTGTTGACTGTACTTTTGATTCACAAAAAAGAGTTCTGATTCCCCCATCTCTCAGAGAGTATGCCAAACTCGAAAAAGATATCATTCTGGCGGGAATGGGGGGGAACATAGAAATATGGAATCGGGAACGCTTTGAAGAAGAGTTGATACAGTCGAGCCAGAATTTCGAGTTTTACAGTAAATTGATGGCGGAGCTGGGGCTTTAAGATATTTACTGAAAATAAAAGCCTTTTGTGCGGGTGGCGCTGCCGACTCAACGACACAAGGGGAACGAAGGCAGTAAATGGTTGAATACTAAGATCGCAATGGTAAAAACAAAACTGACTTCTGTGGCTCAAATCCCGCCCATGAGCACTGTGACTTTAACCATAAGCCGTTTCGTGACTTCGTCCCATGATCGGATTTTTCTGCCGGGACTTAAAACTGGAGAATTATGGAATCAGCCTTTCACACGCCGGTTTTATTGAGGGAGGTTCTTCATTCTCTTGCCTGCAAACCCGGGGGCATATATGTGGATGGAACGGTAGGGGGAGGCGGTCATGCGTTCGATATTTTGCGGGATATACGTCCGGATGGGGTTCTTGTCGGCATCGATAAGGATGACGCCGCCATTTGTGCCTCTCGAAAACGATTGGAATGTTTCGGTGACAGGGCGTTATTAGTTAAGGGAAGTTTCGCCGATATAAAATCGATTCTTGGAGGCTTGAATATTAAGAAAGTTGATGGAATTATTCTGGATCTCGGCGTTTCTTCATATCAGCTGACAACGGCGGATCGGGGATTCAGTTTTTCAGCGGATGCTCCGCTTGATATGCGGATGGATCAAGAAAAGCCGGGAACTGCCTGTGATCTGATCAACAAACTTCCGGAAGGAGAGCTTGAGAAAATCATCCGTGAGTATGGGGAAGAGTTCAGGGCAAGAAGAATAGTGAGAGGAATAGCGGTTCGAAGGAGTAAGCGTCCCATTATGACTACAGGAGAACTTGCTGTTGTTGTTGCCGATGCCGTCAGGGGTAGTCGCGTCAAGGAGCGGATCCACCCGGCGACGAAGACGTTTCAGGCACTCCGAATTGCAGTGAATGATGAACTGTCAAGTCTCCGTCGTGCTCTTGATGACGGTATCGATCTGCTCACTTCAGGCGGCCGATTTTCCGTTATTTCGTTTCACTCCCTGGAAGACCGGATGGTTAAAAATACATTTCGTACATGGGAAAAAGGGTGTGTATGTCCGCCGGAGTTTCCGCACTGCGTTTGTAACAGAGAAAAAAAAGCCATGGTGATAACGAGAAAGCCGGTAAAACCGAGTCAGGATGAAATTAACTTCAATCCACGGTCCAGAAGTGCGCGGTTGCGAACGGCGGAGAGGATTTAGTATGGCGCACGTATCGAAAAGGTCACCGAGTAAGTTGGATGAGGGCAAGGGAGTGAAGTATTCCTCTCTCGGCTATGTTTCGTTGGTCGTCATGGTTGTGGTTCTTGTCTATGTCTGGTGTCACGTTCAGGTTACCGAAGTTAACTATGAAATGGCGCAGGCCATCAAGGTTCGTGAGCAGCTTCTGGAGGAAAACAGCAAGTTAAAAATTGAAATCGAACGATTGAAGTCACCGGCCAGAATTGAAGATTATGCGCGAAAAAAATTAGGTATGGACTATCCGGAGAGAAATCAGGTGGTTGTTTTACGATGACGGGCGAATCGAGAAAAGTTTTAAAAGCCAGGATAACAACAGCACTTGTTTTTTTTGTTGTGTTGTTCGTCGCTCTGGTGTCACGGGCTTATCAGCTTCAAATTCTTTCCGGCGAAGCCTTGAAGGCGCGGGCGGAGCGACAGCACAAGGATGTGCTCGAATTGCACACCGAGCGGGGAAAAATATTTGATCGGAACGGAAAGGTTCTTGCGGCGAGTACCCATGTTGATTCAGTCGGTGTCCATCCCTCGATGATAAAGGATCATGAGAAAACCGCCACAGAGCTGGCAAGGATTTTGAACACCAACAAGAAAACAGTGAGGGCGAAGCTGAAGGAACAAAGGAGTTTCTCCTGGATCGCACGGAAGATATCGCCGGAACAATCACAACGGATACGGGCTTTGAATATTTCAGGTATACAGCTCGTCAAAGAGCCGAGACGGTTTTATACAAACAGAGGACTGGCGAGTCATGTGCTGGGATTTGTCGGGACGGATGAAAACGGGCTTGAAGGCCTGGAATTCAAGTATGACAAATATTTGAAGCAGGTGGCCCGCAAAATTTCATGGGGCAGGGATGCCCGCGGCAATCAATTCTGTATGGATGAGCGTGGCGGTACCTCGAATGATGAGAAGAATAATCATCTGATTCTGACCATTGACAGCCGAATTCAACACGTTGTTGAGCGTCAGTTGCAGGAAGCCCTTAAGGAGACGGGGGCACACAAGGGGACTGCTATTGTCATGGATCCCCGGACTGGAGAAATCCTCGCCATGGCCTGTGTTCCCGATTTCAATCCCACTGTTTTTTACCGGTATTCTGATGAGATCAGGAAAAACAGGGCTGTTGCAGATTCTTTTGATCCAGGGTCCATATTCAAGCCATTTGTTATTGCCGCTGCTCTCGACGAAGGTGTCGTCAGTCCCGACGAACTGGTGGATTGTGAAAATGGACGTTATACCGTGGGGAAGAAGGTTATTCGCGAAGCGGAGAATAAAAAATTCCGGGAATTGACCCTGCGGGATATTCTCAAATATTCCAGCAATATAGGTTCTGCCAAGATCGCTGAACGATTGGGGAAGGAACGATTTTACCGGCGCATGAAACAATTCGGATTCGGATCGAGGACAGCCATTGATTTGCCCGGAGAAGCGTCGGGCATCATGAGATCTTCCGAACTGTGGACCGACGTTGATCTTGCAACGATCGCTTTCGGTCAAGGCGTCTCGGTTACAGCAATTCAGATGATTGCGGCATTGTCAGGAATTGCAAATAATGGTGTGATCATGCGACCTCAGGTCGTTCGAGGGATCATTGATAACAGGGGACAGGTAATCCGTGAATTTACTCCTTCGGTAATGGGGCGCGCCGTTTCAGCGGAAACCGCCCGGATCATAACATCTTATTTGACCGGGGTTGTTGGTGACAAAGACGGGACGGGGCAGAACGCGCAGATTTTAAATATAGCCGTTGCCGGTAAGACAGGGACGGCTCAGAAATATGATTTTACTGAAAGGCGGTATTCATCTGAAAAGGTGATTGCATCATTTCTAGGCTTTTTCCCCGCGAATGATCCGCGCATGACCGTGCTGGTTGTTCTTGATGAACCGCAAAGAAAGCGATGGGGCGGACAGGCGGCGGCTCCCGTATTCCGAGAGGTTGCACAGCAGGTCATCAGGTGTTTCGACAACGGAATAGGCGAACAGGAATATGTGGCTGAACCGCTGGATATGGAAATTAAGAATGCTGCCATTGAAGAGATAACGTGCGACCCGTCACATGACGGAAAATCCTTTATTCCCGACTTTACCGGAAGAACCATGGGCGAAGTTGTTAGAATTGCCCGGGAAAGAAATATCGATGTGAGATTATCGGGGACAGGTTGGGCGGTTAAACAAAATCCCGCTCCCGGAGCATTTTGTGATGACAAGACTGTCTGTGCCGTATTGTTCAGGCCGGCTTATTGAGGATTCATCGTGAAATTAGATCGTTTATTAACAGGAATTGACATTGTAGCCGTCACGGGAACGATAAACGGCGACGTATCCGATGTCTGTTACGATTCGAGGCGGTGCGGTGATCATTCCCTTTTTGTCGCCATTTCCGGACTTAAGTATGACGGGCATCATTATGTTGATCAGGCCATCGACGGGGGTGCCTCATATATAATTTATGAGAAAGATATTCCTTTTCACCGTGATGCCGTCTACATAAAAGTAAAAAGCAGCCGAAGAGCCCTGGGCAGGCTGGGCCGCAATTTCTTCGGGAATCCCACAGCTCATCTCTGTTTGATCGGAATCACGGGGACGAACGGTAAAACGACTGTCAGCTATTTATTGGAATCAATTTTAAAGACTGCGGGAATGAACGTCGGTGTGATAGGCACAATAAACTCCCGTTATGGAAATGAAATTCATCAATCATTGATAACAACGCCCGAACCGATCGATTTGCAGCGGTTGTTCAGACACATGGTTGATGCGGGGGTGAGTCATGTCGTCATGGAAGTGTCGTCTCATGCCCTTGATCAGTTCCGGGTTGATGACTGCGCGTATGACATTGGAATTTTTACCAATCTTTCCCAGGATCATCTCGATTATCATCATACCATTGAAAAATACTATGTTGCGAAAAAACGATACTTTCGGGAAATCATCAGGAATGGGGAGAAAATGATCATTAACGGAGACGATCCTTGGGGTCGGCAGATACTACGGGAAACGGGAGGATCCTCCACGACTTTCGGGATTGACCGGCAGTGCGCTGTCTCAGCAGGACAATTTGATCTGTCACTCAAAGGGATACACGCGGACATAACAACGGCGAACGGAAATTTCTCCGTTTCGTCTCCGCTGATCGGTAAGTTTAATCTCTATAACATCCTTGCATCGGTGGCGGCGGCGGTCAAACTGGAAATTTCGCAGGATGCGATAAAGCGAGGAATAGAGCAGCTGGGTAACATTCCCGGTCGCTTTCAGAAGGTAAATCGAGACGATGAACCTGCAGTGTTTGTCGATTATGCCCACACGGAAGACGCGCTTCGAAATGTTCTGGAAAATCTGGCCCGGTTTAAAACACACAACATCATCACTGTTTTTGGCTGCGGTGGAGACCGCGATCGCGGAAAGCGACCCTTAATGGGTAAGGCCGCGTCCGATTTGAGTGACCTGGCGATTATCACATCGGACAACCCAAGAACGGAAGATCCTCTGGAGATCATCCACCAGATTGAATCGGGTGTAAGAGGGGGGGTAGTAGAGAAAGTATCTCTCCTGACTAATGGCTCAAGGAGATATGAAAAAGGCTACATAATAATTCCGGACCGACGGGAAGCCATAGTTACTGCCGTATCAATCGCCGCTCCACAGGACATCATTCTGATTGCCGGAAAGGGTCATGAAAATTATCAGATTATTGGTGAGAAGAGAATATTCTTTGACGATACAATCGTTGCCCGAGAAGCCTTGGACAAGCGTCGTAAGGAGACAATGAGTTGACCACCCAACAGGAACCTGTCTTGACAATCGGAGAAATCGTAACGGCTACGGGCGGACAACTCGTGCAGGGTCAGTCGGACCGAATCTGTCGGGGAATATCGACAGACACGAGAACTCTTTCTCCGGGCAACCTGTTTATTGCTCTTGTCGGTGATCGATTCGACGGGCATGCGTTTGTCCCGACTGCCGTAACGAAAGGTGTAACCGGCATTATCTTTGAAGAGGGGCGAAAAGTTGGTGTACAGCCGGAAGCACACTCTGTAGCGATTATTGCCGTGAAGGACACAGTCAGGGCGCTGGGAGATATTGCGCATGTCTGGCGAATGCGTTTTACCATACCGGTTATCGCCGTCACGGGAAGTTCGGGGAAAACCACGACCAAAGAAATGACAGCCTCTATTCTGTCACTGACAAAAACGGTGGTCAAAAACCGGGGCAATTTTAATAATCTGATCGGCCTGCCGCTGACACTGCTTCAGATAAACGCGAGCCATGACGCGGCTGTTGTCGAGCTGGGCACCAACCTGCCGGGTGAAATTGCCCGTCTTACAGACATTGCAAAACCGGTTATCGGAGTTATAACGAACGTCGGTCCTGCTCATTTGGAAGGATTAAAGAACCTGGACGGGGTTCGGGAAGAAAAAGCAGATCTTTTCCGAACCATGACCGCTGAAGGGATTGCCGTGATCAATTCCGACGACGAAGCGGTTGTCAGGGCGGCACATCAATGGAAGGGCAAAACCATCACGTTCGGCCTGACTCACGGTTCCTCTGTTGGAGCGACATCTATCAAAATACGTGGAGAAAAAGGGATTACCTTTACACTGTCGATCGGAAGGAGAAAAAGAGAACTTACCATGGCGGTTCTCGGTGAACATAATATTTATAATGCCCTTGCTGCGGCTGCATGTTCCCACGCCTGCGGCATTGATTATGATGACATATGCCGGGGCTTGACAGCATTTCGACAGGTTAGTGGACGCATGGAGCTTTTTAGATTATGGAAGGGGGCTTTTCTTATTGACGACACGTACAACGCAAATCCGTCGTCAGTGAAAGAAGCACTCAAAACATTACGCGATTTAGCGGGAAGAAAGGGAAGTACCCTGATCTTCGGAGATATGCTTGAGTTGGGGGATCGAGCGGAGGAGATTCATGAAGATATAGGAATGGCGATCGCCGACACCGGTGTCGGAAGACTCATTCTCAGGGGGCAGTTTTCCCGTGCTGTCGCAGCAGGGGCACAAAAAAAAGGACTTTCGGGGGATCGTATATTTTTTCTCGATGATTCCGGTGATATAGCTGATTTTATTGTGAAATCACTTCGGGATGGTGAGTGGATTCTCATCAAAGGGTCCAGGGGGATGCACATGGAAGTGATTACCGGAGCAATACTCAGACTATGCGGCGAAAATATGCCGTCACGTGAGGTCATGCAGTGATATATCACCTTTTATATCCGCTGAGTGATACGATTTCATATTTTAATGTGTTTCGATACATTACATTTCGAACGATTTATGCAACGATCACGGCTCTTGTTATTTGTTTCTTTCTCGGGCCCTGGCTTATCAGGAAACTCCAGGCACTGCAGGTCGGTCAATCGATCAGGAATGACGGTCCTGATTCCCACTTTTCAAAAGAAGGAACGCCTACCATGGGTGGCGTCTTGATCATTTTTTCCGTGGTTGTATCGACACTTCTATGGTCTCGACTGACGGTTGATTATATATGGCTGGTTCTTCTTATAACGGTCGGTTACGGGTTGATCGGATTTTATGATGATTACAAAAAGCTCCTGAACAGGAGCAGCAAGGGAGTGTCCGGGAGGGTACGGCTTGCGGCGGAAATCTTTCTGGCTCTGATTGTAGGAATTGTCCTCTATCTGAAATCGGATTTCAGCTCTGCGGTTACGATTCCGTTTTTTAAAACCATGCTGCCTGATCTCGGGTGGGGGTACATCATCTTTTCAACGTTTATCATTGTGGGTGCGGCCAACGCGGTGAACCTGACGGACGGTCTCGACGGCCTTGCTATTGGTCCGGCAACAATCTGCTTTGCCACCTATCTTTTGTTTGCTTATTTTGCGGGGAATATAAAAATATCGGGATATCTTCAGGTGCCCTATGTGGCGGGATCAGGTGAACTGGCCGTCTTTTGCGGTGCAATGGTCGGAGCGGGTATCGGATTTCTCTGGTATAACGCATATCCCGCGCAGATTTTTATGGGAGATGTCGGATCGCTGTCATTAGGCGGCGCATTGGGAACCCTTGCCGTCCTGACCAAACAGGAGATGCTTTTGGCGATCGTCGGCGGGATATTTGTTGTCGAAACGGTATCGGTCATATTTCAGGTGGGGTGGTTTAAAGTATCAAACGGAAGACGGATTTTCAGGATGGCCCCCATTCATCACCACTTTGAATTGAAGGGATGGCCCGAGCCGAAGGTGATTGTTCGTTTCTGGATTATTACAATAATTCTCGCGCTTGTGGCCGTGAGTACGCTGAAACTGAGGTAAGAGTCGATAGATGGATCTGTCGAATCTCCGGGTACTGATTATCGGATTAGGAAGAACAGGCATTGCGACGGCGCGATTTTGTGCCTCAAAGGGAGCTCATATCATGGTAGCCGATGAGAAGCGGGCATTTGAGCTTGTGGATGCACTAAAAGCGATCAGCGACATTCCGGTTGAATTAAGGTTGGGTAGACATGATGAGGAAATCATGTCGATGGTTGATCTCGTTGTACCGTCGCCCGGTGTTCCCCCGTTTCATTATCTCCTGCGAGCGGCCCGGGACCGGGGAATTTCGATCATCAGCGAAATTGAACTGGCCTATCGGTTTTTGGTGACTCCGATTATTGCGATAACGGGAACCAACGGTAAGACGACGACAACACGGTTGATCGGTGAAATCCTGACGGTGTGGGGGAAAAGGGTCTTTGTGGGAGGAAATATCGGTAATCCCTTGATCGGGATTGCCGGGAACGATCATGATTTTGAGTATCTTGTTGTGGAACTGAGCAGCTTTCAGCTTCAATGGATCGAACGGTTCCATCCATGCATTGCTGTTCTATTGAATGTGAGCCCCGATCATATCGATTATCACGGTACATATGAGGAATACAGGCGAGCGAAAGAACGAATATTTGAGAACCAGACTGATCGTGATGGAGCAATACTCAATGCAGACGATTCGGCCGCGCCGCTTCTCGGTGGGAAAATTAAAGCGAACGTTATGTGGTTCAGTTCTTCTTCCGTAGTGGATAGGGGAATGTTCAAAAAGGGAGAAACATTGCTGTCCGAAAGCCATCAGGGAAACGGAGAGGAATATCCGATAAGTGCCGTTCGTCTTCGGGGGAATCATAATTACGAAAATGTCATGGCAGCTATTCTGGCCGTGCGAAGATGCGGGTGTCCTCCGCAGGTGATACGTCAGACCCTCGAAAGCTTCAACGGGCTTCCACATCGAATGGAATATGTCGGTGCGGCAGAGGGGGTTGAGTTTTACAATGACTCGAAGGGAACTAATGTTGATGCTGTGATACGAGCCCTGATGGCGTTTTCTAAACCGGTTATTCTTCTTCTCGGCGGGCGGAATAAAGGGGGAGATTTCTCTCGACTCGCAAAACCCGCCGGGGAAAAGGCGAGAAAGGTGATTCTTTTTGGAGAAGCGAGAAGGGATATAGGAAGCGCGGTCGGTAGCGCCGTAAAAACCATAATGACGGAAACACTGAAAGAGGCAGTCGATGCCGCATGGTCGAGTGCACGATCCGGAGATGTGATATTACTCTCGCCGGGGTGTGCAAGCTTTGACGAATTTAAGAATTACGAGGAACGGGGAAATTTCTTCAAACACAGTGTTCGCCATATAATCGAACACAGATGATTCGGAAGTGAGCGTAACGATTCGTGGAGGAAAAACGATACGACATCATCATAATTCTCGTTACCCTTGTTCTCGTTATCATCGGGACAGTCATGATATACAGCTCAAGCTCCATCATGGCAACGGAACGATTCAATGATGGATACTATTTCCTGAAGAAACAACTGGTGTTTGTATTGCTGGGACTGGTGATAATGATAGTTATGTCGAAAATTCCCTATCGACATCTCCGAAAAGTCGCCTACCTCGGGATCCTTGTTTCGCTTGTGCTTCTTTGCGTGGTGCTGATTCCCGGCTTTGGTGTCAAGGTAGGGGGAGCAACGAGATGGATGCGGATCGGCGGATTTTCCTTTCAGGTTGCTGAGGTGGTGAAGGTAGCGCTCGTTATCTTTCTCGCTCATTTTTTTACAAAAAAAGCGGAGCATATCAGAGAGTTTCTCAAGGTGTTTCTTGTTCCGCTGATCATAACGTTTACAATGGTCGGCCTGATTCTGCTCCAGCCGGATTTCGGAACATCGGTTGTTATCATGGTGGTCATGCTTTCTATGTTTTTTCTCGCAGGATGCCGCATCATATATATATCAGGTGTCCTCGCCGCCTTCATGCCGGCGGGCATCGCGCTCATTATGTATGAGAGCTACCGCCTGAAGCGGCTCCTCGCTTTCCTTGATCCGTGGCAGGATCCGACTAACTCGGGCTTTCAGATAATACAATCGTTTATTTCCTTCGGATCAGGCGGAACATTCGGTGTCGGAATCGGGAACAGTATGCAGAAATTGTTTTATCTCCCGGAGCCGCACACCGATTTCATTCTTTCAGTAATCGCTGAAGAAGGGGGATTCATTGCGGTTACTGCGGTGATTACCCTGTTTATCATACTGGTTATTCGCGGTTTCCTCGTTTCCCTGCATTCGTCCGACCTGTTTGGAACGTTGCTTGCCGGAGGCTTGACGGTCGTAATCGCTGTCGGGGTGTTCATCAACACGGCATGCGTTATGGGATTGTTGCCGACGAAAGGTCTGGCGCTTCCTTTTCTGAGTTATGGGGGAACATCGCTCATTATCAGCATGGCGATTATCGGAATATTATTGAATATTTCATCATCCGTTCACGAGACGCCACTGGATGGAGCAACCCAGCATTATAATGGTGATCATCGTCATTATGAGAATGAATGAGCATATCAGAATCATTATCGCCGGGGGGGGGACCGGGGGACACCTCTTCCCCGGTGTTGCTGTCGCGGAGGAGATCATTCGCAGAGATCCTGAACATGAAATTCTTTTCATCGGTACGGAGAGAGGCTTGGAGGGAAGAATTTTGAGGGATATGGGATATCGTTTGAGTACGATTGATATTGCGGGATTACGGGGCATGGGGATTATGAAGACAATCGGCGGGCTGGTGAAAATTCCCATGAGTATTCTTCAGTCTCGTGCAATCATCGGCGGGTTCAATCCTCAAATGGTCATCGGTGTCGGCGGGTATGCGTCGGGTCCTGCGGTCATAACGGCCCATTATATGGGAATCAGGACAGCCGTTGCCGAGCAGAATGCGGTCCCCGGACTGACAAACCGGATCCTCGGAAAGGTTGCCGACAGGGTGTTCGTGACGTTTTCCGACACAGCTCAGTGGTTTCCCGGAAATAAGGTTCTCGTTACGGGAAATCCGGTGAGGAAGAGCTTTATAGAAGCGAGATCTTGGGGAAAAAGGGAAGTGGAGTCGTTTACCGTACTTATCTTTGGCGGAAGTCAGGGGGCGTCGGCGATCAATGACGCCGTCATTGAATCCATGACATATCTGCGACAGATTCAGGCGCCTGTCCGCATTATTCATCAAACCGGATCAAAGGATGTGGAACGAGTGACAGCAGCATATCAAGCTCACGAAATAGAAGCCCACGTCACGCCGTTTATCACCGATATGGCTTCGGCTTACGATGAGGCAGATCTGCTTGTCTGTCGGGCCGGCGCAACGACCGTTGCTGAAATAACAGTCAGCGGCAAGGCGGCCATATTCATACCCTTTCCCCATGCGGTGGGTGACCACCAACGGTTAAATGCGCGGGTTCTTGTCGATGCGGGAGCAGCGGAAATGATTCTTGAGAAAGATCTCAATGGAAAGGTGTTGGCAGGAATGATTGAGAGACTGGTCAATGATCGAGACAAGTTGGAAAGGATGGCTGAACAGGCTCGTGCGTTGGGTGAAATCGATGCGGCAGGTCGTATCGTTGATGAATGTCTGAACATCATACAGGGAACGTAATAATGTTGAATGGGGGAATATCAGGGCGAGAGAGGCCGATTATCGATCGAATGTTCAATAGAGGAGATACTGAATGAGAAGAAAGGTGAAGCGTATTTATTTTGTCGGAATCGGCGGTATCGGCATGAGCGGAATCGCGGAGGTTTTGTTGAATCTCGGTTATACGATCAGTGGCTCCGATTTGAGCAGGTCTGATATCACCGAACGACTGACATCATTGGGGGCAAACATATCTTACAGCCACGATGCGGCCAACCTGGGAAACGTGGACGTGGTGGTGACATCGACGGCGATACGGCCGGATAATCCCGAAGTAGTGGAAGCACACAAGCGAAACATTCCCGTCATTCCCCGGGCGGAAATGCTTGCTGAATTGCTTAAGATGAAGATATCCGTCGCCGTATCGGGCACTCACGGTAAAACGACGACAACGTCCATGGTGTCAACGGTACTGGCCCATGGAGGTCTTGACCCGACCATGGTAATCGGGGGAAAACTTGCCAGTATCGGAAGTAATGCACGACTGGGAGACGGTGACGTGATCGTGGCGGAAGCCGATGAAAGCGACAAATCATTTCTGAAATTATGTCCCTATATCGCGGTGATTACCAACATCGAACTGGAGCACCTCGACCATTTTTCCGGTATCGACGAAATAAAGGAAGCATTTGTTGAATTTGCCAACCTGGTTCCCTTTTACGGGGTTACCATACTTTGTTTGGATGACGACAATGTGAAAGAAATCCTGCCGCGAATTAAAAGAAGATTTATTACTTACGGACTCTCTGAAGATGCGGATTATCGGGCAGCTGATATATCATTCGAGGGGTCGGGTTCTCGGTTTTCGCTGTTTTATAAAAATAACTTTCTCGGCTTTATTTCGTTGAATGTGCCGGGTAGTTACAATGTCTGTAATGCCTTGGCTGCAATCGCCGTGGCTAGAGAACTCGAAATGGAATTCTCTGCAATTTTTGATGGAATCGGGAGCTTTTCCGGGGTGCAGCGACGCCTGGAAATAAAAGGTGAAACACGGGGCGTAACGGTGGTTGATGACTACGGCCATCATCCCACAGAGATCACGGCGACACTCAAGGCGGCACGGCAGGTCTGGACGGGCAGACGAATAATTGTTGTGTTTCAGCCTCATCGCTATACGAGAACCAGGGGGCTGTTTAATGAATTTCTCGGAGCATTTGACGACGCCGATGTTCTCATCGTCACCGATATTTACGCCGCCAGTGAACAGCCGATTGAAGGCGTCACAGCAGAAAATCTCTATCGGGGTATTGTGGACCGGGGACATGCTCATGCGACATACCTGTCGAGATTTGAAGACATTGTTGCTCATCTGAGTGAGATAACAAAGCCCGGCGATGTGGTCATGACCGTCGGTGCCGGCACGGTATGGAAAATCGGCGAACAATTTATCGCGACTCATCGGTGAGGACTGGATATGGCTTACAACGGTGCCTTCAAGAAAGAGATCGAACAAATCGTTCCGGGCAGAATTCGATGGCACGAGCTGATGGCGCACCATACATCAATGGGCGTGGGCGGCACAGCCGACCTTTTCATTGAGCCGGGGAACGTTGATGAATTGAGGAAGGCACTAGCCTGTCTGGTCGGGTATTCCATACCTTTTGTTCCTGTGGGGAATTGTACCAATCTCATAGTGAGGGACGGCGGTTATCGCGGGGCAATTATATCGTTGCGCGGTATGGGAACAGTGGATATCAAGCTGAATGGACAAGGCAATGGATTCATTTACGGTGAAGCAGGTGTGGCGCTGTCCCGTCTGGTGGAGTTAACGGTACGAGAATGTTTTACCGGCATGGAATTCTGTGCAGGAATCCCGGGAAGTATCGGAGGAGCGGTAAAAATGAATGCCGGTGCATACGGGAGCGAATTAAAAGACGTGATTGCGGAGGTTACCGTCATAGATCGGAACGGAATCATTGCCGCGAAAAGAAGGGGGGACCTTTCTTTTGAATACCGGAATCTCGTTATGGAGGAAGAATCAATCATTGTCAGTGCAGTATTCGGTCTTCAAGAAGGGGATGAAGAGCAAATCCGGAAGCGTATTGCTGAAATTATTTCGATGAGAAAGCAAAAGCACCCACTGGGATACCGAAATGCAGGTTCCATATTTAAAAACCCGAAACCGGTTCCTGCGGGTAAGATCATTGATGATCTTGGTCTGAAGGGATCGCGAGTCGGGGACGCGCAGATATCGGAGCAGCACGGGAATTTCATCATTAACCTCGGGAGCGCGACCTGTCGGGACATTATTCGACTTATTGATTATATTACCAAAAGGGTCGTCGAAGAGACGGGCATCAGCCTTGAGACGGAGATTAAAATTATCGGAGACGTATGATGGCGCCATCACTCACGTCGATTATAGAAACACGAAAAAACAGACTGAAAAGGCGGTCGGGGAAGATCTTCGGAGATGTCGGTCGGTCGATAGCCTTGGTTACGATGACAGGAATCGTCGCCTTCGTCATGGTCTATGTTTACAATTTTGTTATAACAGCCCCCTACTTCCGTTTGGCCGCCATTCATGTGAGGGGGAATTCCCGAGTGGCGGAAAGTGATATTGCGCATCTTTCAGGCATCGGCACCACCGAGAATGTATTGACATTAAATACGTCGGAAATTTCCAGAAAAATAGCGACTCATCCCTGGATACGGGAAGTAAGAATAGGCAGAGAGCTTCCCGACAGGCTGGTCATCGATGTCGTCGAAAGAACGCCGGCGAGCTTCGTGCTCATGGAGGGAACGCTGTACATCATGGACTGGCACGGGGAGATTTTCAAAAAAGTTGAGAATGACGACGATGTAACATTACCGGTGCTGAATGGAATGTCGTTCCAGGAGACCGTTGATCGTAATCTTGTACAACAGTCTTTGCTGCTCCTGGAATTTCTGGCTCAACGCAAAAGCTATCCCGCCCTTGAACATGTATCAGAGGTGTTCGGCCACAGGGAGTATGGATTTTCGGTCTATACCGAGGGTGGCGTATGCCTTCAGGTTGGTTTTGGAAACTATCGCCGAAAGTTGGAGCGATTAAAGCCCGTTCTTGTCGATCTGAGCAAAAGGAATAAGGAACGAATATTTATATGTATCGATCTGACTGATACGGATAGGGTCGTCGTTAAGAGGAGCGACCTGTTTAACCGGGATCGTTTGACTAAGAGTTTCGAAACATAGGCAGGGTGTTTTCCACAGTGGATAAATTCGATGAAAGGTGGATGGATGAATGGCTAAACGGGGTAACATGATTGTCGGATTGGATGTCGGAACAACGAAAACATGTGCCGTCGTTGGCGAGGTGACTGATTCAGGGATTGATATTGTCGGCATCGGAACTCATCCTTCCCAGGGATTACGAAAGGGGGTTGTCGTTAATATTGACAACACTGTCGAATCGATCAAAAGCGCAATCGAGGAGGCGGAATTGATGTCGGGCACAGAAATCGGATCCGTTTATGCCGGCATTGCGGGCAGCCATATCGAAGGCATGAACAGCCATGGCATTGTTGCAGTGAAGGGGCGTGAAGTTGACGAAGATGACCTCCGTCGAGCAATTGAAGCAGCCAAGGCGCTGGCAATACCCCTAGACCGGGAAATTCTTCATATTATCCCCCAGTATTTCATTGTTGATAATCAGGACGGCGTGAAAGATCCCATCGGTATGTCCGGAGTACGGCTTGAGGCTAAGGTCCATGTGGTCATCGGTTCCGTTACATCGGTTCAGAATGTAATCAAATCGGTCAATCGAGTGGGACTGGATGTGAATGACATTATCCTGGAACCACTGGCGTCAAGCGAGGCCGTCCTCAGCCAGGATGAAAAGGAACTGGGAGTCGCCATTATCGATATTGGCGGTGGGACCACCGATATTGCCGTGTTTGCCGAGGGAAGTATAAAACACACCTCCGTGTTGCCGCTTGGGGGAAATTATCTGACGAATGATATTGCCGTAGGTTTAAGGACACCCATGAATGAGGCTGAAAAAATAAAAATCAAGTATGGATGTGCATACACGCCGCTTATTCCGACAGATGATTCGATAGAGGTTCCCAGCGTGGGGGGACGGACGCCCCGGAAAGTGGCCCGGCAGATTCTTGGAGAAATTATTGAACCCCGGGTTGAGGAAATACTGCGGCTGGCTCATCGTGAAATTATAAAATCAGGGTACGAAGACCTTCTTGCCGCCGGCGTGGTCGTGACCGGTGGGACGGCAATTCTTGAAGGCGTGACGGAGTTGGGAGAGCAGGTGTTCAACATGCCGGTCCGTCGTGGAATTCCCGTCGGTATCGGAGGATTGACAGATGTGGTAAACAGTCCGCTTTATGCAACCGGGGTTGGATTAGTGTTGTATGGATACAAAAATAAATCGGGACGGGTTTTTAAAAAGCGTGATGGCAATATAATAATCGGAATTATTCGTAGAATGAAAAAATGGTTTACTGATTATTTCTAGAAGGGAGGGATTTTAAAATGTTTGAACTGTTTGATGCGGGAAAAGGAAATTCGGCGAAAATCAAAGTTGTCGGTGTCGGAGGCGGTGGTGGAAATGCCGTTAACATGATGATTTCCTACGACCTCAACGGTGTCGATTTCATTACGGCAAATACCGACTCTCAAGCCCTGGTGGCGTCCCGGTCACCCATCAAGATTCAACTTGGCAATGAAATAACGAAGGGGCTCGGTGCCGGGTCCGATCCGGATGTGGGAAAGCGATCGGCATTTGAATCGCGAGAGCTGATCAAGGATCATCTCAGCGGAGCCGACATGGTATTCATCACGGCGGGTCTTGGAGGCGGGACCGGAACCGGCGGAGCTCCTGTCGTTGCAGAAATTGCCAGGGAACTGGGGGCCCTGACCGTAGCCGTCGTTACCAAGCCGTTTCTATTCGAGGGCAAAAAGAGAGAGCGACAGGCCGAAGAGGGAATTGCAGCCCTTAAAGAGACCGTTGATACCTTGATTGTGATTCCCAATCAGAGACTTCTCAGTGTCGGCGGGAGAAACATGTCACTTCTTGATGCCTTTAAGAAGGCGGATGACATCCTGTATCATGCCGTTAAAGGAATATCGGATCTCATAATGGTCCCCGGGTTGATAAATCTTGACTTCGCCGATGTGAAAAATGTCATGTCTGAAATGGGGCTTGCGCTGATGGGAACCGGTATCGCCAGCGGAGAAAACAGGGCGGTGGAAGCGGCGCAGAAGGCAGTGTCATCTCCCCTGCTGGAAGATAATACCATTCAGGGTGCCCGAGGGGTTCTCCTGAATATCACCGGCGGACCTGATATGACACTCTTTGAAGTCAATGAAGCGTCAACCTTGGTACAGGCTGAAGCCCATGACGATGCGAATATCATCTTCGGCACGGTTATCGATGAAACAATGGGTGACGAAATTCGAATAACAGTTATTGCCACGGGTTTTGACTCGAAAGGCCTGAAGAAACAGGAAGTCCCGTCAATTTCGAATTTTGTCGGTTATAATAAACGGGAAGATCTTTCAACACCGGCATTTATGAGAAAAGAAAAGAGCGCGGATAAACCGGTCGTCGTGAAAATGGGTCTTATTGATGACGATCAAATTACCGATTATGAAGTCCCCGCATTCCTGAGAAGGCAGGCTGACTGAACATACGATGTAAATCTTGAGTCATGGAAAATGATGCGGGTACATAGCGGCTGGCAGCGATGTCGTCGTGCTGATTGAGCAATGTGACTCAATTATCGGAAAATGCAATATGAGCCATCAGCGATGAAAAACACTGAGCGGAAGAAGTGCCCCCCCCCGATCAGCAAGGTGATCGGGAACAGGTCATCTTTGATTACAGATAACGTTTGATTGTTTTGCTGACAAAACGTCCCTGTTACTAAGGAAATCCCTCCCTTCCTGATTTGCTTTATGACAGGGGCGGTTTTTTATCTTTTGATGGTCATATCTCTTCAAAGCGGTTGAACTCGAGATTTTTCCGCACTTTCGTCGGGTCAAAGATCCGACCGTTCATTGCAATGTAGACACCGTTCGGCAGGATTTGAACAGCTGCCAGTGCTGACCCGATATTGAATGCGGCATCGGATGACTTGAAGTCTGCGGGCCGGATTGCACCGGTGAAAACAATGACCTTGTCCTTGATAGTCAAAACCATATTGGCCGATTCGATCATAGTATCGGTGCCATGAGTGATTACAATATGCCCACAGGAGTCGGTACTGATTTTGTCATAGAGCAAGAGCCGGTCTTCATCAGTCATGTCAAGGCTGTCTTTTCTGATAAGTGATTCACATTCATAATCTACTGTTACGTTCATTTCTTCCAGGATCGTCACAATCTGCGGTTCACCTACCTGATAGACGCTCTTCTTGTCAAAATAGGTCTTGTCGATCGTTCCACCCATTGTATAGATCTTTATCTTCATTTTGTGCAATTCTCCATGTATAAAATCTTCTTTCGGCAACAATCAACAGGGGGTGCCGGTAGATAAGAGATACGATCCTAAGATTCGGGCAATTACGAGAAACATCCGGCAAGGGGAATCAGAAACGATTGACCATGCTCATACACATACCGTCCGTCGGATACGATATAGTTTATAATACGCTCATGCTGCGTGCCACCGTTTTAATCCCGTTTCCTTTGTTTTACTCATAATGTTACGTCGGCTTGCGATGAACGTTTTTTGTTTTTCACCTCATACAGGGAACGGGCAGATTTTTCAAGGAGCGAAACGGCACTGCATACATCCGTGTCCGCCGTTGATGACACTCCGCAACTGATAGAAATCGGGATGATTTGGTCTCCATACCGCAGGGGATATTTTTCAAATAATCCGTGAAGTTGTTTTGCAATCGCTGATACATCCTTTGATGATCCTCCGGGCATCAAAATGGCGAACTGATCTCCGGCCAGTCTGAAGACAAACCCGTCACGGTGAATGGTTTTCGTTATCTGCGTTGCCGCATAACTGAGAAGGGCGTCACCACAGGTGTAACCATGCAATTCATTGACCGCTTTCAGATTATTGCAGTCGATAAGTAATAATGAGAGGTGTGTCCCCCGGGTTTGTGCGTTTGAAAATTCTTCTTTGATTATCCGATCCAGTTCCCGCCTGTTCAGGAGATCGGTGAGTGAGTCTCTCGTGGCGAGGTAATTCAGCTTTTCATGGGCCGTTATGTTGGAAAGACAGATAGAGATCTTGACGGCCAGCTGGGAAAGAAAGAAAATATCCATGCTGGGTTCGAATCGGGAAGCTGAATAATCACCGAGATTGAGACTCCCGATCAGTTTGTCTTCATAGACGAGCGGTGCAATGGCAAGCGACTTGACAAAGTATTTCTTTCGATGGGGAAGAAGTTTGTAATATGGTTTCAGATTGTCGTTTACAAGAAGTGGCGATGCGGCATCCTGTACAAGCTGGGAAAAAGTTATTTTCCCGATCAGGTTGAGACGCTTTTTCAGCAGATCCGATGATTCCAGAGATTCGAGAATACACGATATCTCGCTGCCGTTGACGATCGATAACCAGACATGGGGTATTGCAAATTTATCTTCTATAAGCAGAAGCAACTGTTCAAAGAAATCTTTGAAGTTGCGAATTGCTAGCGTTCCCTTCTCTATCTCAAAGAACTTTTTTGCAATTTCTTCGTTGGCCTTTACCGTTTCGAGCGAGTAATACGTCATCTGGGGATGGGGATCATTGATCATAGCAGCGTTACCTCACCATTTTATCAGCCTTCATGAAATATACTATTTTCTTCCGTCTTGTCAGTTGTTCTCTGCGACAGGTTTTCAGGTTATGAAGAAAGTTCGTGTGGGTTCGGCGTTTTTCGGCCATTAATATTTCGGGCATCCGACCCGAGTTCTTTCAATCGATTTTGTCGTTCAATTTCTCTGATCTTTTTCGCTAACGTGCTCTCTATTCCCGAATCTAAAGTCAAAAACTTCATTACAATAAATTCAATGGCAGGTGTTCTTTTCGACGCGACCGTCTGCCATAATCTGAGTATCAAAGCATCAACGGGAAACTCTTCACCATCGATTGTCAGGACTGCCTCCACATGGGATCGTGCCTCTATATTCGAGATGCTGCGGTGAGTGACTTTGGCCCCCCCGATTGAAATATCGACGATAGTCATCTTTTCTCCGGCAATGGAGAGTGAAAGACCGCTGTCTATCCCGGGTTTCACGCGAAAATGCATTCTTACATTAAATTGCACGGGGTTGTTTTGTTTTGTGACGATAAATGCCGAAACGCTTTCCGAGGATGTCAGCCGGTAATCCCTGATAATCCCGGAAACGGTGCCCTCAAATCCGTATCGAACCTGTTCGTTGTCTACACGGATAAGGTAGGTTACCATAACCTTTCTGTCGATATAATGGCTTGTGACCGGGGGAGTCGTCTGAGAGAGGATTATATTCTCATCGATAATATCGTAGATAAGAGATCGTCTCACATCGATTTTTTCTTTTTTATAATCGATTTCAACAACGATATCAGCTTTCGACCCCGGTCTCAACAGCGAAAAATCAAGCATATGACTCTCTTGACACTTTATAACGAATGTTGTTGGATTACGGAAAATCTCAAAAATAGCGTAAGGCATCATTACACTTTTCTCAATGCTCATGTCAAGATTATGAATGGAATAATGCCATTTATTATCGGAATCTTGTGCGTTCCCTGGATGCTGTTATGCCATGTCCGTCACAGGAGTTTCCCTCATCTTGTGGTGCCGTGCTGTACGGATGAGAATGGCTGAGGCACAAGACAAACGGCTCAAGGCAGGAATTGAGATTTCAATAATTGAACAATATGCGGACATCTCGGTTCAGTTAACGGTGTCGTATACGACTCTCTTCCGTGACTGTCCAACGTTCCGCCTATCCTTTCACATCTCGCGCCCCACTTTCCCGACACTGCGATATTTTTCATTCCCTGTATCATTTTGGTTTTTATAGGCTCATTATGGTATTTTCCCGACAACCACTTGACCGGCAATTGTTCCTGCATTTGCTTACAGTGAAACGTTGTCGCGTTTTCTCTTTCAACGTTGCCATTCCGATCAACAAAGCATGACGGATAAAACCGAATCTTGCTTTTTCGTTTTTATCGTAAGGTTTCGTATTTGTTCCGGGACATCAATCTTATACATCACGGACAGCCGCTCTGTTCCTCAGGTCCTTCGGAAAAGAGCACTGGCAAAGTGAGGATATGATGAGTTTGGTGAAAAGCCGCTGACTGGTGAAAGCACAACAGTCCGGCAGAGTGATACTGCCGGACTGTTTAATAGCGATGAAGCGAGATTGAAACTACATCTCTAACGGCAAAAAAATCATCGGATTTACCCGTCGATGTTTTTCCTTTCATAATCTTCGAAGGTGCAGTCACTTCAATGAGCCGACGGATGCGTAACTGTGGAGGCTCCATATTCGGCAAGTAAAGTCTTCTGATTCGGATGTTCCCCGAGCCAGCTGACCTTTCCCGTTTTGATATCATAGATGGCGCCGACAACCTTAAGCTTGCCGTATTTTATCCTTCCGACGCTGATAGGACTTGTCTTGAACAGGTCTTCGATGGCCTGCCATACATTGTACTTCACCGCCTCCTCAATAAGTGCCTCTCCTTTCAAATGGGGATGTTCCTCTTGAGCCTTAAGAACCGCAGGAATTATGTTATCGACAAGGGGGGGAATTTTTCCGTGCAACTTTGCTTTGGTGGCAACGGCGGTTACGGCGCCGCAGTGGGTGTGTCCAAGGACAACCAACACCGGCGTTTCGAGATGGTCCACACCATACTCAATGGAACCTGCTTCATCAATATCGACAACGTTGCCGGCAACGCGCACTACAAATATGTCGCCGATTCCCCTGTCGAAAAGTATTTCTACAGGCACCCGTGAGTCGGAGCAGCTTATCACTGTTGCAAAGGGATGCTGTCCCTTTGATGAGGTCAGGTTTCTCCTCGATTGGTCTTGATTCGGATAGTGCTGCTGACCGGTGACGAACCGCTCATTTCCGTCGGTCAGCAGGGCAATCGCTTCATTCGGGGCGATCTTTGATCCGATTACTTGAACCGTTCTGACGCTTTCCTGCGCTGCGAACATGATGATGTATATGCCGATAATGACGGCAAAGAAGATGTACATTTTTTTCATTTTTTATTTCCTCCCCTGTTGATGGATTCTATAATTGAAATGGCGAGCCGCAAATACATATAATCCGATTCCCACATTGTCAAGCCGTTTTCGTGGTTTTAAAACATATTGGTTTTTGTGCGGCTTCTGCACATGCAGTTTCAAGGAATAAGGGTATTTTGAAAGATCGGTGTCCGTATCGTCGTTATGTTCACATCGTTACTACCGCTTATCGAATACTTATATACAGTTGACGAAAGTTGTTCAAGCGCACACCATCCGGACTGATGCGATATATTTGTGGTAGGAGAATGCACGTATACAT
>DSDU01000001.1 GCA_011056835.1 Deltaproteobacteria bacterium
AAATTCAGGATGGGGATAGAACATTGCGTAGTTCCAGAACTCGATGTCTTTCAGCTGACCGGGACCGGGGCCCAGTCTCTGGGCAAGTTCATAAGCCAGCACGGTTGAATCTCCGCCGACGCTTCCGATGTTAATCCAGTCAGCGGGTTTGATCATGTCGATAATCTGCTGAGGTGTCCGTTTCTTGTCTCTGATTTTCTGTTGAATAGGTGTTGTCATTTACTCCCTCCTCGAATTGTAGATCGTAGTTCAGTTTCAATTCGAATTTTCATTTGAAAAGCCATCACAAGATAATTACTACCTTGCATATACTACACTCCCTCTTTCTATTTCCTCCCTTCACTTTATTTATTTTAGAATTGCCGATCCCGCAACAAGTCGAATGAATCTCTCTTCTTATGGTATCACATACTTATATCATAAATATGAGCAATACTCATTCTTTCCGTGAAGTCGACAATTCATTATGATTTGATATTTGCCCCCTGAAAGGCACGCAGCGGCTGATTTCTTAGTCCCTATCCTTATCCATGTCAAGGAAAATCTGGACAAAATAAACCAAATAGTTGAACAGATTTTGATATAATAACCACAATATGTTGTGGTTATTATTTCTGAACCACATTTTGTTGTGTTTTCACTTTACAAACTTCATATCTTTTACTATACATACGCTATGAAAGGTAGCGTTGGTATGGATAACCCGCATCGGCGAACCGCTTGGAGGTTTATCTCGAATGAGGCTCAAGAAACTGGAAATTGCCGGATTTAAATCATTTAAGGATAAAACGCAGTTCCACTTTTCAAACGGAATAAGCGCCATCGTCGGCCCGAATGGGTGCGGGAAAAGCAATGTTGTTGATGCAATCCGATGGGTAATGGGAGAACAACGGGTCAAATCGCTCCGTGGGAAAAAGATGGACGATGTAATCTTCAACGGAAGCGACGAAGCGGCGCCGGTAGGAATGGCCGAGGTAACCATAATTTTTGAAAAAAACGGACGCCAGTTTCCGGGTCAGTACGCCGACTGTTCAGAAATCATGATATCACGGCGTCTCTATCGTGAAGGCGACAGCGAATACTCCATCAACAAGGTGCCGTGCCGTTTGTTGGATGTCCGTGAATTCTTCATGGATACGGGAGTCGGCGCAAAGACCTATTCGATCGTCGAACAGGAAAGCATCTCACGGCTCATAGAGGCAAAACCGGAAGATATCCGGGAGTTTATTGAAGAAGCAGCGGGTATTAAGAAATACAAGAGCAGACGCGAATCCGCCATGCGAAAAATGGATTCGACGAAACAGAATATCGCCCGCCTCAAGGACATTCTGAGCGAAGTTAAAACACAGTTGAACTCAACATCCCGCCAGGCGAAACGGGCGGAACGATATAGGGAACTGAAAAAGGAAATCAAAGAAAATGAACTCGCCCTTTCGTTACAGGCATACATCGAACTCGGCCACGAAAAGGATCGCCTCAAGACATCAAGAGAATCGCTTGATCACAATTCACTGGAGATCCAGACGTCGTTGACGGCAATGGCGGCAGGTATGGAAAATCTCAAGGAAAAACTGGCGGAAAACGAAGAAATTATCGGTCGGCTCCAGGAACGATTTTACAACTGCAAAAATGAAATCAACATCGGCGAGCAAAAAATCGATTTCCTCAAGGGAAAAATCAGCGATATCGCATCACGGAAAAAGAAAAACCTCTCGGATGTCGATACATTTCAACAACGAAAGGATTCAATGGAACGGGAGGTCATTATCCTTCAAGGGCTGATCTCAGAAACCGAAACAAAGATAACCGAGCTGAGAGATTTTATCACCGGCACCCAAGGCGATTCAGATTCATCAAGAGCCATCGAGGCCGACCTTCTCGCACAGCTCGAACAGAGGAGATCGGAAAGCTTTTCCATCATAACGGAACATGCCCGCCTTAAAAACCTTATGAACTCCCTCACCAAAGGGATCGAGGACATAAATAAGAAAATAGAGCGGGAAGAACGAGACTTACAAGATCAGACGGAAAAAATCGCAACAGCCCGGAAAGCACGCGCCACAACGGCACAAGATCTTGAATCGGTAAAGGAACGTATCGACCTGCTGAAAGAACGAGAACGAATCACCCGTCGACACATTGAAGAAATCAGAAACAATCTGGAACTCATTGAGGAAACAATCGAAGAACTCAAGGGAGAAATCAGTCTCAAATCATCACGTCTTGCCTCCCTCAAAGAACTTCAAGAGGGATATGAAGGGTGTAATGAAGGAACGAAGTCGGTACTTCAGGCGCGGAGAGATGGAATTCTCGATATTGACGGCGTCCTCGGTCTTGTCGCCGACCACATTCGCGTTCCCAAGGAATACGAAGCGGCTGTCGAAGCGGTTCTCGGCGAAAAACTGCAATACGTTGTTGTAAAAAGCCACCACGACGGCATGGAGGCAATCGATTACCTGAAAAAGCACTCGTCGGGACGAGGCCATTTTGTACCCCTGAACATACGAAACCATTTTATACAGTCGAATGTCCCGGATAATCTTGTAGATGTTGTCAGACTTGATCGGTTCATCGAGGTAAAAGAAAATTACAGGGAAATTATCGAATCGCTCATCGGAGATGTCCTGGTGATTCCTGATCTGACTATGGGCGTAAGCCTGTGGCGGCGGAACGGATTTGTGGGAACGTTTGTCACACGTGACGGCGATGTTATCAGCCCCAACGGCATTCTCATGGGAGGAAGCGGATCGGGCGGCGGCAACAGCCGTCTTCGAACGAACCGTGAAATCGATGAACTGGAACGGGACATGCACCGGCTCTCCGCCCCTCTCGAATGTGAAACGGAGCGAAAACGGTCCGAGAGCCGTCTTCTTGCCGAACTGACAGACGAACATGATGAAATTCGGTCGAAAATCCATGCACTGGAACTCACCTTTAACAGCAGAAAAAAAGACATCGAACGATTTGAGGGAGAAATTTCGTGGCTTGAACAGCGCATCAATGTCCTCATATTCAACAAGGAAAGTCTGGAACAGGAAGAACGGGATGCCCGGGAAAAGATTCTTCAGATCGAACATGACATCCGATTATGCGCGGATCGGGAACAGGAGGCAACGCGGACAATTGCAACACTCCAGGAACGATGGAGTGCGGTCAAAGCAGAACTTGAAGCAAAGGAAAAGAATCTGACCGAAAAAAAGATTCTCCTTTCATCTCTGGAAGAGAAAATAAATTCCCATACCGTGGCATCAAAGCGGTTGCGCGCGG
Source organism: Deltaproteobacteria bacterium (assembly GCA_011056835.1). Taxonomy (GTDB): domain Bacteria; phylum Desulfobacterota; class Syntrophia; order Syntrophales; family UBA6807; genus DSDU01. Next base: position 3,268 of record DSDU01000001.1, read on the forward strand.
CGATTGCCGACCTTACCGATGAGATTGAGTCGGCAATCCTCGATGCCGAGCGATCCGATACTGAAGCTGCGACGATAGCAGACACTATCAAATCCGAAGAACAGCGCCTTGAATATATGTATCGGGATCATGATGCCATCGAAGAGGAACTTGTCCGGAAACGGGAGATACACAATGAGACGGATAAGGTTCTGAGAGACAGGGAATCGGAAGCAGGCGAGGAAAAGCGACATCTCGACAGCATGACAAAGGAACTGGCTCAGATCGACATGGATATTCAAGAGGCACGTCTCCACATGGAAACCCTGAAACGGGGTTCTTATGAAAAATTCCATGCCGATCTGACGGCTCTGGCTCCAAACTTCACAGGACTTGACGAACAGCAGGTTAAAGCGTTGAGACTGAACCTCGAGAGGGACAGACAAAAAGTGGAAGACTTCGGTGAAGTAAACCTGCTTGCCCTTTCCGAGCACGAAGAGTTAAAAGAACGATATGACTTTCTGACATCTCAGGTTGACGATCTCAACACCTCAATTGCCACACTCCAGAAAACCATCAATAAAATGAACCGGGTTTCGAAAAAACGTTTTTCCGAAACATTCGAATCGGTCAATCAGTGTTTTCAGGTCGTCTATCCCCGTCTTTTTCCCGGCGGCAAGGGAGAACTGCGACTTACCGACGAATCGAATGTGCTCGAATCGGGTATTGACATCGATATTCAGGTACCGGGCAAGAAAAAACAGAACATAACGCTTCTCTCGGGGGGAGAAAAAGCATTATCAGCGGTTGCTCTGATCTTTGCCATCCTGATGCACAAGCCGTCACCATTCCTGATCCTTGATGAAGTTGATGCCGCACTTGACGACTCGAATGTCTCCCTGTTCAAAAATCTCATCAGGGAAATTTCAGAAAAATCCCAGGTTATTTTTGTCACCCATAACAAGCGGACCATGGAAGTGGCCGACAACCTTTTCGGCATTACCATGGAAAAACGAGGTATTACAACCACCGTAACGGTCAGCATGAATTAACGAAATCTGATCGTCTTCATCCTTCAGTTGCTCCAACAATACAACAGATGCCGAAAGCCTGTTGCCCGAACGACGATTCACTGTAACGGGTCATCATGGAGCTTTTGCGAATAAATCTCTGCGAGGAGAACGATCAGCAATTCCAACTACCTGAATTCGAAGGGTGAGTTTTGGAATTGTCTGAAGCAAGCTGCAGATTCATCAAAATATTGAATGGATCACATGAAAACGAATGTGAGCAACAACCCTTCAAGAATTGTCTCATCGATCACACAACTATCTACTTGATTATCAGCGTCTCGGCAATACACTTCATCCGGGATGTTTAGATCTCATTGCTTTCGCCTTTACATCCGCAGTCAAAAAAGGTAATAGGACCGAAAAGAAATGAAACAATAACGGAACGAAATATATGGGGAATATGAATAATAAAGAAGGTTTCTTCAACCGGCTGAAAGAAGGATTATCCAAGACGCGCAAGGGATTCGTCAAGAACGTCGACGAAATGATTTTCGGCGAGAAAATCCTATCGAGAAACCTCTTCGATGACCTTGAAGAAACTCTTATCATGGCTGATCTCGGCCCTGCATTTACGACGGAACTTGTTGAGGAAATGAAGTACCGGGCCGGCAGGAAAGAACTGGATCGTCCCGACGCACTGAAGAAAATCCTCAAAGACCATATGAGAGAAATTCTCAGAGACAGTGAACTTCCACTCGAAATACCACGTGATGAGCTCTACACAATCATGGTGCTCGGGGTCAACGGAACGGGGAAGACGACAACCATCGGAAAGATGGCACACCAGTTCAAGAAGGCGGGATATTCAGTCATCCTTGTTGCCGGTGACACCTTCAGAGCCGCCGCCATAGAACAGCTCGAAATCTGGAGTCAACGAGTCAATGTGCCCCTTATCAAGCAGAAGATGGGGGCTGATCCCTCCGCCGTCGCATATGATGCGGTGCACGCCGCAAAGTCACGCAAGGCCAACGTGATCATCATCGATACCGCCGGGCGACTGCACACTCAAACCAACCTCATGGAAGAGCTGAAAAAATTAAAACGGATCGTCGGGAGGGAACACGAAGGGGCACCCCACGAAACACTCCTCGTTCTTGATGCAACGACGGGTCAGAATGCCATTTCACAGGCAAAGATGTTCAACGAAGAAATCGGCATTACCGGCCTTGTCCTGACAAAGCTCGACGGAACGGCCAAGGGAGGAATCGTCGTCAGAATTGCGAAAGAAATGAGTATTCCCATTCGATACATCGGCATCGGAGAAAAGATCGACGACCTCAGGATATTCAACAGCGAAGAATTCGTCAATGCTCTGTTCGCATAAGGCATGCGGGGGGGGATTCTTTATGGGCAAGATATTTGTTATCGGAGACATTCACGGTTGTCTTGATAAACTGAAAACTATGATGAACCGTCTCGACCTCGACGGCGAAAACGACACCCTTGTGTTTATCGGCGACTACATCGACCGGGGCCCCGATCCCAAGGGGGTTGTTGACTTTATCCTTGATCTGAAAACGAGATTGAAACATGTGGTCTGCCTCCTGGGTAATCATGAACAGACATTCCTCAACTATTATCATCACGGCACCGATGCCCAGCTCTTCTACCTTAACGGGGGCGAGACGACGGTCGAATCCTACGGCATGGTCGAAACACCGGAAGGGAAAAAAATCAATGTTCCCGAAGATCATCTGGAGTTCTTCGATTCACTGTTGCCCTATTACGAAACGGACGATTACATCTTCGTCCATGCAGGCATCCGACCGGGTGTGCCCATGAACAAACAGAACATTGAAGAGCTCACATGGATACGATATGAATTCATCAGACATACCTATGACTTTGGCAAAATCGTCATATTCGGCCATACACCGTTGTCCGAACCCATGATCGAGCATAACAAAATCGGTATCGACACCGGAGCGGCATACGGGGGAGAGTTGACCTGTGTCGTCCTCCCCGATAAAGAAATTATCCAGGTGTAATGCATGAAAATTCTCGAGTGCGTCCCCAATTTCAGTGAAGGAAGGAATACCGAAACGATAGAACACATCGTCGAAGCGCTTCATCAAATACACGGAATCAAAATCCTCAACTACAGCATGGATTCGGATCATCATAGAAGCGTCGTCACCTTTATCGGAACACCGGAAGCAGTCGAACAGGGGGCTGCTGCAGCCTGCGATACCGCCATCCGGCTCATCGACATGAGGAACCACGCCGGAGTCCATCCACGAAACGGCGCCGTCGATGTCGTCCCCTTTATTCCGATTCAAAATCTTGACATGACAGAGGCCGTCGCTGCGGCCCACCGTTTCGGCCGATCCTTCGCCGCCCGCAACGGCGTCCCCGTGTACTTTTACGGGGCCGCCGCTCTCGACCCGTCGAGAAAACGGCTTCCCTTCCTCAGAAACGGGGGCTACGAAATGCTCAGAAAAAAGATGAATGACCCCGAATGGCTCCCCGACGCGGGACCGGCGGCATTCAATCTGAGGAGCGGCGCCACGGCAGTCGGCGCACGGGATTTTCTCATTGCATTCAATATCAATCTCGCCACGAGCGATGTGGCTATTGCCAAAAAAATCGCAGCAGAAATTCGACAATCCAGCGGCGGATTCAAACACGTTCAGGCTATGGGCGTTCTTCTGAAAAGCCGGAATCTCGCCCAGGTTTCCATGAACCTGACCAGTTACCGTGAGACATCCGTCTGTACGGTCTTTAATGCCGTCAAGGAGAAAGCAGCGGCCTGCGACGTGGACATCATCGAATCGGAACTCATCGGCTGTCTTCCCCGGAATGCCCTCGACGGTATCACCCCTGATGAACTGAAACTATGTGATTTCTGCGATGAACGAATTATCGAAACCCACTACTCCGAGCTGTGGTGCTAGTTATGCACAATCTCTTGCTTCCCGATCGCAATCATCGTCTGATTTTGTTTTGCATCCTGCAACCCGGTTCCCGCCCCCTCTTGCACCCCATTCCAGCCTCTATTATATTGACACTCAAAATAATTAATGGTAGAGATTCACTCCTCAATCACAGACGATGCGCCCCCGTAGCTCAGTAGGATAGAGCACCGGATTCCTAATCCGGGTGTCGCGCGTTCGAATCGCGCCGGGGGTACCAGTCATAACAGGGATCTGGAAAATCACGCCAGATCCTTTTTCTTTCAGTATCGTTATGTACCCCGTAGTCTCCCCGCATAATCTTGGATAACTCTTGGTAATTTAACCTTAATCAAACTGAAGCCTACCGGCTTCCATCCGGTAGGCTTCAGTTTTTATACTGAGTTTTTGACTTAGATCTCAACAACAGATCACGGGCTTACCGTCAACCCAAACGAGGGCTTGCTCATTTCCCGCATCCACTACGGCATCTCGTCCACGCCCTCGCACTTGATTTCGTTGAGAAAGTCGGATACGGTCGTGAGATATTCCGCAAGAAGTTTTTTGCTCACGACGAAGATGTGGCCGATGTTTTTTTCAATGGTACGGTTCATGCCGCCCCGGGTCATCCTGATATTCCCATTGGAACGCATTCCCCACAACTCGGCGGCAACGCAGGAGCCCGGCGGGGCGATGGGATCACGGGACCCGCGGTAGTCGAAGATCCGTACGCCGCCGCGGTAGAGAGCTTCCATGTCGACGGGCCGTCCGTCCAGCTCCGAAACCGTCGAAGGAAGCCGGTAGGCCCCCTCCACAAGCTCGTTGCCGAGAAAAAATTTCTCGATCCATTCGCGATGGGCCCTGGCCGGGAATTTCGTCCCATGTGTGAGCCAGTAAAGAAATGACGCAGAATCTTCGATAGCGCCGGGATGAATGGCGCGCCCGTAAAAACCGCTCAGGACCGTGTAATGAACACCGGGCTGGATCTCGTTCATCCCGAAATCGATGGCATGGGGAGGGATGTTCACACTTCCATACAGGTCGTTCATGAGGTCGGGATCATAGTTCCGGCGGATGAAAGACCGCATCTGTCCATGACCGCTTTCATCGTCGTCGAAGCGAACCGGCGAAGCCATCAGAACGAGTTTGCAGATGTCCATCTTCTCGCCCCGGAACAGGCGCTCTTCCGCCCGCCGGGCCAGGTACGGCAGCATCAGCGTTCCGCCCATGCAGTATCCCATAATGTCGATCACGGCGTCAGGGTGCTTTTTCCTGATGATTTCCATGTATCGGTCATGAACTGTCTTGCCGAAGAAATCGAGGCCGAGGTTCGTGTCGTCGGGACCGCACTCGCCATAGTCGACGAGATAAACAATGTAGCCTTCCCGGAGCATTCCCTGAACAACTGACTTTCCATCATCAAGATCGAACAGCTCCGGCTTGTTGATAAGGGGCGTCGACATGTAGAGAACTCTGCCGTTGGACTTGACGCCTCTCGGCAGGAGATAATGGCGGAGGCGGACACTGTGCATATCGGATCCCTTGACGATTCTGTACTCTGAACGGCCGATCCTGCCCTGGGTCGCCCGTTCCGAATATTCCTTCGGGTCAAAGGCGTTGGCCTTATGCAGGCACTCCAGGCGGTAACGGTTTTCCGCCAGGTATTCCTCGAAGGTCATGCCGTCCGTCCCGTCGGCATTCTTTCTCATGTAAGGAAGATCCTCGCCGTCGAGCGGCGTTTCCGTAATTACAACCAGAAGGCACTTGAGCATCTCCTTCATCGCATGAAGTCGCGTCATGCCGATAGAATTGTAGTTGTTTTCCATCTGGGCGAATTCCTGCACATACTCCTTCAGCATGCGGTGACCGTCCGGAGTCGTCGTGATATGGCGGGCCTTCCGCCGGTCGAATGTGCCGTTGTTCATGAAATAGCCGCAGAGATCATAAAGGGAACGGGCATAATTCTTGTAAATCCAGCCGTTCATGTCCCGGTAGATGTCCGGTTCCTTGCCCGCCCGCGCCGTGATGCGGGCATGGGTCCTGATCGGTTCCGTGAAGGCGGATTTGAAAAACGCCTCCTGCATGCCGGCGACGACGGAAAAGGGCCCGAACAGCTGAGGGTTGTTGCTCACGTCATCGAGAAATTTCTGATACTGGAAGAGCGCCCGGGTCTGAGCGCCTCCCCACAGACTTTTCCAGGGAACGGCTGTTTTCAGTCCCATCCGGTTGTCGGCGGGCGTGATTCCCATACCGGCCAGTAGATGTGATGGATGGATTCTCTCTCCGTTGTTCATGGCAGATTCTCCTTTTCTCCGCATTACGCTGAATCCCATATGACCCCGATCTCAGGGGTGTCGACACAAAGCCTTTTGGATTGATTTATCCGCACCTTCATTTTTACAGCGGGAGGTAATTGATGAGAACTTCTTTTTCGAAGTATATGGACAGAAAATTCTCGTGTCAAGCGCATTAAGGGCACTCGAGTCAACGGGCTACTATGGCATCAGGAGGCATTGTTGTGGGAAACGCCAATACTCGGATAAATGACCCTTCCCGATACCAGCACAGACATGTTACCACGTTCGCAGGCCAACTGCCGTGAGAAAAGCAAAACTCGAACAGGGATTGCGGTTACTTGTTTTTATCTATTCGGAATCAGTGAAAAATCGTTGACATAAACTGCGGTTTCGACTTATTCTTTTTCTCAAAAGAAACCGGTGACATGTGGATACCGTCAACGGGATTGCAGGAAAGGGGCACGCAGCATTTTGTGGAACGCCCCCTCGAGAAAAGGAGGAGGCGGATGAGCGCACAGTTCAGAAACCTTGTGTTTGAAGGTGGCGGGGTCAAGGGCATCGCTTATGTGGGCGCCATGCAGGTGTTATCCCAGCGCGGGCTGCTCAATGACATTATGCGCGTCGGCGGCACAAGTGCCGGGGCAATCAATGCCTTGATATTTGCCTTGGGATACGACCTGCAGGCGCAGCGGGAGATATTGAATTCCACGGATTTCAGAAAGTTCATGGATGATTCATTCGGCTATATCAAGGACTTCAAACGCCTTTGGACGGAGTTCGGCTGGCACAAAGGCGATTTCTTTTCCGATTGGGTAGGATCTCTGATTAAGCGCAAGCTCGGAACCATCACGGCTACATTCGTCGACTTGCAAAAAGCGGGATGCCCCGATTTATATGTCATCGGCACCAATCTTTCCACCGGATACGCTGAAATATTTTCCCGCGAACGCTTTCCCGACATGCCCCTTGTAACAGCCGTTCGAATCAGCATGTCCATCCCGCTTTTTTTCCGGGCAAAACGCTTTGGAGAACGCAACGATGTCTACGTCGACGGCGGCGTAATGCAGAATTACCCGGTTAAACTTTTCGACCGGCAGCGTTACATCGACATGGAAAGAGAAAGCAACGCCGCCCGTTTCACTGATTATTACAACCGTGAAAATGCGCGGTTTCTTCTGGAGAGACCGGGCAGGAGTCCCTATGCCTACAACTGCCAGACCCTTGGCCTCCGTCTCGATACGGCGGAAGAGATTGCCTTATTTCGATACGACGAACCGCTCAAAGGCGAAGCGATCAAGACATTTCCTCACTATGCACGAGCCTTGATTACAGCGTTCATGCAGGTGCAGGAGAACCAGCATCTGCACAGTGATGACTGGCAGCGTACGATTTATATCAATACGCTCGACGTCAAAACCACTGACTTCAATTTGACGGACGAGAAAAAGCGCGCGCTGATCCAACAGGGGATAGACGGCGCGGAAACCTACTTCAAATGGTTTGAAGACCCCGAGGAAACGCCGGTCCACCGCCTGCCACCGGAAATAATAACATCCAGGCCCACATTGAAAAAAGGCGATAAAGGCGACGATGTAATTCGTCTTCAGACGTACCTGAACCGCGTAGGCTGCATGTTAAAAGCGGATGGAGAACTCGGCCCCGCCACGGAAAGGGGAATCCGTTATGCCCAGGAACTCGTGAATCAACCGGTAACCGGAATCTCAGACCTTTTTCTTTGGACGTGCCTCGAATCCAAGCCGGAACCATTTCCATTGCTGGACACAAACGGCGTTGCGTTTATTGCGCTGGAGGAAACCGGCGGTCTTGCATACTACCAAAGCAAGGCGTGCCGGCCGCACTTTCCCGGTAGCGCAAGCGGTATAACCATAGGAATCGGATACGATCTGAGAATGAATTCAAAAGAGGATTTCCTTGCCACATGGGCCGACCATTTACCCCCCAAAGCCCTTAATGAACTTGCAAAAGACATCGGCAGGCCGGGCACCAAAAAAAGAGTGCAGGAAATTCAGAAGCTGGACATCGAAGTGCCGTTCGCGTCCGCATGGTCGGTATTTATTGAAAAGACGCTGCCTCGTTTCTACAGGGACACAGCGGCGATCTACCCCTCACTCGACCGCCTCCCCGGACTGTGTCGCTCCGTCCTCGTCAGTATCGTGTATAACCGGGGCAATGCCCTGGGAGGGGATCGTCGCAAAGAAATGAAAGCCATTCAATCAATCCTCAGCCAGGCGGACAAAGTCGGACGTGACAAGGAACATGCCAAGGCGCTCCTTGCCCGGGTCGAGGAACAGATTGTTTCAATGAAGCGCTTGTGGGACTCAAACTCAGGCGTTTTTAAACGCCGCCAGGCTGAGGCAAACTTATGGCGGGCCGGATTGGATCAGTGGTAAAGAAAATGGGAGCACGAACGTTGTTAACTTTTATCACAATACACCACCTTGAACTGAAAGCCATTGACGTCGAAGACGCCGCTATCGGCAATGAAGGAACCCGCCGATGACCACTAATAAAAAAACACCTTTTCTGCCTTTTGCAATTCCCAAACTGGAGTCGCGAAACATGCGGATCGGGAAAGAGGGTCTCATGCGACGCTTCTTTCCCGAGGGATCGGACGGATTCTTCAGGATTTACGAAGAAGACCATCTCTCCCTGGCAGTTGAATTCCAGCAGGAAGAACCCCGGGCGCTGGTCCATCTTTACACCAACCTCGACGGCCCCTCCGACGTCTGGCGGGAGTTGGTATTTTCGAAGAATGAGGACGGTGTTCACCGTCTGTCCTGCCAAGCGACACAACGGGGGGATTACCAGTTCAAAATCAAATATTCTCTCGATGGCGGCAAAAGCTGGTACTGGGACCGCCTTCCCTTCAGCCGGGTTATCGTGGATCCCGTTTCACTCAAGGATATCAGAATGTACACCATGATCCCTGCCGTGTCAGGCGTCATAAAAGACTGGATCGGCATGCTTGACGGAATCGCGGATCTGGGCTTCAACGCCGTCCACCTGCTCCCCCTGACGGAACTGGACCGGTCCGAAAGTCCCTATTCGGCGCGGGATCTTTTTGCCATTGAAGCCACATACCGGGAATACAATGATCCGACGGGATTTGTCGATTTTGAGCACTTTATCCATAAAGCAAAGGATCGGGGCATCCGCCTCTGTTTTGATTTGACCCTCAATCATATCGGCGTAGGAAGCCGAATGGTGCGGGAGTGTCCCGAATGGATCGTCCCCGACCGGACTGAGAAGGACGGCATGAAGCGGGCAGGCTGCTGGCACATGAATACGTGGCTCACCTGGAAGGACCTCGTAAAAATTAATTACGACCATCCCCACCCCGAAATACAGCGCGATATCTGGGACTACATGACCAACTACTCGCTCTTCTGGGCTCACTTCGCCGGCCTTACGGACGGCATGGTGCGCCTGGACAACCTCCATTCAAGCCACGAAGGATTTATTTCTTATCTCCTGAAAGAACTGCGGAGGAACTGCCCCAACGTAATCGTCATGGCCGAGTTCTTTACCGATTCCAACACGATTCTGAAAAAGGCAGCCGATTGGCACATCGATCTGTTTCTCGCTAATTCCTGGGAATACCCCTATGCCGAGGATCTTCGAACGTATATACGGTACATTCACGACATCGGCCGCCAGGTTCGATATATCATTCCCGTCACGACCCATGACACGGGAGCGCCGGCCCAGCTCTTCGGTGCTCCCGAGGCTGCTGTTCCCCGGTACGCCGTCACTGCTCTCATGGGAGCGGGGAGAACAGGCATCGTCCAGGGAACGGAATACGGTTATCCTGAAAAAATTGATTTCATCGGCAGAAAAGGGCGGATTCGCTTTAACGACAACCCGACCATCAGAGAGAGGCTCCGTTCCATCAACACCCTATTCGCCGGCGAAGATCTCTTTCATCACGAGGGCAACATTGATTTTATAGACAACGATCACGGAGCGGTGCTGGGAGTTCTGCGCCGATCCGGTCAAGCCGACAGGGAAGGATTTCTCGTCTTCGCCAACCTTGATGTAAAAAACGGCTACGCCCTCGACATCGACCTCTCTTCCCTGCTGGATCACGAGGGAGACCTTATTATTGAAGATACCCGATCCGGCGTGGTCGAGTCAGTTTCCAGCAGGGGATTTGTGATCACCGTCGATCCCTGCGACGTTCGAATATTCCGATGCCGTGTTCCGTCCTGACCGGTCTCGACAGCCTCCCCTGAAAGGTGCCGGAACGAGGGAACATTTCTTCGCAGCATCAGATAATAAACAAAAGAGTAACGAATTCTCGAGCAGTTAATCAGAGAAAAGCGCAGCCTGCCGACCATCAGTCATATTCTCTCATGATATCTGCACATTGAGCACTATACCAGTTCTATACTGGTATTATATCGGTAATTAATTGATATTGACATTTCCCTGTACCTGGCTAAACTATCACTAAAAATAATGATCATCACTTCGGTCAGTTCGCATTTTTACTGTCAAGAAGCAACAACTCCCGCTGTACATCAATAAGTGCCTGTTGAAGAGCCTTTCGACGAACGATATTGATTGAAACGCCTTGCTGTGAACCGGAACGCCCGTTTCAGGAAGACGATGTGAATGTATACGGGAACAATAAAATGGTTCGATTTCAAAAACGGATACGGTTTTATCGACAATGACGAAGGAGGTATTATTCTTCTTCATTACAACGCCGTGAGATCACGGGATTACTGTCGTGTACACTCGGGACGGCGAATAAACTTCGATATATGAGAAAAGGTGTGAGAATCAACAACAAATAACCGGAAGGAGATGAACATCCATGGAACGGGGAACGGTGGTCAGCTTTAACAATGAGACCGGCTGTGGTGTCATCAGAACCACGAACGGAAGAAAGACATTTTTTCATTACAGTGATCTCATAAATGAAAACTTCAGGACACTGCATGAGGGACGACAGGTATATTTTGACTCAACGAAGGTCCAACAGGAATCTACGATGATAAGAATAAGGCTCAGATAAGTACGATATCTACTTCACCATGCAGGAACGATACAATCCTGAGCTTACGGATAATAAGGGGGGATCCATGATTGTAAAGAAGGAATATAAAAAAGGTAGGCATGTCTGTCGAGTCACCTTTAATTTACCGCCGACTGCCGTCGGCTATGCCAGGACGGTCAATCTTGTCGGTGAATTCAACAACTGGGACAGGAACTCCACACCGATGAAAAAATTGAATAATGGGGGATTTACAGCCACAGTCGATCTGAAGAAGGGGCGCGAATACCAGTTTCTCTACCTGCTTGACAAAAGATGCTGGGAACTGGACAGAGAGGCTGATAAATTTGTGAAAAGTCCCTATGGAGACTGCGATAACTCCGTGGTTATCGTGTAATTTTACAACTGCAAGGAATAAAAGGCAAAGCCGATTACGCCGGCTTTGCCTTTTTTATTCTGTGCGGTGAGCGTCTCTGTTTGATGTGTAAGGATGAGGTGGATCATGAAAGAGAGGAACAGACGGGAGTTTTCAACGACCTGTCGACAACCGCTCCATTCCCTTCTAATGCTTCGGCTTACTTCCCCCGGCATCCCGGGCCGCTCAAACCGCTTTGCCCCCCCGATCGGGGAATAACCTGTATTTGTGTACTGATGCGCTCTTTCAGCGCCGGAACGTGGGAGATGACCCCGATGAGCTTGCCGTCCTGCTTCAGTCCGGCAAGCGTCTCCAGGGCCGTTTCGAGCGCGTCGTCATCAAGCGTCCCGAACCCTTCATCGAGAAAGAGCGAATCCACCCGCACGTTTCGACTGGCCATCTGAGAAAGACCGAGGGCAAGCGCCAGACTCACAATGAAACTTTCACCGCCGGAGAGATTTTTCGTCGATCGAATCTCCCCTGCCTGGTAGTTGTCGATGACATTCAGCTCAAGCGGCTGCGATTCGTCCCGTATAAGAAGATAACGGTCCGTCATTTTCCTGAGCCGGCGGTTGGCATGTGCCGTCATCATCTCAAATGTCAGGCCCTGTGCAAAATTCCTGAATTTTTTTCCATCGGCTGACCCGATGAGGTGATGCAGGTCATCCCAGCGTGCACATTCCTTCTTCTGAGCCTCGATGTTTTTCATGTGAACCCGCTGCTTCTCCCGCAGTTTTTCGTTTTCACTCAAGAATTTTTTGATTCCGCCGATGTCAATCCGTACCTGCTTCAGGTCATCATCGCAGGCACTGATATCTTTTCTGACCGCTTCCAGGGGCTGATCCGTCAGATGGTTCTCCCGTTCAACGGCAAGGGCCTGCGTTTTATCCTTCCTGCGGGCGGCCAGTTCCGTTTTCTCCCTGATCAGGGCCTTTTCCTGCTTTGCAAGCCTGTCCCGTTCTTCTTCACTCAGGCAGGCGGAAAGATAGCCGGCCTCATCGTCAAGCCCGGCCTTCCTGATCCGCTCAGCAAGGTTCCGTTCCGATCGTGCCAGGTCAACCGCCCGTTTTTCTGTTCTTGTCTCCAGGTCGTTCCTCTTCTCTTTCAGCGAGTTAAATACTTTCTCCGTCCCGGCGTGATCTTCCCGTGCTTTTTCGAAAGTCTTCCCCGCCTGATTCACCGCATCAGCGAGGCGTGTTTCCTCCCGGTCAGGGTTCTTCTCGCCATACAATTCGCGTCGCGAAGCGCCGAGAGATTCGTGCCGTCGGATCAGGCCGTCACGATCCTCCCTGCCCTTCTTCAGGTCATGTTCGAGCTTTTCCAGCAGGGCCTTGTCCTTATCAATCGCAGATTCCAGGTCATGGATCTTTTTCTCCAGACCGATTTTCTCATTGAGCTTCGCCTGCCATGCATCTCTGCGCCGGGTCAGGTCCTTCAGTATTGAATCGATCTCAGGAACGGAGATCTGCATGACCCCGTAGGATTCCACATCCTTGAACGCCAGGGCACGGGCTTTTTCCACTTCTTCTCCCAGCGTCTCCACCTCTTTCATCAGCCGCGCATGCTCATAATCGGCCTTCTCGACGTTGTGCCGGGCATCCTGAAGGGCTGTACCCGATGTTTCCAGGCACATTCTCACCTTTTCCAGATTTGCCTGCACCGCCCTCTCCTTTCGATTCAACTCTTCGGCGGCACTGATAATACCGGAAATTTCCATTATCTTCGATTGAGCCTCGGCAATCGCTTCACGAACCTTCCCGGCCCGTTCTTCAGGACCGGCAGTGACGGCAAGTTTCAGCATGGTGTCGGTGCAGCGTTGGTCGTCAATCTCCAGTGCATTCTTCTTTTCGTCCCTGTCTTTCTCAGCATGGCCGATTTCCACCAGCAGTGCGGCGCACTCCGTTTCCAGCTTGCCTGACTTCGCAGATACCTGCCTGAAGGCGACTCTGGCATCATTCAATTCTTTCTCCGCCGAGCTCAGTTCGGGGATAGTGCCTTTCGCATAGGGGTGTTCGAGGGAGCCGCACAGCGGGCATGGCCTTCCGTCTTCGAGCCGCTTCCGTTCCTCTTCAAGATCCCGGATACGACTCAGGAGCGATACCTGTCTTTCCACAGCTGCAACCGTTCCCTCCAGGAGCGCCTTTTTCTCCGCACAGGCCTTGATTTTACCGGAAATCTTCTCATGACCGGCCTTCAATACGTCCAGTGTTGCTTTCAATGTGTCGAGAGCTGCGGACGTGGCGCTCATCCGTTCAATGATCTCACCTGCCTGCCTCAGAAGACTCTCACGGTCTTTCACGACACTCTGTTCCTGATGCCATCGGCCGATTTCACGCCCCTTGAGGGTGGAAGCGGTCTTCTCGGTCAGCATTTTCAGATCGGCCTGCTGCTGCTCGAATTCCTTGCGTGATTGCTCATGGACCGCTGCTGTTTTTCTGTGCGCCGCAACGGCGGCCTCCTTTCCTTTGGCTGCTGCCACACATGCTTTCTGAACCGCATCTCTCCTTTTTTCACAATCGCGAAGCGAGTGGAATGCTCTTGTGATTGTACCCAGATCCGTCAGAAGTGCCGCATCGACGGCATGACGTGTCTGGTATTCTTCCAGGGCCTTCAGGAGCTTCTGTGATTCTACGAGATTCTTCGAATTCTTGTCGATATTCGCGGCATATACTGTGCCCTGATTCTCCGCTGCGGTTATCGCTTGAGCTCTCTCGTCAATCTGCTTTTTCTGTTCATTCAGCCGTGCATCAAGATCGCGGACCTTTTTTATGACATCCGCCTCGGACTGCTGTCGTTTTCGTGCCTCATCGAGACCGGCCTCAGCGGTCCTCTTGATTTCCGCTGCATCATAACAGGCCTTCTCCTTGAGCGGCAGGGAGACAAGCGTGTCGTGAAGTTCCTTCAGGTCAATTTTCTGCAGATCACGTAAGGTGACCACTTCCCGGTAATCCCCATCCAGACCGAGAGCCCGCTGTGATCTTTCCAGCCGATTCCTCTCAGGTTCAAACATCTCCGATCGGTTCTCAACATCAGCTATGAGTTTATCGAGCTCGCTCACGCCCTTTTCCAGTGCGGCAACGGTTTCAAGCCAGGCAGCGGCCTTTCGAAGAGCGTCAAGTCTGGCGCCCTGCTCCGATTCATATGATTCTTTTTCCTTCAGACCCGCCCGCAGATCCCGTTCCTCATCGGCGCTTACTACCTGAATTCCTTTCAGTTCAGACTGCAACAGGCCCAGGTTTTCCCGTTCTTCTCTACAGCGTTCATGTACTTTCACGGATATGCGACTGTAAATTTCGGTGCCGGTAATCTGCTCAAGGATGGGAGCCCGCTTATCCGGTGATGCCTGGAGAAAGGCTGCAAATCCGCCCTGGGCAAGCAGCATCGACCGGGTGAAACGTTCAAAGTCCATTCCCGTGGCTTTTTCTATGAACTCATTAACGTCGGTTATTCTTGATTCGAGGACCGCTCCCGATTCGGCGTCGGCTATTTCATGCCTTGCCTGCTGCAGCTCGCCGTCCGGCCTTCTCCGGGCACGGTGCTGGCTCCAGTGGCAGCGGTAACGGCCCTTCTGTGTCTCGAACGTGACTTCCGCAAAACACTCGCCGGTCCGGCGCGACATGATCTCGTTACCGCTTTTCGTAACCTTCTCAAGGCGGGGCGTCCGTCCGTAAAGCCCGAGGCAGAGAGCGTCCATGATGGTCGTCTTTCCCGAGCCGGTCGGACCGGTGATGGCGAATATGCCATTGAACGAATAGTCCGGGTGGGTGAAGTCAATATGCCATTCCCCGATGAGAGAATTCAGGTTCTTGAACCGAATGCCGAGTATCCTCATGCCGTGTTCTCCTATTGCTCCATCGGGTCCGCTTCGTTCAGTGCCGTAATGATTTCCTGATATGCGCTTAACAGCGGCGGGCGGCGATTCTCCCCTATTTCATGCGATTCAAGGCAGCGTTGAAATACCTCCGTCACATCCAGATCGCCGAGAGTTTCTTCCGCATCCATCCCGCTCAGAACCCGCTCCAGAACACGATTGTTCCTGACGCGGAGAATCTCCAGGCCGGTCTGTTCAATCGCCTCATCCAGGATCTCCTTTAAATTACCGGCCGGCTCGTTCCCGTCATAGACGATCTCCAGCCAGGCGGCGCTTCCCTCGGCCTTCAATGTGTCGATGCCCCGGATAATGGTCTGCACATCGCCGCCAAGCGTCTTCAATTCCTGGAACCTCGGCACCGGGACAGCGGCAACAGCGGGGATACGACCAGAAAACTCCACAAGGACGACGCTCTTTTCCCGCCCGGCTTCACCGAAGCCGATGGGCAGGGGCGACCCGGCATAACGGATGACATCACAACCGCCGACTCGCTGCGGCACGTGAAGATGCCCGAGGGCAACGTAATCGATATACCGGGGGAACACATCCCGTCTGACCTGGGCAAGCGAGCCGATATACAGTTCACGGACGCCTTCGCCGTCGACGGTTTCGCCGCCCGCGGCAAACAGATGGCCCATGGCGACAATCGGAATATCTTTTTTCAGCCGCACACGCTTTTCCTGAGCCGCTTCACATACCATCCGGTAATGAGACCTGATTCCATCGATGATCTTCCGTTCCTTGTCCTCGATGCTCTCACCTGCCTCAACCGTGCGGATATCACGGTCCCTGAGATAGGGAACGGCGCAGACAATAAGCAGGGGCTCCCGATCAGGCCCGGCAAGCACGATCAGTTCATCTTCCGCGGAGGCGGATGCGTTACCCACGACGTGGACATTGAGGGATTTGAGAAGTTCCCGGGGTGCGTTGAGAAAGGACGGCGAATCGTGATTCCCCGCCGTCACCACAACATGGCGTTTCGGAGAAGCCGCAATGCGGCAGAGAAACCGGTAATAAAGTTCCTGGGCACGATTGCTCGGGGTGCTGTTGTCAAACACATCCCCCGCCACAAGAAGGACGTCGATGTTTTCATCATCAACAAGACCGGCCAGCCAGTTCAGGAAGGCCTCGAATTCTTCGTATCGCTTGCGGCCATGCAGGGTCCGGCCGATGTGCCAGTCGGAAGTGTGGAGAATTCTCATCATATACCTTTTGGAAGACAACCTCGATGTGTCATGTGTATAACTCATTTCAGCGATGAGTGCAAAATGGAATGGCGCAGTCGCCGTGATGTTTCCGTACCCCCGAAACTACTGCAACGATTTTTGATGCCGTCCACACTGGATATGGTCAAGAACGGCACTGACAGCGGCAAGGCGTGCATACGCATCATTCTTATGGGATTTCATTGAACTTCGGTATGCTTTTCAGGTCAAGGGTACGAACGAAAAGCCGGCACGCAGTCTGCTGGAGCTGCCGGCCGGGCCCGTTTCACATTTTCAAAGATCACCGTGGCTCAGTGAACTGTTTTGGTGATGACCTTCGCTATCTCCTCGTCCGATGCCGACATTACCTCGGCTACCTCGGGAGGCATCATCGTTATGAAGGCATTCGTATTCATTCGTGCAATAAATACCTTTCCGTCGGATGTCCGGTAGATGCTCACACGGCAGGGCATGAATGCGGAAATGGGGCGATAATCGTCATTGCTCAGTATGCGCGCACTGTACGTGCCGCTGCAAACATCAAGAATCACAACAGGATGCAGGGTAAATCCACGCTCGGACAGCACTCCCGCCATGTTGTTAACATTAAGCACACTCCACCCCGCCTTGCTTACTTCCGCTTTGAAGGCTTTGAGTGTTTCAGGAAACGACTTCTTGCTCTGTATGACCTGAACCAGTTCCCCGTTCTGACCTTCGACGCCTTGAGCCGAAGCATGACCGGGCACCATGCACGTTACATAGCACGCCATCAGAACGCTGATTATCAATACATACAGCACGCCTTCGGGCATTGAAACCTTCATTTCTTTCATCATGGGCAATCCTCCTTCGTATTGTTTGGGTAATGGGCTGCTTTTCACACGTGACATGGCTGACCGCACTGATAAATAAACCGCCAGTGCCTGTCAGCCATCACCACTTTTTTTATCCATACGGCACTTCGCCTGTGTGCCTGTCGCTTTGACCAGCGGCGGCTGCGAGACGCCGCTGGAACTCCGTGTTGGTTGAATCTCTTGTTTTTTTCAGTATCACAGACGACGTATTTCACACCAACCCCGCTGCCATACCTGTTCCCGCCACAATCAGCATACTGCCAACAATGATCTGTACTGCTCGCAGTGTAATTTTTTTCAGGAGTTTCGCACCAATGAATGAGCCGATAAACGCTGCTGATGTTGCGGCCACCACCACACCCCCTATAGTGCCGACCTCAACTATCGTACCGGTATAAAAGGTGATCCCATATACGAACAGGCGGGATACATCCACGATAACAGCAGAAACCGTACCTGTTCCCACGTATGCATCTTTATCCAATCCAGCCTTGATGAGAAACACAGAACGTAATGCGCCTTGATTACCGGAGAGACCACCAAAGAAACCGGAAAGCAGTCCCCCATGGAAGAGATATTTACGATCAAATGCAACGTTGCTTAACCGTGGGATCAGCTCAAAACATGCAAAAACAACAATCAACAATCCTATCACCAGCTTGATCGTCGTGACAGAATGGACTTGATCACCAATCTGATAGATATATAGCGACGGGGACTGCGCGAACCGGTGCAAAACCAATGCACCGACGATTGCGGCAAAGGCTCCGGGCACAGCAAATATCTTGATTACATCCCAGTCGGCATTTCTACCTACCAATATAATTTTAAAGACGTTATTTAAAAGATGCACCACTGCCGTTGCTGCAATTGCGATGGGAACAGGAAAGAAAATCGCAAAGGCCGGCATAAGCACTGTGCCGAGACCAAATCCCGAGAATAGAGTCACTCCCGATACAACGAGTGCCGTGACGCAAACGATCACATATTCCATTTCGGTTATCCTTCATTCTGTAAACAGTCCTATGATTTCTCTCCATGTTCATGAAGCAGAATTATCATTTTAACCAAATAAGATCAATGTGATATTTACTCCGAACGTCTGCGGATCAGCGGTGGCTGTAAGCCGTCCACCGGATTGCCTGTTCTGTATCGGCTATTTTTTTTTTGCAACGACTGCAAATTCTCTGTTATGTGATGAAAAAGGTGTCCCTGCGACATCCGAATAATAACGTTCGATTGCAAAGCCACAATCTTTGAATTCCCTCTCTACGTCATCAGGGCTGAAACATTGAAACCAATTATAAAATACACGTGATCGTTCCGCTTCAATGATCGTGTATTTGTCGAGAACCACGTTTTCCTTCTCATACTTGAATGTATTCAGAAAACCATAATATGGATGGGGAGACCAGAAACCATTGAGAAGATTAGGTTCATACAGTGCTTTCTCTTCTCGTTCCCTGAATGCTGCCAGGGAATACACATCAAGGAGAACGCAACCTGATGGTTCCAGAAGCGTATAAAACCTGGAAAGAATTTTTCTCCTCTGCGTGGGGCTCAGTGCGCAGAAATCGCACATGATCATTAGTATAAGATGAAAGCGATCATCAGTTTCAAAATCCAGATAGTTCTGGTTGACATACTGAATGGGCAGTCTTTCCCCGGTTGCCGTTTCTTGTGCATAGTGGATTGATCTTTTCGAGAAGTCTATGCCGGTTACGACAGCATGCCTTCGAGCCAGTCTTGTGGTATATAATCCAGGACCGCAGCCGAAGTCGGCAATCTTTTTTCCGGCTCCCATATCGAAATGGGAGGCGATCCAATCTACAGACCGATTGATGAATGTAATGTTGCGGGATGAGACATCTGTTTTCTCGTCCAAATGGAACTTCAGCATCTGCCTTGACGTATGCTCATCGGTCCATAGATCGCCTGCGGTGTAAAATTGGAACGGTTCGGGCCGTTCGTTGATCTTCTCCAACTCTTCAAACATTCTCTCTCCTCATTTTACGAAACGTTCGGCGTCATTAGGTTAAAAGGAACTGAAGAGTCCTCCCGGGGAAACGATCCGGCACTCATCAGGGCTGAGGGCCATTGCTTCAAGGAAATATTGACCTGATGAGAGCATGCGGGCTTGCGAGACTTCATCCTGTCCGGAGTGGATCGATGCTTCTTCCGGCAACGGTCATGTTTCACCGGCTTCACAGCTCGATCAGGACATCGGAATGTCTCTTCAGATAGTCGACCCGGTTCCGTTCTCTTCGCGTCAGAGTCGATTCGCCGAAGGTTTTTCCATAGTAGGCATTAATAATCCGCGTCGATGCCGATGCAAGCACATGCTCCAAACGCTGCATATCGCCCGATTGAAGATAAAGCGTTACATCGTTGATAAACAAATGCCGTCGGGGTGTTTGCAGATACTCTTCAAACAGTCTTTCAATCACTGCCGCATTTTTTTCCGCCAGGGTCCGTATCTCTTCCGGCCCCTTTCCGGTTAGACGGGGGGCCGTGACATCCGTCGTTTTATAGAGAACGCCGGGGTGCGTGATGCGGGTTATTTTCCCGCCGATTTTTCTTACTTTTTTCGGCGCAAGATCCAGGACGGCGATGTCAACGATGCCGTTTGCGATGAACGACTGAATGATGCGAAATGTGTATCTCGTCTTCCCGGAGTTTACATCCCCGATGATGAGTGTGGTTCTACCCAGCAGATTATGTATATCCACCATGTGTATGCTCCCGGCAGTCAAGATTAATGAGCATATAAGGGAACACCCTGTCAACCTGTTAACTTCATAAAAATAAACCGCACGGCCAGAAAGGTGGTCACCACCAGGGTAATCGCACCGAGAATATTGAGAACCGTCGAATTTCTATCATCGGCGGCAATGTCCCGCTTATTCAGAAGATACATGATAACCGCTATGATCAGCGGTGTCCCGCACAACCCCAGCGCCAGCATGATCGGAAGCAAAAGAAAAAACCCTCCCTTCAGAAAGGGACCGAACGAAACGATCAGGCAGCCCGCGACAACCGTCCAGGCAAATCGTTTGTCTTTGCGATACAGCGGCCACTTCATTTTATCGACCAGGAAACAGGTTGCTGCCAGCATGGTGGGGAAGAGCGTGGAAAATGCGGCGCCCCACACGCCGAGCATGAATATGTGCATGGCGCCCCTGCCAAGCAGCGGCTCCAGGCTCAACGCCGCGTCGGTTGCCGTAACGATTCTGATGTTATGGGGATGGAGAACCGCGGCGGCGACAAAAAAAATGACGACACTGTATAATCCGAAAGCAACTCCCATTGAAACGGCATTGTCGAAGCGGGCAAGTTTCAGGTCCCTTCTGGTCCATCCTTTCGCATTGGTATTATAGGTGTGAAGACCGATAATAGTAATATGTACGGCCCCTCCCATGATGGCGGCCATCATCAGCGCCGAATCCATACCGCCGGGAATTGTGGGAATTAAGCCCATGCCGATGTCCCGCCATGAAAGGTCCACCATCCAGAGCGTTATCACAAAGCACGCCAGAACAAAGACGATTAACGACTTGCAGAGAATTTCAAACCATCGATATCCTCCTCTCACGAGAAACACACCGATAATGATCGAAAAGGGAATGCTCCAGAACGGGGTGTGAATATCGGTTATCAATGAAGTCACGCCGGTCAGGGCGTTCATCAGCACTAATGCCGCCAGCCACGTAACCAGCAATGCATCAACAGTCAGAATCCATCCCCAGACGGGACCGAGCCGATCTTCTACCGTTGCGATAATACCCCGTCCCTCTATAATACCGATACGGGCTGCGAGATACTGCGCCGTCGCTCCGAAAACAACGCTCAGCAGAACCACCCACAGCATACTGTACCCATAGAGTGACCCGGCAATGCAGAGACTCGCCAATGTCGCCGGACCGCTGGCATCCGCCGCGATAATCCATGCGGGCCCCATCTGTCGCGCATACTGCCGCCATCGTTCCAACATAGTTGCACACGCCCTGTTATTCACGGCGTCCGACTTTGATTGCACAGAATTCACCGCACATGGTACAGCCTTTCTCACCGGCGCTCTTGCTTTTTTCCAGATACGACCGAGCCTTCACCGGATCGATGGAGGTTTCTATCTGTCCCTCCCAGTTAAACGCTTCGCGATGCCGGGCCATCATATGATCCTTATCGACCGCACCCGGCAAGCCTTTGCTGATATCGGCGATATGAGCCGCAATTCTGGCGGCAACCGTGCCATCTCTCACATCATCAAGTGTGGGAAGCCGTAAATGTTCCGCCGGCGTCACGTAACAGAGAAAATCCGCTCCGGCGGCTCCGGCAAGAGCACCCCCGATAGCCGACACAATATGATCATAACCCGGTGCAATATCCGTCGGCAGCGGACCGAGCACGTAAAACGGGGCGTTGTGACAGATGCTCTTTTCCAAGGTCACTTGAGCCGTAATCTGAGGGAGCGGCACATGACCCGGTCCCTCAATCATAACCTGGACACCATACTCACGGGCCCGCTTCGTCAATTCACCGAGAAGTATGAGTTCCTGCAGCTGACCCCGGTCCGTTGCATCTGCGAGACATCCCGGACGGAGACCATCTCCCAGGCTCAATACCATGTCGTATGATCTGGCAATCGCAAGCAGCCTGTCAAACTGCTCATAAAGAGGGTTTTCGTTCCCGCAGTGGTGCATCCATCGGGCAAGAATGGAACCTCCCCGGCTGACGATACCGAGGATCCGGCCTTCATCTTCGACACACTTGACGCTCCTGCGGGTAACACCACAGTGAACAGTAATGAAATCGACGCCATCTTCGCCGTTTTCTTCAATGACATTGAACATATCATCGGCGGTCATGTCCATAATCGCCCGGTGACGGTTTAACAGAATCGTCACCGCCTGATAGATCGGAACGGTTCCTACCACAACGGGCGACGCTTCGATGATTTTCTTCCGTATCATTCTCACATCTCCACCGGTGGATAGATCCATGACGGTATCCGCTCCGGCGGCAACGGCACAATCGATTTTCCGTATCTCCATCTCCAGGTCGTTTACATCCTTTGAGGTTCCGATATTGACATTTATCTTAGTTTTCACCCCTTTGCCGATGGCAATGGGCATGACATTCGTATGCTTTTTATTCCTGACGACCACAACGGTTCCGTCCGCAACTCCCCGGCGAATGTCTTCGGGAGCGATACCTTCCTGTTGTGCGCACAACTGCATTTCTTCACTTATTTCGCCACGGAGGGCCATTTCTATCTGCGTCACTTGTTATACCTCACAATCATTTTGTGTTTGTCGAACATAACATCTGTTCTCATCTCTTCAGCATGGTGCTCACATCGACGGCCTTTTCGATAAGACCGTATTTGAAAGCAAAATCAGCAAAGGTCTGCCACCGTGTCTTTTCAAGTTCCTGGTTCGATGCAAAGAGGGGAAGCGTTATGCGGAACGCCTTTGTCTCCATTTCACGGGGCGCCTCGGGGACGGCTGCAAAATAATCCGCCAGCGCTTTCTCGGGATTCCGCTTCGTTTCTTCGATGGCACGGTGGACGGCACGGACAAAACCTCGGACGGCAGCGCCCTTCCGTGCCATGGTCTGCGCACCGGCAATGAATACCAGTTCGTCATAATCGGGGATCCCCCATTCAGTCAGTTCGAAATAACGGGCCTTATACCCTTTTTCTTCCAGTTCCACCGTTTCATAATTCTTGTACGGGCCCATGACGGCATCAACCTTTTTCGCAACCAGTGACTGCACGATGGCAAATCCCACATTGACGGGTTTATATCCCACGATCCCATTGATCTTCGCAAATGCCTCGGTAAGGATGTCCATCATTCCGGGGACGGTGTACCCGATGACCCGTCCTTCAAGGTCCGCCGGTTTTTCGATACCGGATCGCTCCAGAAACAGGAGAACGCTGAGCGGGTGCTCCACCAGCCTTCCCACGACGTGAATGGAAAGCCCCCGCGACAACGCCATCACCGACTGCGGCGCATACGAAACGGCAATATCCACATTATTCGATGCGGCAAGTTTCAGACCGTCCGTCGTGTCAGACGGGCTGAGGATTGTTACTTCCAGTTTCTCCTCTGCAAAAAACCCGCACTGCCGGGCCACGTAAAGAGGAACATGATCAACGTTGGGGAACCAGTCGAGCATGACCGTCAGTTTTTCGGCGGCGTGAACAGGCGCCGCCATTGCAATGATGAATGCCACGACTATGAGTTTCATGATTTTCTTCATCCGTATTCTCCTTGCTTCCGTATAAAATCGTTCTTAATTCCATTTTATGACCTTTTTTTCAATGATGCCGACACATATCCACATGGTCATTCCCATGACGGACAACCACAGGATGGCGGCAAAAACCATATCGACGCGCAGCCTCGCATTTGCCTGAATCATGAGATACCCGAGTCCCTGCTGCGCTCCCACCCATTCGCCGATCACGGCGCCGATGGTCGCAACGGTAACTCCCACTTTCAGGCCGGCAAAGAAATAAGGGAGCGCCCACGGCCAGTAAAGGAACCGCAGGGTATCCCAGAATCCCGCCCCCATCAGTCGAAAGAGCATGACATACTCGGAATCGCAATTCTTATATCCTTCGAGAAGGCTGACGGTGATGGGGAAAAAAATGATAATTGCAGCCATGAACACCTTGCCGGCAATCCCGTATCCGAACCAGACGATGAAAAGCGGCGCCAGCGCGAAGACCGGTATAGCCTGGGAAACGACCAGAAACGGAGAAATCGCCCGCTCAATCGAAGGATTGGCATACATCATGGTTGCCAGCGGCACCGCAACAAGCAGTGACAGGGAAATACCCATTATGATCTCCAGGGCCGTCACAGCGGCGTGAGGCAGCAGGATCGGAGCCTGAAAAACTGCGACAGCGAGGATGCGGGTCGGCGCCGGAAGTATGAAATCGGGAACCGAAAGAATCCGACATGCCAGTTCCCACGTGGTGAAAATAAGAATTACTCCCGCAAGGGCGATAATGCCTGATTTTCTCATCCCTAGGCCCCTCCGATCGGGCTGACGAGGCCCGCTGGAATCGATACGGAAGATCCGTTATGAGCGTCACGCTGCAGCACATCGAGAACATACTCCTTGATTCTCAAGAGTTCATGGTGATCGCTCCGCCTCGGTTTCGGCACATCGAGAACAAAACGCTCTCGTACCACCATGGGGAACGGCGTCAGAACGAGCACTTCATCAGCCAACAGCAGCG
Organism: Deltaproteobacteria bacterium; assembly: GCA_011056835.1. Classification (GTDB taxonomy): domain Bacteria; phylum Desulfobacterota; class Syntrophia; order Syntrophales; family UBA6807; genus DSDU01. Next base: position 28,125 of record DSDU01000001.1, read on the forward strand.
CTTCTTCGACATCGTGAGTAATCATGACGATGGTTTTACCGAACTCACTCTGAAGAAGGAGGAGATGCTGTTGGAGGCTTCGTCGTGTAATCGCGTCGAGGGCTGAAAGAGGTTCGTCGAGGAGCACCAGTTCATGTTCGAACATGAGTGTGCGGACCAGGGCACATCGCTGTCGCATGCCGCCGGAGACTTTCCCGGGCGGATACCGTTCGAAGCCGAGGAGACCGAGCCGTTTGAAAAGAAACAGCGCCTTCTCCCGGTCATGTCGATTCTTCCCGGATATCCTCACCGGCAGGAGAGCGTTGTCGAGCAACGAAAGCCACGGCAGGAGCAGATCTTTTTGTTGCATGTATGCCACGTGCCGTCCCAGATGCGGGTAAGTCGTCCCGCACCACGAGATCGTTCCTTCATCCTTGAGAACGATGCCGCTGAGAACATCAAAAAATGTGCTCTTTCCACAGCCCGATGGACCGACGAGAGCGGTAAACCCGCCCCTCGGAACGGTCAGTCCGAAATTGTCAAAAACCATCAGATCATCAAAACTTTTTTTCAAGTGTGAAACAGCCAGCACAGCAGTATTCCTCTATCGTCAACGGCGGTTTTCTCCCGCGTTACGTTTTTGTAAATCCGCGAGCCGCTCCGAAACGGCACAGGCCTTATCTGCCACTTCATCGGGTGTTTTCCCCAGAATTCTGACGACAGGTTCCTTCCCGATGTCGCCGCGGTCAAAAATCATATCGGGAACGGTATCGCGTCGGGAAAGGACATGACCGGTACCCCATTCCAGAGATGATCCTTCCCGTCTCTTGATGTCATCCGGTTCGTCGGAACGACTGAATGAATCGACATCATAACCGAGATCCCGGCAGATGCCGACGATATCCTCAGAAAACCTGATATCCATGGCTGACCGATAGTCACGATCGTACCGCATCACCGTCAGAACGATTCTTGCGACATGACTCGACGCTCCGAAATCGGGATCATGGAGAATCCGCCCTTTATCACCGACACGTATGATCCGTCCCGGAACCGCCGCCACGTCGTTGATATCGCGGGCACCGGGAAGGGCGTAGACGAAATTGGACTGAATTTCAGGAATGATATTTCCGCACTGACCGTCGGTTATCCGACCGACGGCGCGTTTGAGGTCGGAAATACAGCGATAACGCTCGGAATCTCGAAAAACGTATGCCATATGGTTGGTCGGACCATGACCGCCGCCGATCCTGAGAGAAAATCGAATCGCCGTCGTTATATAGTCTTTCGCCCGGGTAACCGCATCCAGTACCGTCATCCCCTGAGCAAGGCCCGTCGCAATCGCCGCCGAAGTGGTACACCCCGTCCCATGGGTATCGGCCGTTTCGATTCGTTCCGATGTAAAGTCAAAGAATTCCCTGCCGTCATAGAGGATGTCCAGGGCTTCCCCGGTCATGTGTCCCCCTTTAACAAAGACGTATCGAGCTCCTTTGCTGTGGATGATTTCAGCCGCTTTTTTCATATCCCCGACAGTCGCTATACTCATACCCGCCAATTCCTCCGCCTCGGGAACATTCGGCGTGATGACACATGCAAGTGGAACGAGTTCTTGAATGAGTGTTTGCTTTGCTTCTTCCCTGATCAGCCGGGCGCCACCCTTGGCAACCATGACGGGATCAACGACCAGTTTTTCGATTTCATAGTGCCTGATTTTCGCCGCCACCCGCCTCATAATTTCGGAACTGGCAAGCATCCCTGTTTTGGCTGCGTCAACACCGATATCTGAAGCGACTGAATCAAACTGCTTATCCACAAAATCCACAGGGATTTCATGTATTCCCTGGACACCGATTGTATTCTGGGCCGTCAGGGCGGTAATAACGCTCATTCCGAAACCGCCCAGTGCGGTGATCGTCTTCAGGTCCGCCTGGATTCCCGCTCCGCCGCCGGAATCCGAACCGGCTATCGTCAGTACTCTTGTAACCGTCATGCCTCATGTTTCCTTTCTGTAATACCTGATAACCAGCAGGTATCCCGCTGCAACTGAAATAGTCCCCCGGTCTCCCGTCAAGGTGTTGCTGATGCCATAGGGCTTGCCTGTCTCCATAACGGCATTGCACAGGGGATATTCAAACCCGTTGATCGTTATGCCTGTCACCCGTGATGATACCGGCAGCAGCGAAACGGTCTGTCCGCTTTCTCCTTCAACAGTCACCTGCCCCGTAACGATGAAGATCTCACAGGCCTCGTCGATGATTTTTGCGGATACTCCACGTTTCGTTGCCGTCACCAGAAGTGTTATATTTGCAAGTGCATGATCGATCCTGCCTCCAAGGGCACCGAATATCCAAATTTCTTCGGGAGAGAGGCCCAGCGCATAAAGAAGGGCAAGTTCCGTATCGGTTTCATCTTTCTCACTCGGATAGGTGAGGATGGTACTTCCCTTCGCGCCGAACTCTTCAAGATCTTGTTCATCAATGGAATCCATATCGCCGATAATGACCGAGGGAATAATTCCGAGTGAACGGAGGTGCCTGGTCGCACCGTCGGCGCATATAACGACGGGAGTATCCATATCCTCCAGTTTTCCCCGGATAAATTCAGGATCCTTTATCGTTCCCCCGGAAAATATGACAACCCTTTTCATAAGCCTCCGAATATCATAAGCGTTGAACCTCACCAGATCAGTGACTGATTATAAACAAAAAGAGGCATACCCCTGTTGGGATATGCCCTTTATGTAATACAGTGTTTTTCCCACTCCCTACGCTGGCATTACCCAGATCAGGTTCTGAGGGTATGATCTCAGCCGCGATCGGCACCCCTGGACTGCTATGAATCTGTTCTTTTCATGTACTCCAATACAGATGGATAATCAAGGGGAAATTTGGACAGGGCTCGACATTTACAGGCTGTTGGAATAGTTCCACTATGAGGCTGTTCAAAACGGATCGGGATCACGGCGGTGAGATGCCGAACACACTGAGAGTATTGCGATACGTAATACTTTCCACTTCTTCCGGAGGAACCCTTTTGATCTCGGCAATGCGATGAGCCGTGTAAACAACATATGCCGGTTCGTTTCTTTCTCTCCGCTTCGGAGCAGGGGTAAGAAACGGGCAATCCGTTTCAACGAGAAGCCGGTTCAATGGTACTTTCCTGACAACCTCTTGAAGCTGCACATTGTTTTTAAACGTAATTGTGCCGGGAATGGAAAGATAAAACCCCATATCAAGACATTTCCTTGCCATTGTGTAATCGCCGGAAAAGCAATGAATGACGCCTTGCTTATTACCGTCCCACTGTTCCAGCATTTCAACCGTCTCGGCATGAGCTTCCCGATCATGAATGACGACGGGAAGATTTAATTCCCGGGCCAGATCAAGTTGCTCTCCGAATCGAGCGATCTGGATATCCCGGGGTGACAAATTCCGAAAAAAGTCCAGACCTATTTCACCGTAGGCCACAACTTTTTTGTTTCGCGCCATTTCCCTGAGATTATCATAGGTGGTGCTGTCTATTTCCTTCGCGTGGTGAGGGTGAATGCCGACAGCGCCAAATACCGAATCGTATTTGCCCGCAACAGAGATAACCCGTTTACAGTCACCTTCATTAATTCCGACCGCAATGATGATATCGACGCCCACATCCTTAGCCCGAGCAATGACGTCATCCCGGTCACGGTCAAAGGCTTTCAACTCGATATGGGAATGCGAATCAATGAGCATTGCCTTTCTCCGCCGGTTTTCCCTTCTTCCGTTCCAACGAAACGGTAACTTCTTCTGCATTCCAGGAAAGATCGGGCAACTCCTGGAGGTACCCCTGCAGTTCTTCGGCAGTCGCTTCGCCCTGCCTGATTTTGCGCTCAATAACTCTTCTGTCTCGTTTAGTATCTTCAATTCTATCTCTTTCCACCGAGAACCATCCTCCTCTTTCGGAAATTTCAGGCGTTTGATACTCCAAAATCATCATAGAGTCAATAATCAGAACGAATAAAAGTTTCCCGGCCGCGCATTCCCGAAATGCCGGGCAGACATCCGATTACCGAAATGCAAGGATAGCATTTATTCAACGCTTCCTTTGTCGATGGGGAAATGACCTGAAGGACGTTTTCAACACGACGAAATGTAAAAAAACAGCACCATTTTGTCACTGCCTCAGTCTCGGATCGAGAGAATCACGGATCCCCTCGCCAAGGAGGTTGAATCCCAGCACTGTTATGAGAATTGCAAGGCCCGGGAAGAGGGACAGCCACCAGGCAATATCGATATTGTCCTTACCGGCCGTCAGAATATTGCCCCAACTCGGCGTGGGAGGCTGCACGCCGATACCGAGAAAACTGAGGGCCGACTCGGTAAGAATCGCGCCGGCGACACCGAGTGTGGCAGCCACAAGTATCGATGCCATGGCATTCGGAAGGATGTGGACAAAAATAATTCTGAAATCGTTTGCCCCGATGCATCGAGCCGCCTGCACGAATTCGCGTTCCCGAAGGGACACAAAATCAGCTCGGACAAGTCTCGTTATGCCCATCCATCCGGTTACACCGATAACAATCATTATATTCCATATGGATGGTTCAAGAAAGGCGATCACCGCCAGGATGAGAAAAAAAGACGGGAAACAGAGCATGACATCAACGAAACGCATAACAACGGCATCGATCCACCGTCCGTAATAACCGGCCATAGCTCCGAGAATCGCGCCGATTACGACTGCAATGCCCACGGCCACGAAGCCGACCTTCAAAGAAATACGGGAACCCCAGATCATGCGGCTTAATACATCCCGTCCGAGCTGATCCGTTCCGAGAGGATGTGCTGCCGATGGTGGCACAAGCACCATCTGAAGATTGATATCACCGGGATCATACGGGCTGATCCATGGTGCAAGCATCGAAACGACAAAGAGGGACACAACGACGACACTCCCTGCCACAGCCAGTTTGTTCCGGGAAAACCGGTACCAGAAATCACTGTGTGTAAATCGTTTCATTGTTCTCGCAACCACCACGGATAAAATATATCAAACGCCATTATCGCAATCCCGAACTTTTTACGTCTACATCATCGAACTTACTGATTCCAATCGTTATTTCATTGCATTCCGTCAATGGCACAATAGCTTACATTCTATGAACCGATCACGAAACCCGTATCCTCGGATCGGCAAGGGCATACGATACATCGGCGATAAGATTGCCGATCAGCGTCAATACGGCGCCGATAACTAAAATTCCCATAATCACCGGATAGTCCCGCGACATGGTGGACATGTAAAACAGCTGTCCCATGCCGGGAATGGCAAATATCGTTTCAAAAATGACACTCCCTCCGATGAGCCCCGGAACAGAGAGCCCCAGAATTGTTATAACGGGAAGGAGGGCATTTCTCAGTGCGTGTTTGAAGATAACCGCTCGTTCACTCAATCCCTTGGCCCGGGCTGTCGTAATATAATCCTGCCGGATCACCTCCAGCATATTGGCCCGCATATATCGGGAGAAACCTGCGAGGCCCCCGAAGGCAGAGAGAAGCACGGGTAGAATCAAGTGCTTCCCCAGATCGATCATCGCGGCAATCGGGGTGAGATACTCGTAATTGAGGGATCGAATCCCCGAAATGGGAAGCCATCCAAGATAAATCCCGAAAAGGATCATCAACAGCAGCGCCAGCCAGAACGTCGGCATAGCAAATCCGATAAAAACAAAGACACCGGTAATTTTATCAAACCATGAATCCTGGTGGACTGCTGATAGGACACCGATCGGTAGCGCTACCACGATGATGAGAACCAATGAAAGAACATTAATTATAATTGTAATGGGCAGCCGTTCCATGATCTTATCGATAACCGGCCGACGATCAGGAGAGAACGACGTCCCAAGATCCATAACGGACAGTTTCTTGACCCAGATAAAATATTGCTGATAAAGCGGTTTATCGAGATCATACAAAGCCTGCATGCGAGCCTTCATCTCTGCCGACACACGGGGATTGAGGTCGGTCTGAAGATCGGTGGGAGAACCCGGCGCAAGATGAATGACGACAAACGAGATAATTGTAATCCCGATCAGCAGGGGTACCATAAAAAGAATTCTTTTGACGATATACGCAATCACCGATTGTTCCCTCTGTCACCATGGATATACGGTCCATGGTGGGGTCATTTATCCAGTAGTTCGAACAGTCCCAGCGTTTTGATGTTATTGATGCTTTCCCACATGTGGTCTTCCGTATGGGGTTCGAGTGTTATAACAGGATGCGGGCCCCGGTCCTTCAAATAGCGAAACAACTTATGAAAGGGGAAGGTTCCGTTCCCCACGGGAGCATGTTTATCACCGTCCCCCGCATTATCATGGAGATGAATTTCCCCGATAAAGGAACCGATTTCGTCGAGCCACTCACCAAGGGACGACTTTGAAAATGTGTTAAAATGCCCCGTATCAAAGCACACCCGGATATGATCGGAATCATCGAACGAACGAATGAGTTTGGATAACATACAGGGATCACATTCGTAGACGTTTTCCAGAGCAATGACCGTGTTCAATTCTTCAGCCAGGGGAATGAACTGCGACCACGTATCGATACTGTTCTCGAGCCACAGATCCTCATTGGCGACATAATAGACACTGTCGAATGAGGCATGACAAACAATCATTTCGGGCCGGTAATAGGGGACCAGGTCGAAGAGCTGCTTGAGACGATCCACGGTAACCTGCCTGATTCTCCTATCGAGGGCACCCGGCCGCAGATCGAAAAAGGGAGCATGAAAGGTTATGGTCAATCCTGTATCGATCAGCTTTCCGCCTACATTTCGGAAATCATCGCGGGTATACCCGTCAAGGGCAAAACAGTCAATTCCGATTTCAGGGTTAATACGCTTCTGAATCACCAGTGGCAGATAGCGGTCCACCAGCATGCGAAACGGCATGTTGACCTGAACTTTATCAAGAATATCACGCATGAATTACCTCGGATACACGCTTTATGCTTGTCTTCCGGTCATTACAATAAAGATCCTGATCGGAAGCCGACATCCCGTTATAAAAAAAAGGAAGACCACATGTATCATAACGGCTATATTTTGACAACTGCCGGGTCCGTGAGCGATTTTATTCTTGACAATGGAAGATGCTTCCTGTTAAACACACTGCTTTCACGATGAAAGTTCGGGCCGTTAGCTCAGATGGTAGAGCAGCGGACTTTTAATCCGTTGGTCGCGAGTTCGATTCTCGCACGGCCCACCACTCATGGCGATGCGCACCCGCCCCATCCCGGACCATGTTTCCCATTTTTGACACATCTCAAATTGTTTTGCCATTTTGAAACCGATATGCGTATAATTCCATCAATCGAAGAGGGACGGTCCCTTTCCGAGGATATCGTTGATTCCTTATAGACCGGATCGGCATCGAACTTTTCAGTGATACGTTGCCACGGGAAATTTCTTTCATGACATTACAGACACCAGACGATCATTACGTTGCGGCAGGCGGTATTACGACCCGTTACTGGGCGTTGGGAACTTCAGGACCCCCCGTCGTCATGATCCACGGCCTCGGAGCCTCGGCGGAAATATGGCTGCGAAATATCGATTCACTGGCGGAGCGGCATCGGGTTTATGTCCCCGATCTGGTGGGATTCGGACGAACAGACAAACCGCCGTCACTGTATTCCACGGATCATTTTACTCGATTCATCAATGATTTTCTGAATGCAATGCAGATAGAGCGGTGCAGCCTCGTAGGCCATTCACTCGGTGGCGGCATTGCACTCCAGTATATTCTCCGATTTCCCAAGAAAGTCGACAAGCTGGTACTGGTGGACAGCGCCGGCCTCGGTCCGGACGCTCCGTTCATACTGCGGCTGTTTTCACTGCCCCATATCGGAGAATTGCTGACCTATCCGTCTCGCCCGGGAGTTTACTGCTTCTTCAGGCAAGCCGTTCATCATGCATCTGATGTGACAAAAGATTTCATAGATCACTATTACAGGCTGTACTCCCTCCCCGGCGCTCAATCAGCTTTCTTGAAGATCATACGGAGTATCACGACAATCCGGGGAGGACGCAAAGAGCTGATTAAACCGGTTCTGACAAACCTTAACCGGATCACACATCCCACTCTTGTCATATGGGGGCACAATGATCGCATACTGCCGGTGAAGCATGCCTATGTGGCGAAAAACAAAATTCTGAATTCGACACTTCGTATATTCAAACACTGCGGCCACATGCCTCACTTCGAATGTTCGGCTGATTTCAACAAACTGCTGATAGAATTCCTTGCGGAATGACAAACAACATAGAGCATTTTTATGAGTAGCGAATATTAATGGAGGGGGTTAACGAAACATGGAACATATGGAGCGTTTTTTTAAACGAATGATTCGTGCGGCAAAACTCGATGCCGATCTCTACGAGGAAGTTGAAGCGGATAAGAGCGCAATCCTGCAGGCAGCAGGCGTTATCATTCTTTCCAGTTTCGCTGCGGGGTTGGGAGCAATCACCGTCGCAGGGTTCAGAGGAATCATAACCGGCACGGTTGCCGCCCTTGTCGGATGGTGCGTCTGGGCCTATATTGTCTATATTGTTGGAACGAAAGTCATCCCTGAGCCACAGACCGAAGCCGATTATGGTGAATTGCTGAGGACGCTCGGTTTCGCAAGCGCCCCCGGAATAATTCGGATACTCGGAGTCATTCCCGGGCTTTTGTGGCCCATAACGCTAGCCGCTACGGCCTGGATGATCGCCGCCATGGTTGTTGCGATCAGACAGGCTCTCGATTATAAAAGCACCTTTCGCGCCATCGGCGTCTGCATCATCGGATGGTTCATCCAGGTCGTATTCCTGATACTACTTTTCGCTATTTTTGGTACTCCCACTCAAGCGGTGTAGATTGAACACTGTGAAAGTATCGAGGTGTGGTGCCGGTGAACATAGGGTTTTCTCTCCGTCCCCGAGTGAAAACAACGAAGGCAGAGTCGAGCGAGACTCTGCCTTCATGCCAGCCATGTCAATGGGTTATTTCACCGCTTCTTTGAGTGCTTTCCCCGGGATAAACCTGGGAACGTATTTTCCTTCAATGGTAATTTCTTCGCCTGTTTGCGGGTTTCTTCCCTTCCTTGCTTCTCTCTTTGATACTTTGAAAGTGCCGAAACCGGTGATAGTCACTGAATCCTTTTCCGTTAATGCCTTGGTTATGGCAGACAAAACACAATCAACCGCATCCTGTGCCCTTTGTTTACTGCCGACTACCTTGGCAACCTCACCAACCAGATCTCCCTTGTTCATAATTCCTCCTTACTTTTTATTTTCTTTAATCACAAAGCCACACAATCCACGTATGTCCTAATCATAGTACCCCTCAGAATAGAATGAGGACCGGTCGACCGCAGGATTATTCAAGGTGTGCCGATTTGACGTGAGAACATGATCAGGCAACCCTGCCACCATATCCGCGATAACGGACTTAGGCCAGCGGCTTTGCGTCCCACCCTTTCGATGTGGTTTGCCTTTGTCTGCGATGAACATTAATCCTGAAACCATAAGAAGTCAAGTATTTTTGTGGACAGCGTCCCCCCTCCGTCATAAAAGCTATCTTCCTTATACTATCATTAATCTTTTCTTCCAGCGGTCGTCATCGACTGATGAAAAAAAAGGAGATCTTACGAATCGTCTTCAGTAAAATCCCCTCTTCCTGTAATCACTGCTCCTGACTGACAGCACGGGCAATAGTATCTGAATGCAAAAATCACAGCACACCGCTTTAGATGATCTGTCACAACTTACCGTTCGACAGACTCATGCCACTGAAAAACAACATTGGGTGTCGTAATGTTTCAAATAATTTTATCGCCGTGGAGCCTGCCGTGATCTGTTTTTTCTTGCCTTTCGGCAGGACGGACATCGTTGAGGCTCGTTTTCAAATCCTTTTTCTTTGTAAAATGCCTGTTCTCCTTCTGTGAAAAGAAATTCCTGGTTGCAATCTTTGCAGACTAACTTTTTGTCGGGCATGAACATCTCCTCTTTTCATGGATTTCTCGATAAAAACAATGTCCTCTGAACCGAGGAGATTGTTTTTTCGATTTTATTATTAATATCTGCACTATATTACCGGATTTCATTATAGTCAAATCCAAAATTAATTATTTTTATCGAACGCCATGTAATGTAAGTGTTATTTCATAGTAAGCGAAATCACATAAGGGAACGCAAATACATTACCGATGAGGTATCGGCAATGAGGATTGCTGTTCACAGGCAAATCAGAAGATCAATATCATATTCAAACGACACGCTATCACAGCGACACATCCCTGATTATGAAGATTTTTTTCTAACGACTCTTCTTCTGACAACCTTCTTGCGTGGCCTTGCGGCAACAGCAACGAGCCCTGGGCGCACTTCCGGTGATGTCTCGGCATCATGCGATGGAACATCCCTCATCAGTTCAGAGGTATGCTTTTTCCAGTATAAACAGGTCGCCCGGGGGCATTTCAGAACCGGTATTCCTCCCTTTAACACAGTCTCCACTAAAAAAGTATTGCCGCAATCCGGACATGCACTGTGATACGGCTTACCCCAGCTTATGAATGAACAGTCCTTATGGGTGCAGACATAATACTGTCTGCCGGTAGACGTCTCCCGTGCCTGTACCGTGCCAATATTGCAGAGGGGACATTTCATGGCAAGGCCGGCCTCAAAAGCAGCGATACGATTATCAATGGACAGTTCAACCTCAAGGGGAAGCGATTTCTCTGATGAAGCAACCGGTTCTTCCACAATCCCGACAGCCTCCGTCTCTTCAGCCATCAGCGACAGTGCATCATTTTCACCGTCCCGGCATTCCGGAACAACTGTGGGGAATGAAGGCATGGTCTCCTGCAAAACATCCTCGTCATCATCTTCTGCATCGATTTCTTCATTCACCGTGTTATCGAATCCCTGCGTTTGATTCGATTCTGTCGTATATGTCGGATCGACCGCATTCTCGGATTGATAGACACTGAGTTCTTCTTCATCGACGTTTTCATGTCCCGGGGCAACACGGACTGATGCTTCACCACTTTCCATATCATGAAACGGCACGACAGGAGGGTCATCAGTATGAACTCCTCTGTCGACTTCCACGTCCTGAGGCTCTCCGTCTGATTTCACGGTACCTGAGGCTTCGGGAGGTGCAACTGACTCAGCCCGGGATGACGCGGAATTCCCTGAAACACGCACATCCGACGCTTTAATGATTCTTCCTCCCGGGTCCGGTCGTTCCGTATTGACCCATAAGGATGCCTGCGCGACTTTACGCCTCAGGTTGTCCAGCCTCGTCGACCCCCCATTGATTGGCTGAGATTGTCTCTTTTTCAGAGGAACCCCGTGCATACGCAGGACCTGGTCGAGTTGATCGGTTGCGGCATGCTGATCTTTTCGTCCCGACCTGACTTCATCAAGTGTTTGACTGAGATAGGCTATAAGATTCAACCCGGGCATTGAGGGATAAACATGATCCAGCACTTGAGCCATTGTGACGGTCGGTTTCTTCACGAGGATCCTGTTTTCTTCATCAAATTCGATATAGCCTTTGCTCACCATATCATGCACGGTCGCTTCCATTCCTTCACCGGAATCAAGCCCCATTTCCTCAAGTTCATTAAACAATGTTTCCGCCGTGTAGTCTTCCAGAGCGACAGGGTCCTCTGCGACGTCGTTTCTTACCTGCTCATTCAGCAGAATAATGCACGAGAGGGCGTTAATACCTGTTAATAATCCACCGATCCCGTATCGTGATCCGATGAGCCTTTCCATATTCCGGCCGAGGATATCATCAAATTTGTTTATTATTGTATCATTCACAAGCATGTCTACTTCAGTATTTTATTTCAAGATCGTATAAAGAAAGTAATGTGCAAACGCTCTTGCCCATCCACCTGCGGTATCAAACCATTGACAGCGAGCCTTTCTTCTTTGTTTTTGATTCATCGTTTTCCGGGTCTGTCCGGAAAGCATCATCAGGCCCATGATTGTCACCATGGGATACTACGCCGATTACGTCGTCATTCTTCGAAACTTCATCCATTTGAGTTCCTGAAAGCACTTCGTCAATGATATCCTCATCCCCGTCATGATCCTGAATAGATTCCGCGGCAGAATTCACATCACCCTTTTCACCGGTTGTTTTTGAATCACCGGAACCCGATATGGATATGTAATTTCCCTCCCTGTCCAGCAGGACCGACAGAGTCACTTTGATATCAAATTCAAGTTTGTAGGCAACCTGGTTATTGTAAACGACGATGTCACCGTTCTTGTATTCCACGTCTTCCTCAATCGCGAGTTTATGCTTTTCCGCGAAGATTTTTTCAATGGCACCCCAATCAACATCGGCGGTTATCGCATCAATGAGTTCGCCCTCGCCGTTTTTGATGACTTCGGGATTTGTTACCTTCATGTACCCTCCCCTTTCCCGGCATTTGAAAAACCCGACTCCAACATGCCGCCAAGTCTTCGATCATCTCATTTTATGAGATACCACGGAAAAATTTTTATCTACCGTCTTATCGGACATTTGTCATTATTTCTGAATAAAGTTTTCATAGTATGGACAACAAAGATGACTTCATACTCGACCGCATCTTTTCTTCTTCCATTCCTGCCCGGAATGCGATCTTTTCTTCGGCGAAATCATGTCAAAGTTCAAGAAATATCGTGAAAAACCCGAGTTTATACAAGGAAATATCACTATGATGTTTTATGAGACCAACGGATCTCGACATCAAGGGTTGTAATCCCACCTCATGTACAGTGTGAAACGGAACGGCAGAGATAATCCTGGAAAATCAAGAAGAAAGGTACATCCCGATACCCACATCCATCGGCAGGACGGAAAAAGTTTGAACCACATCGGCCGTTTCATGAGACAGACTATGTAACCTGTCGATCAGGCTTGACGGGAACATAAGAAATTACAGGGAAGTCGCCATGCAGGGAATCATAACGATCGAAGGAATCGACAGGGCGCTGACACAACTCGGATCTGAAAACAAAACTGCTCTGAAATACCGACTTCTCACCATTATCAGAGCATACTATGGCAGCGTCAACTCAATAGAATCACTTCGTAAAATTGATACCGACGAACTTGTGACGACCCTTTGGGAGACAGGCGATGACCCTGTCGTTATAAAAAACAGGCGTAAAAACCTTAAAAGCATTAAATCAGCAATCAATACTGAACTGACAAAGCTCTATCGTGACGGCCAAAATCCCGAAGGCATCATCATCGGTCCCGACAATGTTTTCGTCATGTCTGATGAAGCCCGAGACAATGCCCTGAAGTCATTTAAAAATCTCAGCGGACCGGATGAAAGCTTCCAACCGGAATACTTCAGACAATTTTTAAATTATATCAACGAGTTTCTGTCGAGTCCCACCGGGTCTTTTGATCCGGTTTTAAACGCCGACCCCGGGACCCTGGAGGAACTGAAAAAAGTAATTCGGATTATCTCGGAAAAAATCGGGCTGGACAACGTATCGGCACGATATCAATCCGGCGATTCCCATACCGACGGCGGCGATAAGCGATCGGAGCATCCGGGGGGGTACATGGGTGGGGAAGGCGCCGGACAGGACAGCGGATCAGGATTATACCAGGAAAATTCGGCTATCCCTGCTGTCGATGATGGTACGCCACCAGTTGAGGCCGGGCACGGGGACGATCCGGTGGAAAGTTTGGAAGCCTTCGATACCGAAGACATTCAGGTTGATGATCTTCCTGTAGAAGTTGATGAGCCGGACACCGTCGATGATGAAATCGACGACACGGAAATCGTCGACATCGTCGAAGAAGTTGACGACAACGAGGAAATCGATACGGATGAGCTGACGGAGGCCGCGGATTCCGAGCCGGGGGATATGGACGATGTCGTCGATGTGATCGATGCCGACCAAATAGATGAAACGGCGGAAGAGCTTCTCGAAGAGATCGACAACGAGGATGTCGATGATAGTGTCGATGAACTCGCCGACATCGAGGAAGTTGAAGTCGATGACGTTCCCGATATGGTTGATGACATCAAAGGTGATGAATCCCCTGATGGCGGGGTTGATGAAATCGACGACGCGGAAATCGTCGACATCGTCGAAGAAATTGACGACAACGAGGAAATCGATACGGATGAGCTGACGGAGGCCGCGGATTCCGAGCCGG
>DSDU01000004.1 GCA_011056835.1 Deltaproteobacteria bacterium
AGTCTTTGTCATTCTCTTCTTTGCTCTGGAAAACAAGATGTCGTCGGTAGCGTTCTTGTCAGGTGCAATCGGATCATTAGTGGCCGGTCTCTTCGGTATGCAGGCGGCAACCCTCTCCAATGCGAGGACCGCTCAGGCGGCATTGGATCATGGACAGGGCAGGGCCCTGACCGTGGCATTCTTCGGCGGATCGGTCATGGGTCTTTCCGTTGCATCGCTCGGTCTGCTGGGGCTCGGCATTTTCTTCTATTTCTTTGCCGCGAAAGATCCGGTCGTCATCAACGGGTTTGCCATGGGCGCATCATCCATCGCCCTCTTTGCCCGTGTCGGCGGCGGTATCTTCACCAAGACTGCCGATGTGGGGTCCGACCTGGTCGGTAAAGTAGAAGCGGGCATTCCTGAAGACGATCCGAGGAACCCCGGTGTCATCGCCGATAACGTCGGCGACAACGTGGGCGATATCGCCGGTATGGGGGCGGACCTTTATGAATCATACTGTGGTTCCGTCATCGCCGCCATCGCCATCGGCTCCACCATGGGTATGGGCGTGGAAGGCATGGCGATGAAGTGGATGGCTTTGCCCATGCTCTTCATCATCGTCGGCCTGATTTCATCGGTCATCGGGATCGGACTTTTTAATTTCCTCAAGAACATGAAACCTCAGTCAGCGCTGAGCAACTCTCTCTACATAGCTGGCATTCTCTTCATCATTTCATCCTATTTCGTCGTTAAACACACAACGGCCGGCATGTCAGCGGAATACCTGAAGAGCCTGGGGATGATCAGCGCCCTTGGACCCTTCTGGGCAGTCCTCCTCGGTATCGTTGTTGGGATGCTGATCGGTGCCATTACTGAGTACTATACGGCCCGCGGTCCCATCAGGAGAATTGCAGCACAGTCACAGACAGGTGCGGCGACCAACATCATCAGCGGTTTCGCCATTGGTCTTGAGAGCGTTGCAGCCCCCATTTTCTGTATCGCTATGGCCATCTGGCTCGCGTATCTGACGGCGGGTCTTTACGGCATCGCGATCGCCGGTGTGGGAATGCTCGGCACTGTCGGTATGACTATGTCCGTGGACAGTTACGGTCCCATTGCCGATAACGCAGGCGGTATTGCCGAACAGGCCCACATGCCCCCCCAGACCCGGGAAATCACCGACGGTCTTGATGCAGTGGGGAACACCACGGCAGCCATCGGTAAAGGATTTGCCATCGGTTCTGCCGCACTGACCGCACTGGCCATGTTTGCAGCATACACGGCAACGGTAAAAACCTTTCCCGGATTTGAGACTTTCGCCCTCGATCTGACGGAAGCCCATGTGATTGCGGGAGTGTTCCTGGGCGGATTGCTTCCCTGCCTGCTCGCTGCGATGACCATGAATGCGGTGGGCGATGCGGCCTATGACATGATCAATGAGATCAGGCGTCAGTTTAGAGAGATTCCTGGGATCATGGAAGGAACGACGCCTCCCGATACCAACAGATGTGTCGATATGGCCACGAAGGCGGCGCTGAAGAGAATGGTCATACCCGGTGTCTCTGCTGTTGTGACTCCAGTACTCATCGGTATCCTCATTGGTCCCCACGCTCTTGGCGGATTCCTCGCCGGCGCAACGCTGACCGGTGTCGTCCTCGGTCTCCTCATGGCGAATGCCGGTGGTGCTTGGGACAATGCGAAGAAATACATCGAGCAGGGTAACTTTGGCGGTAAGGGTTCCGAGGCCCACAAGGCGGGTGTCATCGGCGATACCGTCGGCGATCCCTTCAAAGATACATCCGGACCGTCAATGAACATTCTGATCAAGTTGATGTCGGTCGTTTCACTTGTTACTGCTCCGGCGATTGTCACGCTGTACCAGAAGATCTACGGATAATTCACATACGAAGATCAGAATGATTTCAAAGGAGGCGGATCACATCCGCCTCCTTTTTTTATCGATGCTACGTTGTAAGAGATCAGCAGATGACGGGAGAATGTGTGGACGGGGATTCTGAACCGATGTCACCGTAATGACGGGATTCCATGCAATCACGCGACGTTCCGGAAAATGGCTTGACAATTATCGGTCGAATCACTATAGCATTAGTGTCGCAATGCAGTCAGTATCAGCAGATACAACAACCATGAATTCAAGCTCAGACCCCGATAATTGCGTCAAGTATGTGGTGAGAAGGAGTCATGTGTGGGGTTTCGCTGTGGAATCATAGGCCTTCCCAATGTTGGTAAATCCACGATATTCAACGCTCTTACCGCCGCCGGCGCCGATGTGGCAAATTATCCTTTCTGTACAATAGACCCTAATGTGGGCGTCGTCAGAGTTCCCGACGAGCGGCTTGAAGCGATCGCCCGGATCTTAAAACCACCGCAAACAATATATACAACGATGGAATTCCTTGATATAGCTGGCCTCGTGCAGGGCGCCAGTAAAGGCGAAGGGCTGGGAAATAAATTTCTGGGCCACATTCGTGATGTGGATGCCATTGTTCATATTGTGCGATGTTTCGATGATCCCGACGTTGCCCATATCTATGGACCGGTTGATCCCGCGCGGGATATCGAAATTATAAACGCGGAACTTTTGTTGGCTGACCTCGACACGGTGGAGAAGAGAAGTGCTAAAATAGAACGTCAAGCGAAATCGGGGAATAAATCATACCAAAGAGAATATGACGCTTGCGTACGAGTGGAAGAGAACCTTGGCAGGGGGGTGGCGGTTCGGAATATCAACTTCAGTGACGATGATGCCGATGCTCTTCGTGATCTGAATCTACTCACGAACAAAAAGGTCCTTTATGTGGCTAATGTGAGTGAAGCGGTTCTTAAAGGCGAAGGCGTCTATGTGAGAGTCATCGAGGAAATCGCACGGATTGAAGGTTCGAAAGTCATAACGATATGCGGTGACATGGAGTCGGAAATAGCCGAGCTCGATGAAGAAGAAAGAAAGGAATTCCTGTCAGATTTGGGTCTGGAGGAATCCGGTCTTCAGAAACTGATCAAGGCAGGATATGAACTGTTGGATCTCATTACTTTTTATACGACTGTCGGTCCTGAGCTCCGCGCATGGACCATCAAAAAGGGTACGAAGGCTCCGAAAGCCGCCGGCAAGATCCATAGTGATATGGAGCGCGGTTTTATTCGGGCGGAAATTGTAACGTATCGGGATTTTATTGATTCGGGGGGACTTGCCGCAGCTAAAGAAAGTGGCCGTGTCCGCATTGAGGGGAAAGATTATAGTATCGAAGACGGTAATATCGTTTACTTTAGATTTAACGTATAGCTGAAGTGAAGAGCGTCATCCCTCACGTATCGAATCCCCGGCAGAAAAACAATCAAGGACTGTGTTTCTCTGATTATTGATATTTGAAGATGACCCGCAACCGGCGGGATTTAATCCCTTCTGGTCTAATTTCCCGAAGCCTGCTTCGAGTTATTCCCGCAAAAGCTGGAATCCGTGAATTGACCGGTCAAGCCGGACAATGACATAGCATGAAACCCCTAACTTGCTGCGGGATAGTTCATTCGCTGTAATAAAAAAAGGCGGTAAGCCTTACGCTTACCGCCTTCACCTATATTGACAGAGTGATTATGTGGTTTCTATCGCTCAGGTTGCCTTAGGGGGCCGGTGGGTGGAAAGGAGGGAACATAAAACCACCCACCGCTAGGCAATTTAAAACTTCTTAATCATCTTCGGAATCGTCCCACTGGTGATCCGAAAGAAAAAAACTGTCGAATATCTCTCGGTCTGATTTCTTTTTCTTTCTTACCTGAAAGAGCGAATCATTGTTCTGCATTTTTTCATTTGACACGGATACGACAACGTGATCGTTCTCTGATTTTACATCTGCTCCGTTTTCTGATGAAGGTTGCCCATTTTCATTAATGTGTTTCTTCCATCCCTTCATCGCGTCCTGTACAACTCTGACTTGCATTATTTCTAAATTCATATGTTTCTTTTGCATTTTTATTTAGCAATTGGCATGCCAACTCTTCAAGTCACAGTCATAAAAAAAGCGCGGTATTATTTATGTATTAATATCAGTATGATATGCTTGCTTGAGTCGGAAGTACCTGTTAACCACAGTGGATGATAAATGGAAATATGTCGATATAAAAGAGAGGAATCGGGAATAATCGTGCGAAGATAGAACGCTAACTTGAAATAGGTAGGATATACGAAGGGTTATATGTTGGATGAGGTCGTGCGATAAAAGAACAATGTGTTTGCATATCGCACAGAAAAGTACTAGATCGCGGGGATCTCCTTTGCAGAATTATCATTTTTTTCCAATTTTTTAAGCTCCCGTATCAACGTATAGCGGGAGATGCCCAATCGTCGTGCCGCCACGGTCTTGTTCCCGTTACTGAGTTCAAGAGTTCGTTCCAGAATCCTTTCCTTAATTTTTGCTGTCAGTTGTTCAATCAACAACTTGTAATTTACGGGATGGGAATATCCGTAAGGAGAATAATCATCATCTGCCGAGGCGGGAAGTTCTTTCTTTGCCGCTTTCTTAATTTCCGCGGGAAGATTATCTTTCGTTATATACGCTCCCACATTCTGAAGGATCATGACACGCTCGATTATATTTTTAAGTTCTCTGACGTTTCCGGGCCAGGGATATCTTATCAGAACCTGCTCAGCTTCCTTTGTAAAGCCCACCACCTTTTTGTTAAATTTGTTATTAAACTCTTCGATATAATGCTGGGACAGAATGATGGTGTCATCATCACGCTCACGGAGCGGGGGTATGGTAATGGGGACGACGCTGATCCGATAATACAGGTCCTCGCGAAACAATCCTTCGGACACCATTCGATTTAAGTCCCTGTTTGTTGAGAAGATAAATCGTACATTGATGGGGATGTTTTCGTTCCCGCCCAATCGACGGATATGGCCGTCCTCAAGCATTCGCAGAAATTTTGCTTGGAGTTGAAGGTTCATATCGCCTATTTCGTCAAGAAGCATCGTACCACCGCTTGCATATTCTATAAGCCCGAGCTTCCGTTTCCTCGCATCGGTAAAAGCGCCGGCCTCAAATCCAAAAAGCTCGCTCTCCAGCAAGGTGCCGGGTATCGCGGCACAATTGACATCGACGAAACGTTTGGCTTTTCGTCCGCTCTGTCGGTGGATTGCCCGAGCCATCAGTTCTTTACCGGTACCGCTTTCACCCTGAATCAGTATGTTGGTATCGTGCTTCGCAACTTCCGTGATCACATGAAAAATGCCCTGCATTTTATTTGAGTTGCCGATGATATCATGAAAACCGAGCAGTTCATCTTCACGCTTTTTGAGCATCTCCACTTTTGTTTTCAGTGATTCCGCCTCCATGGAAAGCAGCGAATGCATGATAGCGTTGTCATATGACGCTGCTGCATTTTTGACAAGGATGTCGAGGACGTTCACTTCATCAGGTCCATATGATCCCTTCGGTTTCGCCAGGTACAGGACAGCTTTGAATTTTTCGGCTATGTTGAGAGGAATGGCGATTTCAGATTCGAATTCTTTGAACAATGAGGGGATGCCTGAATTATTACCAGATGTCTGAATAATTGTATCTTCTGAATCCAGGGCATGTTTGATAATGCTTTGGTTAATCCGAGCCATGAATTCTTCTTCCGTGTCGCCGACAACAATTCCCCCGTCGCTTATGAGACATTTGTCTTTTTTAACATCAAGAAAATAGATGAGTGCCTTGGTCGATTCACAGATCTTGAGCGCGTTCTCGATCACAATCTTGTGAATATTATCAAGAACATAATTGGCGTTCAGCTGCGACACCGCCTCCTGAAGAACCACGAGCCGTTCGATCCTGTTTTGATTATCTTCAAAGAGCCTGGTGTTGTGGATGACAATGCTGATCTGGTTGGCAAAGGTCAGTAGTATGCCGATTTCATTGTCCGAGAATCTCGTTTTTTCCTTCGACCAGAGACATATGATACCGATAACCTCATCCTGTGTTTTCAAGGCGGCGTAAAATGTCGAGCCGCGCTTGTAGAATTTGGTGATCTTGCGATCCGCCTCCGTTATTCTCGGGTCCGTCTCGGCATCTTCCAGCGCGATATAGTAACCGCTTTTAGCAACTCGTGTTTCGAGGGAGTCGTGCTTGTAAATGTTCAGATTCGTTGAAAAAGCATATTTTGCTTCTTCAGGACTGTAGTTTTTCACCACTTTTGTCGTGAGATTTTCCTTTTTTTCATCGAGGAGACAGATAATGCCGCGGTGAAACCCCATCGTTTCAACAACATCATCGAGTATCCGTTGGAGGATGTCGTCGACCCGTGAGGGAAATGTCAGCAATGTACTGATACGGAAAAAAGCATCAAGAATTTGTTCGGTGGAATAGAAGAAGTCGTACATGGTTCACTCTCGCGACATGTCGAAGTTTTTGCTGAGTGTGCATAAAGTGCACAGTGTTCTTAATTATGATAGATTGACGAGAATGTCAAATCAATTTGCACAGTGAGAAGGTGCATCACGCCGTCAATCCCCGGAAGGTCCGTTATTCTGCTCAACTCGGCTCAGGGCCGACTGGAGATCGGATTATGCGGTGCCTCCGTTCGGATAATTGTCGTCATACACGTTTCATCATCCCACATGAAGTGTTCGGCCATGCTTACATACATTGAGACGTTGATAAGTTCCTTGTTGGTGAATCCATCATAGAAAAGGGCCATTTCGATGAGAGTCGACAGGCAGGGCCGCGTCTCTTTCTCCTTGACTTCCGCGCCGGTTCGGCAAAGGTGGCGCCGAGGATGAGCGAGAATCAAACAAAATCCGGCAATTTTGATTTCTGGGGCAACTGCGGATCGATTTGTTAGTCCAGCGTCGTCAATCCCGCTAACAGCCCCATGTGGGGACTTTTCAACAGCCAGTTTATGACGAAGGCGGGTCCGGCGACAACGATGTACGTCACGGCGCCTGTGCGCATACGGAAAACAATTATCAGACCGACGGACGTGACCTGTTCCGTTATCCTATTATATGAAAGAGAGAATTCCCCGGTCTATTGAAGCATTACGTTGATCTTTCCGATCGATTGTTGTTTGGCCATAGACTAAATTCCTTCGCCCTAGCTTTTATCAAACCGAAGGAACTGCATGGTGAAATTGGCTCTTCCCTGTGTGGCGGAACGGAGATCTGTCGAGTAGCCGAACATCTGTTTGAGTGGAACACGTGCAACGATTTCACTTATGGGGCCCCTGGGGTTGATGCTCTCGACTTCTCCTCGCCGTGAGTTGATGTCTCCGATCACTTCTCCCATGAAGTCGCTTGGTGTCATAATGTCGACCGTCATAATCGGTTCAAGAAGGATGGGGCCTGCCTGGGAACACCCGTCTCTGAAGGCTGTTGATGCTGCGATTTTATATCCGAGTCCTGTTGATTCACCCTCTCTGTATGTTCCTCTCTTTATTGTGATTCTCATATCGGTGACGGGATATCCAGCGACCACGCCGGTTAATGATGCATCCCGCAGAGCCTCTTCGATGACGGGGATATAGACTGCAATTGCATCGGATATGTCGATGTTGTTGATGATCGTTAACCCCGAACCGCGCTTGTCCGGTTCCAGATGCAGGACGACATGGCCGAAATGTTTTGCGTCGCCCAGCTCACGTTGAAATGTGCCCTCCACATCGACACTTTTTTCTATTGTTTCCCTGAACACGACTTTTGGTTTGCCCACGTTTACCTTCGTATTGTATTCTCTAATCAGTCGGTCAAGAATGATCTCGAGATGGAGTTCTCCCATCCCGGAGATAACCGTCTGAGCTGTTTCGTCGTCATATTTTACTTTCAGCGTCGGATCTTCTTCCATGAACTTTGCCAGTGCCGCTGATAATTTTTCCTGATCCGCCGGGGTTTTTGCTTCGATGGCCTGACTGATTACCGGCTGGTAAAATTCTATCGGTTCCAGCAGAAGCGGGTGCTCTTCATCGCAGATGGTTTCCCCCGTGGAGGTATTTTTCAATCCCACAACAGCAACGATGCTGCCGGCTCCCGCCTCGTTTATCCTTTCTCTTTTGTTGGCATGCATTTTCAGAAGCCGGGCAATTTTTTCTTTTCTTCCGCTGTTTGCGTTGTACACATCCTCGCCGACTTTCATGGTTCCCGAGTAAATTCGTAAGTAGGTGATCTTTCTGCCTTCATCCATGGCGACTTTGAAGGCGAGGGCCGCAAAGGGCTCTTTTTCACTGCTTATCCGTTTTTCAACTTCTTTTGTATTCGGGTTGACTCCTTCGATTGGCGGAACATCTTCCGGTGACGGAAGATAATCGACAACGGCATCGAGGACCGGCTGGATTCCCTTGTTTCGTAATGCCGTTCCGCACATGACGGGTACGATCCGAAGTCGAAGTGTTGCAGCGCGGATGGCCTTTGTCAATTCCTGATCGGCAATATCCAAGCCTTCAAGATATTTTTCCGCTATATCATCGTCAAGTTCGGCAATGGTTTCAATCAGCCTGTCTCGATACTTTTCAGCCTCAGGGATGATGTGTTGAGGGATGTCGACGTAATGATAGACGACGCCATAGTGCTGCTCCTCCCAGGTTATGGTTTTTTGTTGTACGAGATCGACAATACCTTCGAAAGTATCTCCTGTGAAATATGGTACCTGAAGAATCAGTGGCGTTGATCTGAACCGCTTCTTCATCATATCGACAGTTTTAAAAAAGTCCGCGCCGATGCGGTCCATTTTGTTGATGAATGCGATTTTCGGGACACGGTGTTTGTCCGCCTGGTGCCACACTGTCTCTGACTGCGGTTCAACACCGCCGACCGCGCAGAATACTACCAAGGCTCCGTCGAGGACACGAAGCGAACGTTCGACTTCCATGGTGAAGTCAACATGACCCGGCGTGTCGATGATATGAATTTCATGGTTGCGCCAGTCGCAGGTCGTTACCGCCGAGGTAATCGTGATTCCCCGTTCCTGTTCTTGAGGCATCCAATCCATGACCGCTTCTCCATCGTGCACCTCGCCGATCTTGTATGATCTTCCGGTGTAATAGAGAATCCTCTCCGTGACGGTCGTCTTTCCTGCATCGATGTGGGCGATGATGCCGATATTCCTGATTTTAGAAAGTTTTTTCTTTGCGGTCATAACTATGCACTGTCCAGGTTATTTCAGGGTTATGTGTTCTAAGGCCGCTTCAGGCTCAGGGGGAGCGCTGGGCCAACAAGTCATTGTTAACGGTGAAGGGGTTTCGAGTGTCTATGTGGCCCTTGATGGTTGCTGTCTCTTTGCCGTTGATGAGAAGTTTGACTCTTTTAATTTGAGGTATGTTTTTACACAGAGATGTCGTGAGGGAGTATATTGTCGAGATTTCACTGGTCGTTCCTCCGGGATGTCGTTCAATCAGGTTATTGTCTAAGCTGATATAGGCCGTGCCGTCCGTTATTCTTGTGCCCGTGCATGTCGTTTCTTCGGGCAGTGTGTTGACATTCCCCTGTTTTGATCCATCCAGAAGACCTTTGACAATTTCTAAAGCCTGGTCATCGATGTTTTTTCTCTTTGGGACATATCGTACTTCCGATACAAGGAATCGTTCGTTTGCGTCGGAAAAGTAAAGATGTACTTCTTTCTTTTCTCTCTTCTGAGCAGTCGCATCTTCCCCCGTTATGGGAGGGTAGATGTAATCAAACAGTGAAACAAAGAAAAAGACAAGAAACGCTGCCGATATGATGACCATGACGGAAAGAACGAACATCTTGACATTCTTTTTCTTCTTTTTTGCTGCTACCGCTTTTGTTTTCCGTTGTTTTTTTGAACCCATTCTTAGTTTTTCCCACCGTCATGTGAAATCGTGGATAACTTATGGCAATTTTCGGGCACTGTCAAGTAAAGAAGTATGTGGGTCATGCCTTGGACGTACGTCATCATCGGGCTGACCGAGCGTATGGATGTTTTATCATCATGACAAACCGGGGGATGTTCCCGACAGAGAATCATTATGAAGAAAATAATATCAACGGCCCTTTTGCGTTAAATCGGAAATATGCCGGCGTGCCTTCTGTCCGAAAGCTGATTCAGGGTCGGCTGACGCAGCCGACTGAAATGCCTGCAATGCATTTTCCAATTCGTTAATGCTCAAGTAACTGATTCCGAGCCAGTAATGTGATTCAGCGATGTAAGGCGCGAACTCTATGGATTTCTGAAGATGTGAGATGGCCTTGGCGGTATTCCTGTCCGAAAGATAGGCGACTCCCATATCTTTATGGATAAGAAAGGGGATTCGGCTGTTCGGGTTTCTCCGCAGTGCCGTGGTATAGTTATCTATGGCGGTCGAATACTCGCCCTTCTTATAATACGCGAGTCCTATATTATACAATGCGAGATCCGGTGTTTCATAGAGATCGTTTGCAAGCGCCAGTGAAAATTGTCGAATGGCATCATCATAGCGGTCTTTCGCCAGATAAATCGTTCCGAGATAATTATAGGCTTCGGAGTAGTCGGACTTCACATTGATGGCGTATTTCAATTCTTCAATGGCCTTTTCGGTGAACCCGCCCCCATGGTAAGCAATACCCAGAGAATAGTGTACTTCAGGATCCTTGGGCTGAAGTTTTGCCGCATCCTTGAGTTCTTTCAATGCCGCCGTGTAGTCCCCCATTTTTAAATATGCCGCTGCGAGATCAAGATGTGCCTGTGCCTGCTGTTCTTTGGGGATGGCGTTGATCGGCGCTGTGGCACATCCGAGAAGCCCCCATATCATGCAGATCATAATGATTGTTTTCAATGAAAGCCTAATGATTGTTTTCTTCATGGAATTACGCTCCAGTTTATTTTCTGTTGCCATTTATCCACCAATCACCTTTGTCATTAAACCACCATTCCGTCGAATCGGTATTGATGATCGTTTCTGCCATACTTTTTGCCGATTCCGTCACCAGCCGCTTTCTGGCAAACTCGATCCATTCGGAACTGTATTTATTACCCAGGTCCCCATGTTCTTTTAACTGCAAAATGAGTGAAAGCTGATCAGCGTCATGGGCTATAATCGATTCCTTTGTCTTCATTTCGTTAAATTCCATAATGGCAGCTTTAATCTCCTCGCCGAAAAAAAGAGAATCCGTCAGTTCTCGGACTGCCTTCTCTTCGTTGACGGTGACATATTTTTTATTCACATAATTCATGTCGCCGGTTCGTGCCTCGGGAAGATCATGCATGAGGCAGATTCTGAGAACCTTCAGCTCTTCGACGTCTTTTTCCAGCTTGCAGAGGGTGTATGCGATGAAAATCGTACTCAGGATATGCTCCGCCACCGATTCGCGTCCCGACCCGAGAAACTGAAATCCCGATCGAGGGGTTTTTTTCAGCATGCCGGTTTCAAAGAGGAGATTGACGATGGGTTTCATGATAGATCCTTTTTAAGTGTCTTGACTCTGTTTTCCATTGTGTCTGATAGTTTTTTCATCTCAACCTGGAGCGCGCCGATACCCTCGGGTTTCATTGCCGCCAGCTTGTCAAGGCGTTCTTTCCAGTACTGTATGACCGATATTTCATGCTCTGTTTTCACCCGTTCGACTTTCTTCTGAAATTCCCTGAGAAATGCTGCATTATCTTTCATACTCGATTCCCCGATTCACTTTCTGCGGTTTCCACGTTCCGGACAAATATCTATAGTGGTAAAGAGAACATGAAACATCAAATTGCATTCTATATACCACTTATGCCGTTCCATGCAATAATAAACCATAAAATGGTGGGAGGCACTTGAAAAACATCCATCTGCGGCATACCCCCCATCCTTATATCGTTGCGACGTGTATGGAAGGACGGTTCAGGGTCGGGGACTAAAGATGCAAGACAAGTACTCAATAGTGAATAGGTCAAGAGATGGGTGGCAGGAAAGTCAGATATCGATATCAGAGAATGTGCCTGTGAAAAATTATTGTTTGGATATTGAGTATCGATCACGGTTCATTTCATCAAACCAAGCATATGGTGCCTCTCTTTTCTCCCTCCCCGCAGCATCACGGCGATTGCGATAGTATTGTATCCGGGCGGTTTTCAACGGTCATGCACGTTTTTCATTGAACGCATACATGAATATCACACAACGCTGAACATCCCATTTTCGAATCGTATTTTTTCATTCCTGAGAAATCGTTCAAGATGCTTTCGAATATGGGCGCTTTCCATGAAATTGAAGATTTCCAGAGGTTCCCTCGGTTTCTTATAGATGTTCCATCGGTGTATGATTTCATCGAACGTTCAGGGCTTTTCGAGAAAATCAAGAAGGGCGGTTTTCCTCTGATTGATCACGGCACGGTACCGCTCAGCCGGTACGATGATGTTTCCTCCAATAATACCGGTTTCGTGAGATGAAATGAAGACCCTTGCCGGTATGGTCAGCACCTTGTCGATGGAATTTATGGTTTCGTCGATACCTGATACGCCATCACCGGACCAGGGACCGAATGGTCCCAGATCGATATCTCCCAGATTGAGGATTTCATCAGTGGGGAAATAAAGACAGCAATGACCGATTGCATGTCCCGGTGTATAGATGATCCGCATTGTTGTGGAACCGAACGAGAACGAATCGCCGGCTGTAAATGAACTTGTCGATGTCCATTCGCGATAATTGATTTTTTTCTCAGAAGAGAACTCCATTCCGTTTCGAAATCCGTCCCTTTTAGAAATAATCGAGGAGTGTATCGAGAGACTGATGGCAGGCCACCGCATCTTCACGTACAACTACCTATAAAGAATCAATTTTCTTCTTGTCACAAAAGGTATTTTTAACCTTGACATAATCCGATCATTCAGGTATATGTCGCGCAATCTCTATACGGTTAAAGGTGTTTTTGGGGTGTGGTTATACGGGAGTGTGGCATGAGAGAGGTCTATAACCGATAATACCCCCTGTAATGTGGTGGATTTCTGAGAAAGCGGGAATGACGGTTCAGTCATTATGCTCCCAGTGTTACTTGGAAATTCATATATTGTTTTATTATTAAAAGGAGGTAGTAAGTATGGCAGGTCTGTGTTTTGAATTTTCAGAAGAGCAACGGATGCTTGAAGACAGCGTAGTGCGCTGGGCGTATGACTGGCTGGAGCCCCAGATGGAGCATATGTACGAAATCGACGAAATGCCCGCCGATCTTTTCAAGCAGACAGCGGGACTCGGAATCAACGGAATCGTGTTTGAAGAGAAATACGGTGGAACCGCTATGGGTTACGTCGAGACTACTCTTGCATACGAATCCATCGCCCGGGTCAGCAATGCCCTTTCCATGACCGTCGGCGCGAGCCAGACACTCTGCTTCGATAATTTCCGTAGAAACGCCACGGAAGAGCAGAAAATGGAAGTGCTTCCCAAGTCAGTTAGCGGTGAATGGATCGGCTGCCTCGGCATCACCGAGCCCAATGCCGGGTCCGACGCCATGAGCCTGGCGACAAGAGCCGAAAAGAAAGGCGACAAGTATATCGTCAACGGCAGCAAGATATTCATCACCAATGCTCCCGTAGCAGATTTCTTCACCTTTTACGCCAAAACAGAACCCGAAAAGGGGCCCCATGGAATTTCCGCATTCTTTGTCAAACTTGATGAAGTAAAGGGAAAAGGTTTCACCTGCGAAAAGATCAAGAAATGGGGTATGAGGACATCCCCCACGGGTCTTCTTACTTTTGAAGACATGGAAGTTCCCGAAGATCAGCTCATCGGTGGTCTGAACAAAGGTGTCGCCGTTCTGACGAGCGGTCTGTGCACCGAGAGAATCACTCTTTGCGGTTGTACGCTGGGTTCACAGCGACGCTGCCTCGAAGACTCTCTGAGATATGCAAAAGAGAGAGTCCAGTTCAAGAAACCCATCGCGTCCTTCCAGTTAATCCAGGGCAAACTTGCCGATATGTACTGCGACTATAAGGCCTCCCGGTGGATGGCCTACAGTGCGGCGTCATACTGCGACAGTCTGGAAAACAAAACGGGTGGAAAAGGAACCGACCTTGACCGTGTATCGGCAGCAGCCCTTCTGTACTGCGGCGAGAAAGGCACCAAGATCGGTCTGGATGCCGTTCAGATCCACGGTGGTTACGGATACTGCCAGGAATACGCTGTAACCAGACACTTCCTGGATCAGAAACTGTGGGAAATCGGTGCCGGTACGTCCGAAGTCAGAAGAATAATCATCGCCAGAGAGCTGATGAGGGACGACTTCGCCAGCGGTCGGTAAGCTCCGAATACAAATGGATCAAAAAGCCATGGTCTTTCGACCATGGCTTTTTTTACTGATGTAATTCCGATATCCTTTCCTTCTTCTCAAGCCGTCGTTCGTCAGGTGTTCTGCCTTTAATCAAATGATAGGGATGTTAGGACTGACCAGCCGTTTGGCGGCGCCATTCCGGATTTGACTTTCAACGATAAGTTGAGTATAAACGAACAGATTTAAAACAACCTTACGGCGGGGGACGCAATGCGCAATAAGAATTTCCCAAGGGTGATGATGTTTCTGATGATTTTCTTCCTTGTAACGTATCCGTCGCCATCCGTTTCCGGCAAAGTCGAGGATACTGCTCACCTCACACTCCAGAAAACGATCATATCCAAGAAAAGTCTGGATACCTATGTCGTCCAGAAAGGGGATTGGATATTCAATATCATAAGACAGAAATTTGGCGCCTCCGAGAAAGAGATTGTCAAGATTCTCGAACAGGTAAAGCAGTTGAATCCGGAAATCAGGGATATTCATCGGATATCGCCGGGTCAGGAACTGATTCTGCCGAACAGAGAGACTCTCGCTGCGGCAGAGGCGGAAAGCAAAACAAGACTGAAAAAATCACAAGGGAATGACAAGGATGCAGAGGAAGCGTCGGCTCTACCGTATGTTGTAAAGGAAGGAGAAACACTATCCGACATAATTCATAGCGAATTGAGTGCGGTGGACGAGGATATTTACCGGATGTTGCGAACGGTTAAGCGTTTGAATCCAAACGTTAAAAACATAAATAAAATATATCCGGGACAGAAACTGCTCCTGCCGTATGTCGGCAGTCAGGACCGGGGGGAGCGAGGGGATCAACTGTCGGGCAAAGGAACGTCTTTTATTGCAGTGAAGCGGACTGAACCGACCAAAGTAGTTAAAAAGAAAATTCTCAGGGAAGAGGAGCCGGTGGTAGAAAAAGAGCCGGCACAGCTGAAAGAAGAGAAGAAGACAATCATTCCGCCTGAGAAGAAGATAGCCGTGATACGGTACATTCTCAGCAGAATCAACGGAAGTGTCATTTCCGAAGGCAAGTACTTCATTCCGCTTTTTCCGACAGGGCAGATTACGGTGGACTGTTCATCGGTTCCTGTGATTGAACTTGACGATGGAATGACCGTTTTGCTTGACTTTTCGGGGAGTATACCGTCGGGAATCAAGCAAGTCATCGAAACGACATGGAAAAATTATGTCATTATGAACATTGGGTACGATAAGGACGTGCCGTTCATGGTGGAAGAAATCATCAATAAATCGAAGGATTATTCATGCAAGTCAGTCAGAAATTTTGTAACGGTGGGTCATACGCCGTCGATTCGTCTCTATGTTGACTGGATTGTATCTGAAACGGAATCAAAGGGGGAAAAACCCTATTCTTTCGGTATTAAAAACGTGAAGAACTCGTCTTCCCTGCTGCCGGGGAATATCCGCGAATATTCCGATAAGAAGGGATTCGAAGTTGTAGAGTTGCTCCGCGGGTCCGAGGTGGTGGCGATGAGTGAAACCTTTGATGATGCGGTTATCCCCGTACTGGCATATGAGACGAATGCCGTATTAGCGGAATCGCTGCTTACTATCCTGGGATATGAACCTGAAAAAGCGGCAGATGTGGAAATATACAATATGAAGGAGCACGGCTTCAGCCTGTTGTTAAAAGTGGATCTGTTTCTGACCTTCGACAATAAACGGGTGATACTGCATTCGAAGCAGATTCCGCAGCATTTTATCGACGCCTTGAAGGAACGGGGAATGAATTATGTCTTTCTCCCCCCGGAACAGAAAAAAGAAAGCGTTGTTGAAACGGTTCTTTCGGCGATCGAAGCCCCCTTTGTTGCGGATACGTTTCGATTCTCTTTTTCTCAGTCGGAAGGAAAGATCGGCGGTGACATTGTTCTGGCGGCTATAAGGACGGTAAATAAGAACAAAGCCGTATATTTTGTCACTCAGGATATAGACCCGGGGATCAACGGGTTGCTTCAAAAAAAATGGGGAGTTGATCTGATACGATATTGAAGGTTACGGCAATCGGTCTTTTATCCGGCGGCCTTGACGGCATCCTTGCCGTCAAGGTCGTTCAGGAACAGGGGGTACATGTTGAAGGTGTAACGTTCGAGACACCTTTTTTTAATGCCGAAAAGGCTCGATCGGCTGCACGGCATATCGGTCTTTCTCTGACAGTCGTGGACATTACAGACGAGCATCTTGTCATGCTTCAAAATCCCAGGTACGGTTATGGGAAGAATATGAACCCCTGTATCGACTGTCATGCCATGATGCTTCGAGTTGCGGGTCGCAGAATGGTAGAGACGGGAGCCGACTTCATCCTTACCGGTGAGGTACTTGGCCAGCGGCCTATGTCACAGACCAGACAGTCGCTCCACATCGTTGCCAAGAACTCGGGCTTTGAGGGATATATCCTGCGCCCGCTGAGCGCACGGCTCCTTTCTGAAACCATTCCCGAGCAGGAGGGGAAGGTCGATAGAAATCGACTCCTTGATATTCAGGGAAGAAGCAGAAAACGCCAACTTGAAATGGCGCGTCACTATAACATCACCAGTTATACCACCCCCGCCGGCGGATGTCTGCTCACGGATCCCTTGTTTTCAAAGCGTCTCAGGGACTTGTTTGACCATCAGACGGATACGACGGTCAGGGATATAGAGCTTCTCAAGCACGGAAGGCACCTTAGGTTGAGCAACACGGTAAAAATAATTGTCGGCCGTCACAAAGGTGACAATTGCGCGATACAGGACCTGGTCCGGGAACATGATATTGTCATCAAAATGAAGGATTATCCGGGACCGCTCGTTCTCATAGTGAACGGCTGTGATGAAGAAGCGCTCTTGACCGCCGCTTCGATATGCGCTTTATACAGCGATGCGCCGGACGACCGTGAAGTCATGGCAAACTGTCATCATCCAAACGGTTCCTTCACGTCAGTGTCAATCGTGGCTGCTCGAAAAGAAGACGTCCGGTCGCTTATGATCTGACGACTATTACTGCTTTAAAGCCTCTACGTTTCAGGTTCCCGGGGAAAGGCCCCATGCCAATAGCAAGTAAATCCGAACCTATCGGGACGGGACAAACGGGCGTTTTTCAACAGCCTCATTTTGTGCCTTTTTCAACGGCCTGTTAACGGGACGACTTTGCAGGTTGCCGCACGATGGGAATTCATCAGTCATCAGTGCAGACGAGTTCATCAAATTCGGCCACTTCCACAACGGGTGACGTTGAGAAGGAAATGCCCGTTAATTTCTGAAGTGCCACAGAAGTTTTCAACACCTGTTCCAGACTCGGGAAGTCGACAATAATGACCAGATCGAATTGACCGAGAAGCGTATACATGGACTGCAGCTCGCCCCCGTTTTGTTTGATCAGGGCAATGACCTTATCCGTCCGGGAAGCGCTGATTCCGGAGAGCGCTTCGTGAGAGTATTTTCCAAACATGAAAAAACGAGTCATAATGGTTTACCTCCCTTCCTGTATTCTTTGTTGCTTGTATGGTAAAGCATCAGCTCCGCCCGGTCAATGGAAATCATGGCATGATGAGCACAGCCGATCCCGGACGATGAGCCCCGACCAATGAATCACATTTCACGATGTTCTGTCCTCAGGAGGTCGCGAACAGTTTTAACCGGATTGAATGTCATGATCGGAACTTCCACAAAAACAGTATTCCAGGCTGCCATCGCACCGTTCCAGAGACCGGGGTGTTCAAGGGCTTTCAGCTGTCTGCCTTCAAAGGACTTTTCAGAAATGAAGAATGCCGATCTGTCGACGAACGCCTCAAGATCGTATTTTGCTCCACGATGATCTTTAACACCGCATACGATGTCAACAGGGTTGAAATGCGTCGATGAGGACCAGATACTCCGCTGCTCTTCCGATGCCATGTCGACTTGTGCCTGTTCAATAATTTGAAGCGAAGGTGTTCCGTTTTTGATGACCCAGAATGGACCTCCTCCCGGTTCTCCCTCGTTCTTCACCATGCCGCAGACCCGAACAGGCCTGTTCAATATATCAATAAGAGCTTGAATCTTCCGGGTATGGGGGAAATCTTCAAACTTCGAAGGAAGAGTGACTGATAGTGTATCCCGGCAGAACGATCCGATATCGGTGATAGTTTTGTCGCTCACGTTATCTTTCTCAAGATCACGGATGTGCGAGTGTATCCGGTCCTGGAGCAATACCAGATATCCGCCGAGAACCTTTTTAAAAAGAATGGTGTCAGGCTTCAGCCGATCAGGAACTATATTGTCGATATTCTTAACAAATATAATATCGTGATTGATGGTATTGAGGTTTTTCAAGAGAGCTCCGTGACCTCCAGGCCTGAAGATGAGCTTGCCCGCTTCGTCTCTGAACAGCTGATTCGCCGTATCAACGGCTATGGTATCCGTCGACGAAAGCTGCAGAGAAACCATGATATCATACCGTGTATCATATCGAAATTCATAGAGCTTGACTACATCGGTAATATGCTTTTCAACATCGGACTGATGTTCCGATGATATGGTGAAGTGGATACGACAGTTCCTGTTCGAATCTCTGATATAACCGACTGCTTCAACAAGATGTTCTTCCAGTGCGGTGCGGGAATATTCCCCGTATGAGTGAAATTTGAGAACAGCTTTGGGAAGATGGCCGTAATTAAGCCCTTCCGCTGTAAGAATGTGATCCAGAATCGTGGTGAAATCATCGTTTTCACTAAGTGATGCAATGTCAAGCCCCTTCCGTGACAAGACCTTTTTGAGGTCATTGTAAAATGGGTAATTCGGCAAGTCGTCTGCAATCATCTGAGCGTCATGACTTTCATTGAAGTCTTCCATGTCTCTGAATTCAAACCAATCTTTGAACATTCGACTTGCAGCTCCCGACGCGGGTACAAATTTCATCATCTTTCCCTGCCTCGCCGCCTCATCATGGGCTTCAATATATATGTGTCTTTGATCGGCGGGAATAGTTACAATTCCGTCATCCATGGTGCATGGCCTGTCAAGTCGCATCGGTTGAAAACCTCTCCTGAAAATGTCGAGTTGATGCATTACGGCATCAACAGACAATCCTTTCCGCGTGATCATGTCAACATCCTGAGGGGTCATTATTGTGTGAGTCATGGTCAACCTCCCTTAAATCGGTGTGTAATATCCATGTTTAGGTCGACTGAAAACCACTTCTTAGTCTTGACAATATTCCTTTTTTGTTCCTATACTTCCCGCCGTGGTCGTTGTGCAGGTCGTATATGTATCACCTGTTTTTTTTCATTGCAGTCGCTGATCGACAACCGCGATAACGAAAATAATTCAGGAGAAAAGGAGATTTTCAGTATGGCAAAAATAGACGCCTTTTTCAAGCTCATGCATGAGCAGGGTGCTTCAGATCTTCATCTCGTGTCCGGTCAGCAGCCGGTCATACGTATCAGGGGCGACATGGAACGGGTAAAATATCATATCCTGGACAATGATGAGTTGAAGGCAATGCTCTATGAAATTACTCCGGAACATAAAGTCAAACAATTCGAAGAAACGGGAGATGTCGACTTTGCGTATGAAGTTCCAAACCTCGCCCGGTACCGGGCAAACTTCTTTCAACAAAAATATGGCGTTGCTGCAGTCTTCCGTGAGATTCCCAGCACGATTATGACGGCCCAGCAGCTTGGCCTTCCTCCGGTCATCACCAAATTGGCGAGTCTGCCGCGAGGGCTCATCCTGGTGACGGGTCCGACAGGCAGTGGAAAATCTACGACCCTGGCTGCTATCGTCGACGAGGCGAATCGGACCCGTAAGGATCATATTATTACCATAGAGGATCCCATCGAATTCGTACACGAGAGCAAAAGCTGTATTATCAATCACCGGGAGGTGGGTTTCCATACGAAATCTTTTTCAACGGCGCTTCGCGGTGCACTCCGTGAAGATCCCGACATTATTCTGGTCGGGGAATTGAGGGACCTTGAAACGATATCGCTGGCGGTGGAGGCGGCATCGACGGGACATCTCGTTTTCGGAACTCTGCATACCACCAGTGCCTCGAAAACGCTGGACCGCGTCATCGAGGTATTTCCGGCGAGTGAACAGATGCAGATTCGTTCGACGCTTGCTGATGGAATCAGAGCAGTAATTTCACAGGTGCTGTTCAAACGTATTGATAAGCCCGGACGTTGTGTGGCCCTCGAGATACTCATAGCTACCCCGGCGGTTCGAAACCTGATCCGTGAGGCGAAAACATATCAGATCCCCTCTATCATGCAGACGGGGCGGAAGTTTGGTATGCAAATGCTTGACGACGCCATTATGGATCTGCTTAACAGAGGATGGATCGGCGCCGAAGAAGCGTATACCAAGGCGAACGATAAAACAAAGTTCAGGCCGTTCCTGCGGACGCCGCCGGCTGATTTTACGGAAGTGTAGTCATTATCTGAGATGCATGTATGTCAAAGCTGAGGAGGATATATGAGAAAACAGGAAATTGATTACATTTTGGGGAAGATGCTTGATTCCCATGATAATGTCTCCGACCTGAATATTACCGTGGGCAAACCGTTTCAGGTCGAATCGTCGGGTCAGCTTTTAACGGTTCTCAGTCCGCCGTTTTCCGAATTGACACCGTTTCAGACGGAAATCCTGGCGTTGAATCTTATCAACCAGGACCGTCGGCTTACGGAGATTCTTGTCAGAGAGGGATCGTGCGATGCTTCGTATGAACTGCCGGGCAAAGCCCGCTTCAGGGCAAATATATTTTCCCAGCGTGGAAATTACTCGGCGGTATTACGAAAGCTGGAGACGCAGATACCGACAATCGACCAGATGAGTCTGCCGAAGGTGTTTCATAAAATGGCCGGGGAGTTAAACGGAATTATACTCATAACAGGCGCTACGGGCAGTGGAAAAACGACATCGCTGGCGACGATCCTTAATGAGATCAACGAGACCCGGTCCGTTCATATTATTACATTGGAGGACCCCGTAGAGTTTCAACATCCCCACAAAAAAGCGACATTTAATCAGCGTGAACTCGGCCATGATTTCGATACGTTTGCCAACGGTCTCCGTGCCGCTCTGCGGCAGGCGCCGAAAGTGATTCTTGTCGGCGAAATGAGAGATCGGGAATCGGTGGAGATAGCCATGTCCGCAGCAGAAACAGGACATCTCGTTCTGAGTACGCTCCATACCGTCGATGCTGGTTCGACAATAAACAGAATTATCGGAATGTTTGCTTCAGAAGAGGAAAATCAGATCCGTGTACGATTATCGGATACGATACGGTGGATTGTCTGCCAGAGGCTGCTGCCGAAGGTTGGAGGGGGAAGAGTAGCGGCATTTGAGGTCATGCAGGCGAACCTGAGGGTCCGGGATACTATTTTGCATGGTGAATCCGAGGGAAAGACGTTTCGGGAGATAATTGAGGGAGGGGCGGCCTTCGGGATGACCACGTTCGATAACGACATCGTCGGTTTATATGAAAAGGGCTTGATAACGGAGGAAACGGCGCTGTCATATGCAACGACACGGGGCGTTGTCGGACGCGGCATTGATCGACTGAAATCTTCCCGTGGAGAAGCGACGACGGAAATCGAGGATCTGCAGGTCGATCAAGACTATGGTAAACCGAGAAGAAATCTATAGTGGATAAGGAGATTATAGCAATGGCAGAGGAAAAAGGAATCCTCCAGGAAGTTGCATCAGCGTCATACAGCCCGAAAGACATTCCGTTTGATTTTGTCGGAGAGGAGAACAAGACGGCAATTGTCTGCGAGAGCGATCAGGAAATCCGGAACAGAATTGTCGATGGGCTGAATCAGGACGGCTACTTTATAACAGAGCCGGCTTCCACCCGGGATGCCCTCAAGTCTATGCGTTTTCATGTCTATCAAGTTATTGCTGTCAACGAAAATTACGAAACGGACAACCCCAATAATAATATCATCCTCGAATATCTTAACCGTCTTCCCATCAGTGTGCGGCGAAATATCTTTGTTGTCATGATAACAAATCGTTTCAGAACGATGGATAATATGGCCGCATTTAACAGAAGCGTCAACATGATCGTCAATATAAAGAACATTGATGAATTCGGGGCGATTCTGAAACGGGGTATTGCACGGAATGATGAGTTTTATCATGTCTTCAAGGATATAATGAGAAAACTCGGCAGGATATAGGATGAATGCGGCTGTCGGCAGACGCCGACCACCGCACGATTTTGATCATACCACGACAGGAATGACGAGACGAAAAAAGCCGACATAAAGCGATACGGAGTCCAATGTCGACGCTTTTCCACAACAGAGTCTGTGCTTCGCAGCGCATGACCTCCTGACTGCTTACACTTACTTCGTTTTTGATGCCTTCAAATATCCCTTTGCCAGGTTTGTATTCACATGGATGACGCCCTTGTTAAGGTTCTTGAAGGGATAATCGTCGCTTATTGCCGGCAATCTGTCCGCATCAGCCTGTGACGCAATGACCGAGCCTGCCGGGACATACCGATTGTCCGGTATGGCGACGCCCATGAGGATAACACCGGGTTCCACAACACAGCGACTGCCCACCGAAGATTTGAACACAAGTGTCTTCATGCCGACAAACGTGTCGTCGCCGACGACCGCCGGACCGTGTATCTGAACCTGGTGAGCCAGAGATACACGCTTTCCCACATAGACGGCATACTTCTTCCCATTGACTTCATAGAGGTTCGACTCGATCGGTTTCCCGTGCTCTTCAGTTTCCAAGGCATGGATAATGACGCCATCCTGAACGTTCGAGTCATCGCCCACGTATAACGGTTGCCCTTCATCGCCGCGGACACATGCCGTGGGGGATACCATGATGTTTTTCCCCAGAATCACATTACCGATCACAGCCGCCAGGGGATGTATGTACGTGCTGGGATCGATAAGCGGTTCCGATACGGTTGAACTGAAATCAGTGAGCACATTCTTTTCAATCATTTTTTTTCCTCCTTATCAATACAGAGAGCGGTCGTGAGACGGGAACGACAATCAGGAAAACAACCGGCCCCGTCTTCCGACTTCTTTTTCTTTTTCAACGAGTTGCTTCCAGATCTCCTCAACGGCCTTTTTTGTTTGACTGAGGGTTCCTTCATTGTTGACGACGAGATCCGCGTGGGCGATCTTCTCATCGATCGGCATCTGGGCCTTCAATCGTTCCTCCGCCTGAGCACGGCTGAAGTTGTTCCGCTTCATGACCCGCTTGATCTGCTCTTCCGGCGATATGTAGACAAGAATAATCAGATCGAACAGTGACTGAAGCCCCACTTCCAGAAGCAGCGGTACATCAGAAATCACAATGGCCCGTCCGTCTTTCATTTGGATTGCATCCATCCGGCGTTTCCATTCGTCGATAACGGCGGGATGAACGATGCCGTTCAGGATATTCAGTTTTCCGGCATGACGAAAAACAATGTTTCCCAGCTTCTCGCGGTTTATCGTTTTATCGTTGTTGAGGATTTGCGAGCCGAAGGTGTTGACGATTTCAGTCCATGCCACGCCGTTCGGTTCTTCTACGAAATGGGCAAGTGCGTCAAAGTCGATGATGTATGCCCCGTGTTCGAGAAAGAACCTGTCTACCGTCGATTTACCGCTTCCTATCCCGCCTGTCAATCCGATGTTCAGCATGCGCCGTTAGTATCATATGAAAGATTTTCGATCAACTGAAAATGATCGGACTTGACATTGACGAAACAGTGAATATTTGAATATAAAATAAGCAGTTCCTTAAAAATGTTTTCTGCGTGAGTGATAAGGGGATGTAATCAAAATATGATGCTCACGGAACAACGCGAACAATGGAATATTCGGAACGGTTTTTGATCGTACGAATCTTCCAGGATGCGGCCGCAGTAATACATCCCTGATGTAACAAAAAGGCGAGGTGGATATGACCATTGACACGTTATTGAAAAATGCTGAGAAGTTTGAACTGGATACCTATAAGAAGCCGCCCGATTTCCTTGAACGCCATGTATCGTTCACCGGTATGCCGGAAAAGCATCCCTATGACCCGGGAAAAATAATTCTGATAGCCGATCCACTGAGTACAAACGTATCATACTATGAATTCGATATCACGGATATCGAGGGTGCGGAAGAATTGCCCAACCTGGGTACTATCGACGGCAAGTCGGTCAGGATTATTCGTATATGGGTCCGGCGGGGAAGCATCGGCATACGTTCAACGCCCTTCGTGGTGGAAGACACGGTAAAGCGTTAAAAACGCTTAATGACAAATGAAGAAGAACATTCTCCGGTAGTCTGCTTTTGATGTTTGGATTTTGTGACGGGAATATCTATTCCCCGTAGTGCTCCTTCATCCAGGCCTGATATTCACCGCTGCGGACACGTTCCACCCAGGCGGCGTTGTCCATATACCACCTGATGGTCTTTCTGAGCCCGGACTGAAATGATTCTCCGGGATGCCACGCAAGATGGTTTGTCAGCTTGGAAAAGTCGATGGCGTAACGCCGGTCGTGGCCGGGGCGGTCTTTGACGAAGGTGATCAGGTTTCGCCGCGGGCCGGCAGAATCCGGCCCGCACAGTTCATCAACGATGTCGCAGATCATTTCCACAATGACAATATTTTCCATTTCCATATTGCCGCCGATATTATACGTTTGCCCCCGTTTCCCTCCGTTCATAATGGTCAAGATGGCTTTGCAGTGATCTTCCACATAGAGCCAGTCCCGTACATTTTTTCCGTCGCCGTAAACAGGCAGGTTCCTGCCCTCGATTGCATTCAGTGTCATAAGAGGGATCAGTTTTTCCGGAAACTGGAAGGGTCCATAATTGTTCGAACAGTTTGATATGGTTACGGGCAGTCCGAAAGTTTTATGATAGGCGCTCACCAGGTGATCCGACGAAGCCTTTGAAGCGGAATACGGGCTGCTCGGTTTGAACCGGGTCGTTTCCCGAAAAATGCCCCGCTTTCCCAGGCTGCCGTACACCTCGTCGGTACTGATATGGTGAAAAAGGACAAAATGATCCATATGTGCCCGGGCGATTTCCAGCAGATTATATGTTCCCACGATGTTGGTGAAGATAAACTCACCCGGTTGCTTGATTGAACGGTCCACGTGTGATTCCGCTGCAAAATGACAGACCGCATCGATATCATGTCGTGAGAACAGGTCAGCCATGGTTTTGAAATCGCAGATATCGGCCCGCTCAAAATGGTATCGTCCGGGATACTGTCTGTCAATGCCGTCCAGATTGTCGGGATTTCCCGCATAGGTGAGTTTGTCGACGTTTATTATTCGTCCTTCATAATCGGTTTTATGAAAGATGTAGTGGATAAAGTTGCTTCCGATGAAGCCGCACCCACCTGTTACCAGCAGATTCCGTATGAATTTCAACATTGTGTCGCATCCCCTTTCTTTCTGAAGCGTCACCGCTCGTCGGCGTGGAATGTATTCGTACATATCCATATGAGAAGACGTTGTCAATAGAATAGTGCCCTGTCTCTTCGGGTTGTGTTGCGCATTCATCGTAACGTGGTTTTGATGCATCTGCGGCGTGATCGGAGCAATTCCGGCATCATCTATCGTCCTGAGACGGTTGGAACCGCCGGTCTTTCGCCTTGCCGAGATTTTTTAGCAGAAAACTCCATGATGACCCCCGATCAACTACATTTTCATTTAAATAACATCCCATCTTATCTTGACAGGCAAAGCAATTTTTCATAATGATGATACAAGCAACCTCGGGGGGAACATGTCATTCGACCAACTTGTTCGTTACTATTCAAAGCCGCTGGAACCAATTCCCACAATGATGCACCGTAAAGGGTCTTTACGAGGGGAGGTCAAGGCGGTTCTCTTCGATGTGTACGGAACCCTGTTTGTCAGTGCGGCAGGAGATATCAGTATCGCCCGGGAAGCGGCGGATCGGAATAGTGAAGCCGTTAAGAATCTGCTGGGAAAATTCGGAATCAGCAGGGACGCATCGTCGTTGCAGACAGTATTCTTTGAAGCCATCGATCATGAAAAAAAGCGGCTCGAAGGTCAGGGGATAGATTATCCCGAAGTTGTAATCGAAGCGGTATGGAAAAAGGTCCTGGGGGTTGATGACGATACAGTCATCAAGCGGTTTGCACTGGAATATGAACTTATTGTGAATCCGGTCTTCCCCATGCCCCACGCGCGGGATGTCATTACGGCGCTCAAAAGGAAAAAAATTATCCTCGGCATAATCTCCAATGCCCAGTTCTACACGCCCTACCTCTTTTCAGCTCTCATGGGAGGAGCACCCCGGGATCTTGGATTCAATGAAGATCTCCTTTTTTTCTCATATTCATTCGGGTATGGAAAACCGTCATTTTTTTTATTCGAGCGGGCGGCGGAGCGCCTCGCTGAATACGAGGTGCGAAGGGATCAAATCATTTATGTGGGAAACGATATGTTGAAGGATATCTATCCCTCGACTGCCGCGGGTTTTCAGACTGTTCTTTTCGCGGGGGACGGTCGGTCACTGCGACTGCGGGAAGATGACGACCGGTGTGCCGGCGTTGCCGCCGATCTGGTGATAACCGATCTTTTGCAGCTCATGGATTATCTGTGACGTATCGGACACAGTAAACAGGTTTCATTCTTTGAGGAGCGCGAGATGAAGGAAAACCGAAAATATTTCGTTCTGGCAGGCATTCTATTTGTTGTTATCGTTCTGGCGGTTATGAACTGGCATACTTTTTTACCGACGGAACAACGACGACCGTCTGAACCGTCGCCGGGCGTGCAGGTGGATCAAGAA
This sequence comes from Deltaproteobacteria bacterium, assembly GCA_011056835.1. Taxonomy (GTDB): domain Bacteria; phylum Desulfobacterota; class Syntrophia; order Syntrophales; family UBA6807; genus DSDU01. Next base: position 26,973 of record DSDU01000004.1, read on the forward strand.
ACGGCTGATACGGGCGCCATAGACAAACCGGGCGCCGAACATGAAAGAATGCGGGGAGAAGACGTCCCAGAAACGGCCGTACTGGAAAAAAAGGAAATAAAAACCATAAAAAAGGAGATGAAGAGCGCTTATCAACGTCTCTTAGATGATGTGGGCGGTTTTTTCGGATATCTTGATCAACAGAACTACATAAAAGAGTACGGATTGGAGGGGGGGACCCGTCGCCACTTTCTCACGCTCCTTGCCGAGCTATCGGCGTATCCACCGGTTATTTCAGGTGAAACTCAGGATATCTATACACTGACACACAACATGGCACATTTTTATCGGGTGATACGAACGGAGAATATTTTTCTGGTCAAAGACATCCTCTCTCATGAAAGTGAGATTGTGGAACAGGTCGCCGATTTGCTTTATGAATGGATAACAGAGGAGATGGGAAGAAAAAATCCCGAGGTGAAAACATCAATTAAAGATCTCTACGAATATGCCGGTTTTTTCCTTTCTACACTCTCGGGGAGGGCCTATCTTGCACGGCGTCCCTCGAAGACTCGAATGATTGTCCTCTACTATTCGATCCTGATCACGGATGCTGCAAATCAGGCGGATCTGAACCGTTACGGAATTGACATCCTTCCCCCGCTGAATCTTCTCATGAATGATATGGAGAACCAACGGAATCTTGATTATCAGCGAAAGTATCTTCGCCGACTCGGTTCCATTAAGCAACGAGTGATCGGGCAGAGGGAGCAAGGTGTTATCAAATATGAAAGCGGGAGAGGTATCCCTTATGCCGGCGGTACCACAAATTAGGAATCAGGCGATAGAGCAGTCTCGAAAAGGGTCCGATGTATTCTTTTTCTCTTTTATCGAACTGGGTCGCCTGGATTATCCGTTCAAATATTTCCTCTTTTGATCCACCTTCATTGAAAATCTTATAAGCGCAGTGGAAGAGGGGACTGTACATGTTTTTCTTTTCAAGGTATCGATGCACATTTTTTATGGTATTGGGGCCTTCAGGTGTGCCGTCGATTTTCCGAAGCACCTGAAGGTTGGTTTCAATGGGATTTCCGTTGAAAAGATCATAAAATAGTTTGCCGTATCTGAAATTCTTGCTGGCATCGGACGAAAGCGTTACGTACATGTCTCCCACGCCTGCCTGACTGTAAAAAGCCTGGAAACTTCCGCCAAGCAGCTTCGCCAGCGATCTGATCTCCACTCCCGACCGCGCGAAGAGCGTTCCGGGAATCGAATCCCCCAGGTCCAGGCATTCGGTAAGACCTTTCAGGTTTGCAACGATATTTTTGAGGGCGCCGCAAGCTTCGATACCGACAATGTCAAAATTGTAGTATGACGTCAGCTCTTTTTTGTTGAGCGTCAGCAGGTTTGCGCTGACCTCCCTGGCAACGTTTTTCTGCCCCGCCACGGTTACACAGACGGGCTTCCCCATGGCGATATCGACATCAAAAAAGGGTCCGCCGATACAGACCGTGGTAAATTTGTGACGGATATCGAAAAAGTGATTGTTGATCATCTGAGAGGGAGTTACCAGCTCCCGGGTCTTTTCGTCGGAGGCGAGGCCTTTGATGGGGGAAATAATACTGGTGGTCTTTTTCTTTCGTGATATGATTGGTTTAAGATAGTCGAGCAGCTCGGGGAGTCTGTTCATGGTGATGCAAAGAACGATCAAATCGTTTTCTTCGACCACCCGCTCCAAGTCATTGGATGCAACGACATTCATGGGAAGTCGAGGAACACTGTCGATGCTCCCCAGTTTTTTTTCCAGATCCGTGGTGAGATGTTTCGGGTTGAGTCTTTCTCTGTTGATCTCCCGACATAATTCGGCGCTATGGTAGTAAAGTGTGACATCTTGCCCGTCCCGCCCGAATTTGTATGCGAAAGATGTCCCCAGTCTTCCCGGGCCGATAATCGCCACTTTTTTAAAATTTATGTCAGCCATGGCCTTGATTTCTCACTGTTCTTCGGAGCGTGACTATACGTGCAAATCCAACGGCATGTCAAACAAAAATGTCCGTGGACTCTCATGTTCCGGCAATGCCTGGGCTAAACGGCATGGCGAAAGGGAAAAATCGAACCGTATGTCTCCTGCCGGGTCGGGTGATGAAATGATAACTACCCATATTCGGAGCACATCTCCCGCCCTGAAGCTAATTCATGCCTGATCCCTGCAACGTTTCACTCGGCCTCCCGTTCCCGTGTTTCATCAGTTGCAAGCAACGCCCGTATTTCCGCTCCTTCCATTTTTTCTTTCTCCAACAGGATGCGGGCTCCTTTTCTCAGGATTTCTTCGCGGCCCTTCAAAATTTCCAGTGCCCGTTCGTACTGAGTCGTAATGATATCGCTGATTTCCTTGTCGATCATTTCCGCCGTCGCTTCGCTGTAATCCGTCTTTTCAGGCAGCCCCACATTCAGAAAGCCCGGTCGCTTTTCATGCGCAAAATAGACCTGGCCTGCGGTTGCGCTCATACCGTATTCTTTGACCATGCTTTTTGCGATGTCCGTCGCCCTTGAGAGATCGTTATGAGCGCCCGTCGATATGTCTCCGAATACGATTTCTTCCGCAGCCCGACCTCCCAAGAGGGTGGTGATTCTGTTGAGCAGTTCGGTCTTTTTCATTAAAAAGCGGTCTTCCGTGGGAACCTGCATGGTGTAGCCGAGGGCGGCAATGCCCCGCGGTATGATGGAAATCTTATGAACGGGGTCCGTCCCCGGCAGGGAAAGTGCAACGAGTGCGTGTCCCATCTCGTGATGAGCGATGATTTCCCGCTCATTCTTGTTGATAAGCCGGTTTTTCTTTTCCAGGCCCCCAATGATCCGTTCCACCGCCTCTTCAAATTCAGGCATGTCGACTTCCTTCTTGTTCCGGCGAACCGCAAGGAGGGCTGCTTCATTGACGAGATTGGCCAGATCCGCTCCCACCATGCCCGGCGTCATTTCCGCGAGCTTTTCAATGTCGATGTTCTGAGAGATCTTTATATTTTTTAGATGAACCTTGAGGATCTCAAGCCGGCCTATCTTGTCGGGTCGATCCACCAGGACGTGCCGATCGAATCGGCCCGGCCGGAGCAGCGCAGGATCGAGTATCTCCGGCCGGTTTGTGGCGGCCATCAGAATGACGCCGACTTTCGGATCAAACCCATCCATTTCGACGAGAAGCTGATTCAATGTCTGTTCCCGTTCGTCATGCCCCGACATACCGCCGACGCCACGGGCTTTCCCGAGGGCATCCAGTTCATCGATAAAAATAATGCACGGCGCTTTTTGTTTTGCCTGAACAAAGAGATCACGTACCCGGGCAGCGCCCAGACCGACGAACATTTCCACAAATTCCGATCCGCTCAGACTGAAAAAGGGGACACCGCTTTCTCCCGCCACCGCCTTTGCAAGCAGGGTTTTCCCCGTTCCGGGCGGGCCTACGAGAAGAATGCCCTTGGGGATCTTTCCTCCCAGTTCGGTAAACCGCGCGGGCTCTTTCAAGAAATCAATGACTTCGACCAGTTCCTGCTTTGCCTCATCAACACCGGCGACATCATTGAACGTCACATTTAATTCGTCTTCCATATAGATGCGCGCCTTGTTTTTTCCGAGAGTCATGAAGCCTGCCTGCTGACCGCTCAGCCGTTTCATCATGAAATACCAGATGCCGATGAATATAAAAATTGGGAAAACCCATGAAAGAAGGTCCCGCAGAAAAGTCGATTCGATTTTTCCTTTAAAGACAACATGGTATTGCTCGAGCATTTTTGATAACTCCTGATCGACTCGGACGGTCTTGAAGGTCTTGTCTTCACCTCCTATCTTCATCTTTCCCTGGATCTCGTTTTCCGAGATTGCAATTTCCTGAACACTTCCCTGTTTCAGATAATTGAGGAATTGACTGTACGGAATTATTTCTACCTTGTACATTGATGCAATATAGTTCTGAATTAATAAAACCACCCAGATACCGATGAGTACGTACCATATGGAAAATTTATGCTGTTTTTCCATCATCGCTTCTCATTTCCTCCTCTGTTGTCGGCCTGTATCGAACTGCTTGACCCGGTTATAGCTGCATAATGCGATTCATTGTATCATTAACGACGACTTCGATAAATAAAATAGTCGGTCGGGTTGCCCCTCTTGTCAATGTCCTCTACGGTTAAAACATCGGTCGAATGAAAGATCTCCTCAAGGCACTTCAGAAACTTCTCGCAGCGGTGAGCCGACCATACGGTGAGCACTCCCCCCGTGATGAGCATGCTTCTCATTTTTCTGACCATGGGTGATTCGTACAGCTCACGGTTGCCTTCGAGGGCGAGGCGTGCGGGACCGTTATCCACGTCGAGAATGATGGCGTTGTATGTCTTTTCTGATATCTTAACATAATCTTTGATATCCGACTGAATGAGACGTACCCGGGGGTCGAACAGGGCCCCTCCATTGTGTTGCACAAAGTAGGTCCGCGCCCACTGTGCGACGTGTCTGTTGATTTCGACAACATCGGCGACTGCTACGTTTTTGTAGTCGAGGGCTGCCTGGAGAGCGTACCCTATGCCGAGGCCTCCTATAAGAATCGACAGGGATGATTTGCCGTTGTCCAGAGGTTCGATGGCGTGTCGTGCCAGTGCTTTCTCAGAGAGGATGTTGTAGCTTGCCATGAGGAAAACCCCGTTATAGATGATCTCGTAAACAGGCATTTCAGAATCGCCGCGATCGAGAATCTGTTGCAGTTGTAATTCACCCTGGGGAGTTGTAACACGATGCAGAACTCTTTTATAATGTGTTTCCATGGCACACCTTTCGGGACCGATTACCCCTCCCTGCATTGTTTCTGCCGTGTCCCACGCTGATCGTGACAGAAATGAACAATGATGAGGGACTCAAGGAATCGCAGTCGTTCGGATCCAGCTCGATAGCCTGTTCCTGTTCGCACATCTCCATGTATGAATATATTGTTACCATAGCGATAGAGGCAATCTTTGTCAATGAAGGAGCGGTCAAAGATAGTGAGTATTCGGTGGAGTGTCATTGGTCGGGTGGTAATGAAAGGGGCAGGAGAAGGGGGTTGCCTTGAGGGCATGAGTCGCTGACGACGGAAACTTACACGAGTGAGAAATATATTTTCAGTAATCTCCTGAGATGGACATCCGGTCCACGGATAATCCCTTCAAAATATAGAGAGTGATACGTATCCCCTTCCATTGTGGTGCTTGCATACTTCGGGATATCTTTTTCTTCGATCGTTTCCTGTTTTACCTTTATCCAGTGTGCCATCGGTTCCGACGATATCATGCTGCTGTCAAGCAGTCCTCTGATCTTCGGCGACCACCCGTCTCTGGGATCGACAGTGACGGCGATCTCATACGGAACCAAGGTCACATCCAGACCGGCAGGGCGGGGGAAACCTATTACTGTTGGGGTTTTGACGAGCAATCCGTCGGTCACGCGGATGAAGCACCAGACGAATTCGAGATACGTCTCATACCCCGCAAACGTTGGGGGGGCGACACCGTGTCTGATATCGATCAGCGTGCGGCATAAAAAAGATTTTATGACTCCCACATATTCCAGCCGCTCGACCGGATCGTCGGGTTTGTCCTGCACGGGCAGGGCATCGAATGCATAGATTTCATCAAGCGCACGGAGGCGATTATCGATAACGCGCCGCAATGTTGCCATTATCTCATCATCTGCCGAGCCGGTGTCACACTCTTCAAGTAACTGTTCGGCATAGTGCATGATCTGATAAGGATGCCGGACGGTACGCTTATCGGAATGAGTCTTTGAACGTTTCAGTTCGGCGGGCCATTTCAGGAAGTCCGGAGTAATCCACATGATGCGCCTCTTTTTCTGCCGTTCCGTCGTCGTAACTGCACGCAGCGTGATTTCATGTATGGGTTTCTTTTCGAACCGGTTTTTCAAGAATCAGCTTCGTAATAACCGGTCCTTTCCGAAGTCTTCTCCCAGGCATTCCTGCGGTCCCAGAAGTCTCCATGTATATCAACAGGTGATGATGTCCTAAGCCTTCGCTTTCTTTACCGCTTCGATCAGTTTCGGAACCACGTCGTAGAGATCACCGACGATGCCGTAATCGGCGGCGCCGAATAGAGGGGCGTTCTCGTCTTTGTTGACGGCGCAAATTACCTTGGCATCGCGGATGCCCGTGACATGCTGAACCTGTCCCGACACGCCAAGACCGATGTACAGGTCGGGTTTGACGGATATTCCGGACAGGCCGATACAGAGCTCTTCCGGCAGCCAGTGGGCCTCCTCGGAAATAGGTCTCGTGCAGCCGATTTCACCCCCCAGGGCGGTTGCCAATTCCTGAACAAGTGAAAGATCTTCTTTCCTTTCAATGCCCCGCCCGGCACAGACCACGATTCGTGATTCGGTGATATCTTTTACCTGTGTCTCCTTTGGCCTTCGTTCGAGTACTGTCGACGGTGACGGTTGCGGTGCCTGCAGTTCCCGTATCGTCCCCTGTCTGCCGCTCTGCTGTGGTGCCGGTTTATATGTTCCAGGGGGTATTGTTGCCATTACAGGCCGGGTCATACAGGCTACTTTCTGAATTGCCGCTCCGCCGTATGCAAGCCGGTCCATTTCAAGAACGTTGTTTCCTTCATCGAATGTTACGCCGATGCAGTCACTGCACAGGCCCGTCTTCAATCGGGCGGCGAGCCGGGCGGCAATATCCTTGCCCCGCACGGTGGCCGCGATGAGGAAGACATCGGGATCGGCTGTTTGTGCCTCAGCGACAATTACCGGAATATATGCGTCCAGCGGTTGATCCCCTGCAAGGGCGGGTAACTCCATGATTTCATCCGCCCCGAAGGCGATACAATCATCGGCGCTGTCGGTATTTCCGATGAGGAATGCACTTGTCGTCGTCATCAGTTTCGAGGCGAGATCACTGCCGATTGACAGCAGTTCTGCTGTTTGTTGAAGGTTTTCTGCAAATATCCACACTCCGGCCATGATGTACCCCCTTATCTAAGAACGCCTTCTTTGGCGAGCGCCTCAATGAAAGCAGTTATGTCAGATGGTTCTGCCGTGAACTTCACGCAGTTCCGTTCCATGCTCGCCGCCGTCATGCTTACTGTCCGCAATGTCGGTTCATATGCAGATGAAAGATCGTCTTTGGTAATCGTGATAACTTCTTTCTTTGAGGCCGTCAAGGTATCCTTAACGCCGGGAATCCGGGGATTATTGATGTCGGGCACGACCGTTACCAGTGCCGGCATCGGCGCCGCCGTAACTTCGATACCCTCCTCGACCTTGCGTTCTGCGATAATCCGGTTGCCGTCGATGGTCAGTTTCTGAACAAACGAAATACAGGGTATGCCCAGGGTTTCCGCAAGGCGCGGTCCCACCTGTCGGGCATAGAGATCGCTTGAGCCCTCGCCGCAGATGATGAGGTCGTAATCAAGCTTCCTCCCGATGACATCGGCAAGAATGGCCGCCGTCTGTGACGGTTCCAGATTTTCAAAAGACGGATCACTGATGAAGCAGGCTTTGTCAGGTCCGCGGGAAAGGGCATCTTTCAGCCCCTTCGTTCCGCCCGGTATACCGACTGTCAGGGCGATGACGGTTCCGCCATGTTCTTCTTTTATCCGGGCTGCCTCTTCGATTGCGTTGCGATCATAGTCGCTGAGTTTGTAGTTGACCGATCGCATATCCAGTTCTCCCGACGAACCGGCCCGGATATATGCTTCATCTATGACCCATTTAAAACAGGCTATAATGTTGGGCATCGTTCACCACCTCGTGTTGACGGAAAATAAAAGGTAAATCCTCGTTCGAAGGATATGCACGCCTCCCCGGTGTCCTTACTGAAAACCTATCCGGTCAACCAGGTTTTTCTGACGGCGACCGGTTGAGAACGTTCACCGGCACTCGAACGAGCGCCGGTGAACGCTGGTAATCAGTGTACAGGGCGTATGTTATCTCAGAACGTTTCCGGAGATCACCATTCGCTGTGCCTCCGATGTTCCTTCGTATATCTCGGTTATTTTGGCGTCACGGAACAGGCGCTCCACCTTTGCGCCTTTAACGTAACCGTAACCACCGTGGATCTGCACTGCTTTGGTTGTGTGCTTCATGGCCGCTTCGGCGGCGAACAACTTGGCCATCGCGGCCTCTTTGCTGAAGGGTACACCCTGATCCTTCATCCATGCCGCACGATAGGTGAGAAATCGGGCCGCGTCGAGATCCGTCGCCATGTCGGCGATCATCCATGAAATTGCCTGCTGCCGCGCGATCGGTTTCCCGAACTGAACCCGTTCTTTCGACCATTTGATGGATTCGTCGAGCGCCGCCTGGAGAATACCTACCGACTGGGCCGCGATTCCCACGCGACCGTGATCAAACCCGGTCATGGCCAACATCAGACCGGCGCCTTCCTTGCCGATGAGGTTTCCTTTCGGTATGCGACAGTTCTTGAAGAGCATTTCAGATGTCTGAGAGGATCGAAGGCCCATTTTGTTGAAATGCTCACCCGCCTGCATACCCGGGGTCCCCTTTGGAACGATGAAAGCGCTCATCCCCTTTCGTCCCGCCTCCTTATCGGTCCATGCAAAAACAAAGTACGTATCGCCGGTGGGCCCGTTCGATGTAAAAGTCTTCACCCCGTTCAGGACATATTCATCGCCTTCCAGGACGGCGGTCGATGTAGCGGACATCACGTCGGTTCCGGCACCCGGCTCGGTCAGGACAAAGGCCCCCAGTTTCTCTCCCTTTGCCATGGGGATAAGATATTTCTGCTTCTGATCCTCATTTCCGAACAGGAGCGTCAACATGCATGCGATGCCCACATGAATCGACACGGTGAATCCCGTGGAGGAGCATGATCGGGACAGTTCCTCCACGACAAGGGCATGAGTCAAATAGTCCGCTCCGGCGCCGCCGTATTCCGTGGGAATCGGAATGCCCATCCAGTCCCCCGCAGCAAGCTTCTGGAAGAGCTCCCCGGGATGTCGACTGTTTTCATCGATTTCCGCGGCGATCGGGTCGACATAGGTTTCGGCGAATTCACGCATGTTTCGGCGAATCAGTTCCTGTTCTTCCGTTAATTTAAAATCCATATGTGCCCTCCTCTTTTTATGTTATGCCGTTTTTATTCATACCTTCACGGTGAGCCCATGTTCTCTCCTCGGAAGGATCATCCCCTGCATAGTTTGATGTGCAGCCACGCTGTCTCAGCCGAAGCGGAATTGCACGCCGGCGCCGCCGTCGGGATAGTTCCAGTCCAGCACGTCCTTCCCGCAGGCGATACGACAGGTCCCGCATTCGAGGCAGCCGTCGATAGTGAGAGTGACCGCACCGTTTTCGTTTTCACTGTACAGACCGGCAGGACACACGAGAATCGCCTTTTTCAGCCGGGGATCTTTTTCCATTCCCGGTTTTATCGTGATGTGCGGCTTCGGACCGGGCTTGAAGACATCAAGCCCCAGTTTCGCTTTCAACTCCATGGGATCGCTCATATCTTCGTCGCCTTTCTGAAATCTTTGAACATGGAAAGCATTTCACTGATCGTCAGATACCGCCTGATCGTCGTATACAGCCGGTTCTTCGATCCTGCCGGCACTTCATAGATGTCTTTCATGATGTTTCCGAACAGATCCGGGTAATGACTCAGTATTCTCGGGTCATCCAGCACCGTCGGTGTTTCCCTGAAATTCTTGAAATCCTCCAAGACGAAACTGTTTTCAAGCATGGTCTTGTATACCGACAGCATCTCAGTGCCGTAATCACCGGCGTCTTTTGCCTGCAGCACCGTCTGAGCGGCGTAATAGCCGGAGGCGAGCGCGTATTCCATTCCTCTCACGGTAACGCCGAGATTCAAGGCCAGTCCTGCGGCGTCACCGGCGACAAGAATACCATTCCCCGAAAGGGCGGTCAATGACCGATATCCTCCTTCGGGGATGACATGAGCCGAGTATTCCACGGTCTGTCCCCCCTTGATCAAGGCGGCCACTTCGGGGCGGTTTTTGAATCCGTCAAGAAATGCCGGCGCTTCCATCGACGGTTCGTCGTCGGTGAGCGCTTTGATACCGATGACAATACCGAGACTGATACTATCCTTGTTGGTATAGAGAAAACCCCCGCCGAATTTTCCCTTGGTAATGTCGCCGAAGAAAAGACGGGCCGTTCCCTCGTTCCCTTCAAGATTAAACCGGGCGTTGATGATATCGGCATCGAGTTCGATAACCTCCTTGATTCCTACGGCATAATCGCCGGGCAGGCCGGGTCGGCGGAGTCCCGCTTTCTCCGCGATGAGCGAGAGCACTCCGTCGCAGGCAACCACCACATCGGCATGAAGGTCGTCACCGCCGGTGAGGACGCCGCTGATTTTTCCGTTATCGATAATCACATCGTCTACTTTTGCTGAACTCAGGAGCATGGCGCCCTGTGCTTCCGTCTGTTCAGCCAGCCACCGGTCAAACCGGGAGCGCAGGACGCTGTAGCTTTGATAGGGTTCCCGGCACAGCTCCCTGCCGTGATAATCCACGGTGATGGAACGATCCTTGGACATCATGCTGAACCCTTCGTGGGTAATGAAACGCTCAAAGGGCGCCTGGTCCCAGAGATCGGGAAACAGGTCGCGGACAGGATTGACATAGAGACGCCCGCCGGTGACGTTTTTTGATCCCGGATAGTCCCCCCGCTCCAATAGGATGACTTCGAGTCCCTCCCGGGCCATCGTATATGCAGCCGCCAGACCGGCAAGACCGGCCCCGACAACGATCACATCGAACTTTTCCATAATCCTTGATTCCCTCTTTATTGTGTTGATCACGCCGCACCAAAATCCGTAACCCATTTTGCCGTAAAGTTCAACCACAAAGAAGGAAACTTATACGTTCAGATCAAATGCCGGCCGGGGAATCCCCGCTGTGGATAAGGGACCTGGATGATGAGATAATGGGATAAACCCCGTGAGCATCCGAGAAAAAAGATGTGAATGCACATGATTGACAGTCAATATTTTGGGATGTGCGACGGCTCACGACTGTTGTGTGAGACAGTAGTGACTGCAATCCTGCCATTGCTGCACCCTTTGCCGGGTTTGAGGTAGACAGCAGTCATCAATTCAAACATTAACAGCGCATGTCGCCGTGTCATTCATGCATTGAAGATTGTCACATGAAATTGATGTGACAAAAATAAAGAGGCAGGGCCACATGACCCTGCCTCTTCAAGTGCTAGTAAAATAAAAACCACAATTTTAAAAAACCGTCAAGCCACTTGTTAAGCTAAAACTTCCTCCGCAACCCCGCCAATCCGATCAATCCAAACCCAAGAAGCAGCATAGTGGTCGGTTCGGGAACAGGGGTTTCGTGAAGGAGAATTGATGTATCAATGCGAAAATTTGATTCGGTTGTATGCCGTTCGGCAAAAAACAGATCGAAATTATAGTCATTACCGTTCTCTAATCCTAATGTGTCCAAATTTACACTGCCGCTGATAGCGCTATGAATTCCCCCCAGGTCAACAACAAGCTGCCCGTCGATAAAAACCCACAAATCATCGTCTCCGGTGAATGAAAAGGTTTCGCCACCCAGGTAGGTGAAGCTGGTATGAATCTCGAAAGTAAAATGGTAGTTGTGAGATCTCCCTTCGTTTCCTAACAACTTGTTGTCAATAGGAAAGAACGAATTATTGCTGTATGAATAGACATTGCCGGAACCTCCATTATCAAGGGTTATAGTAAAGCTGTCGGTCATGTTGACGCCAACAACATCGTTGTACCATTCATTGAATAGAGACAAATCACCGGGCATTGAGGACGTTGTTTTTGTGGTGCGTACCGGTTTTTCGTCAAGTCCCAATTGGTTTTCAACCAAGCCCGTGACATGTCCGTCAATTGAACTTTCGAAGTGGGGATGAGAGGAATTGAAATCACGTATCGTGCCCGTCAAACTAATCGTATCCGCCTGCGCCATTCCCACCAAACCAAAGATCAATAGCACGGATGCTAGTCCTGCAAAGTATTTCTTCATCATTCATTCCCCCTTATAATAATTATTTTTAATATCTGATGTTCTCCTGCCAGGCGTTGAGCGTGTGTGATAAACTTGATAATTATATTTGCAAAATACATGCCGTTTCGTAACCAATTGAATAAAGGTAAGATTTAAAAATTATTGCCTTTCAAGCCTTTTCACAGTTGTAAAGAAATCCGACAATTTTTTGCTCCGGACGTGCATGGCCGTGCTGAATCCCTTGACAGGGCTACATCAACGCAAACTTTCACGATTGTAAAGAATCCCGACAATTTTTTCATTATTTTACAATTCTCGTATTTTTCAAGATTTTTGTAGATCAGCGTATATGTTTTCATTTTAAAAAATCAGAAAGCGACTTGTAATATTGAAAGTGGTTTTTTACATTCATAATAATACGCAATAGCTGTACGTGTTGGCAGTGAAAATTATTTCATTCAATAAAACACACCAGTCTTGCCGGAATTCACAGGACTGCCAAGATATATGATGGCCTCTGTTCAGTGGGAAGCGCCGCGAAAGAAACCCTTGTCGTTGAAGAGGCAAGGGGACAGCTGTCGACTGCGTGGGTCCACTGTTTCAAATACAGGCAGATTAGCGCTGGTTCTTGTTGACCAGTAGAATAAGAAACAGTTCGATCGTACCCTTAGGCACGACGGATCATGTTGACCGGAGGTGCACGAATGTGGTAGTTTCTCTCTGGATAATTCGGGACAATCGTAAGGAAACTCCCGATAACAACAGGAGGAACTATTGAAAATGAAAAGGATTTTGCTTTTTCTTGCGACTAATATCGCAGTGTTGGTTATTTTAAGCATTGTTCTCAGACTACTCGGAGTTGACCGGATACTTGATGAGAGCGGCGTCGGTCTCAATATGACCAGTCTTCTCATATTTGCGGCTGTATTCGGGTTCGGCGGGGCATTCATTTCACTCGCCATGTCGAAGTGGATGGCAACACGCCTCACGGGAGCCGCTATCATCAAGGCTCCCCGCAGTGAGGGGGAACTGTGGCTGCTTGATACGGTTAAAAAGCAGGCCGCGGTAGTCGGTATCGGTATGCCCGATGTAGCGGTCTTCGATTCTCCCACGCCCAACGCCTTTGCCACCGGGATGAATAAAAACAAAGCGCTTGTAGCGGTCAGTGAGGGATTGCTCCGCAGCATGAACAGGGATGAGGTTGAGGCGGTTCTCGGTCATGAAATGAGTCATGTTGCCAACGGCGACATGGTTACCCTCACGCTCATACAGGGTGTGGTCAATACCTTTGTCATTTTTATTTCCCGGGTGGTGGGTCACTTCGTCGACAGGGTGATATTGAAAAACGAGGAAGGACACGGAATCGGTTTTTTCATTACCACTATTGTTGCGCAGATTGTTTTTGGTATCCTGGCCAGTGTCATTGTGCTCTGGTTCAGCAGACAGCGGGAATATCGGGCAGATGTGGGCGGCGCACACCTGGCGGGACGTGAAAAAATGATCTCCGCCTTGGAAAAACTTAAAAAAGGGATTCAGGAACCCCTCCCGGAGCAGATGTCCGCCTTCGGTATCAACGGCAAGCCTGTCACGCATGGATGGAAGGTGCTCTTCATGAGCCATCCCCCTCTAGAAGACCGAATAGCGGCTCTGAGGGGCGCAACGATGCTGTAATAATGACGACCTGTGTGCAATTACGATCCGTGAGATTCGGTATTGTATCTTTGTCGGTGTTAAGATGGCCGTCACAGAGTGGCAAAATTGAAAACGGATGAAGACAGATCATAATTAAAGCAGGTCAACACAGATGTAAAACAGGTGTCTTCTTGATGTTGTTCTTGAGAGCATCTGATGTTGCAGCGTTTTCGATATATGAACCCTTATGGTGAGTGACTGAAAAGGAATTACCAGAACATTATCAGCCGTCTTTTTGCAGACATCAAACATGAAAGTCGAGGTTTGCCATGGAAAAGAAATTTATTATATTGTTAACCTTGATAATGTGTTTGTCGGTTCCCGTCACCTTGGCATACTCCTACGGAGGCGGAAGTGGAGGCGGCGTTTCACAGGCGGAAGACAGTTCTTTCGGCGGCGGGGCGGTGAGTTGGGCGCCGAATCCGAACGGAGCCGATGTCATAGGCTCTTCCATATGGAGTGGACGGCCCGAAAACCTGGAAAAAGGACCTTATCAACCTGACAAGGCAGTTGAAGATGCCGAGCAGGAACTTCTTGACGGTTTCAGGAGCGGACAATACAGCGCCGATGAGGTTCAAACCAATCTTGAGTGGGCCCAAAAGGTGGGAATTTCAATATCCAACGAGGCACAACAAACACTCAACAGCATTAAAAATCCTCCCAAGACACCGATCAAACCACAGACAGCACCTGTCAAATCTGGTGAATTAACTACAAAACAGCAAAATAAAGCTGTTAAAGTCATCGACATAATGAATGAGTATTATAAGCTGAAAGACAAACGTAAGGAGCAGGGGAGGCCATTGACCAAGGCTGATTTATACGGCCTCGGTGCAAAAAGTGAAATGAAGGACAAGGTTCCCGACGAGGTTAAGAAATACGTCGACAAGGCATTCGATATATTTGGATTTTAACTATTGTAAAAGCATGGTGCTGTTCATGGAGCCGAGAAATCGTTGCGGCAGACCTCAAAGGAGGCAACACATGGAAAAGAAACTAATCTCTGCGATACTTG